>JAYRFH010000001.1:0-6520 GCA_041908405.1 Candidatus Zixiibacteriota bacterium
GTCTCCGGATTGCTCTTTAGGAAGTAGACGCCGTAAAGATTATCGCGCCAAAAAATGGGAAAGAATCTATCGATGCCAAATTCGCGGAAACGTTCGTAAATATCCTTGGGCAAGGCGGTCGTCAACGTCTCGATTTTTTGCGGCAGGAATGATCGGCGCAGTATAGCCGCGAGTTCGGGGGTGAACTTTGCGCGGAACTCGGTCCGGCTGAAGGCGGACAGCCCGTAGTAGTAGTTCATCTCGAGCATGCCACGCTGCTTGCGCAAAAAGATAATGCGTTCACATTTGCAGGTGGTCTTGAGTACTTCAGAGACCTTTCCCGCAATGGTCAGGATCTTACCGTCGACAGAATTAGAGAGGAGAAAATCAGAGAACTCCTGGAGTGACATCCCCTGGATACTGGTCCCCTGATGCTTTTCTCTCCGAATGCGGACAACAAGCAATACCGACAGGAGCGCGCAAAGCAGGCCCAGGATGATCAGCAGGGCTGTTTCCAGTGTCATAGTTAGTGCCATTCCAGACATTAACGTGTTGTGATACTGTAATATAATGTATGAAAGGGAGATTTTGTCAACAGAAATCGTGCTGTGCCGCTAGTAATGCCGGCGCACAAATTGAAAGCGGGCCCGGCGTGTGAGCAAGCCATGCGACCGCAGGATCGAGAAAACTTTCCACCAGCCCAGAATCTCGGTCCCCGGCCGTCGATTCACCTCACGCTTCAACTCCCCTATGGTCGCAAAGGGGTCATTTTTGACTGCCTGAAGAACGCGTGTGACAGGGTTTTCCGGCGCGACGGCAACTCTGGGGTCATCAACTAATGTAGCGGTGGAACCGTACTGCTCACGCCCGGAGGCGAATTTATCAACGACCGTCAGGTGGGTTACTTGCCGGTCTTTTTTTTTTAACCCGCCATCTGCGGGTGTCGAATCAAACCGGTCGCGAGCGTCGTCCACCGACTCGAATGACTGCAAGACGTTATCGAACTCCAACAGCAAATAGATCTCATAGACGTTGGGGATCATGTTGGCGAGCTTGATGTCCCCCCCGCGCCCCCGCACTTCTTTGATGTGCGAGATGAAAATACCCCACCCTGCCGAGGAGATATAGTCAACTCCGGCCAGGTCAAAGACGATCTTGTAACGGCCGCGCTTCAGGAGAGAGTCGATCACTTCTTCCAGTTCACCGGCGGTCAGTGTATCTATGACGCCATCGACCCGGATCTCAGAGACAGACCTGTCCTGACCCGATTCTGATAGTGATATGCTGATGTTTTCCATATTCTGATGTCGTTTCCCAGCGGGACCTTCCAGACCCTAGAATGAACGGAAAAACGGCGATTCTGGCAAGCGGAAATATCAGGCGTTCGGCTCGGGGTCGGACGCGGGAAGATTAGCGGTCTGGACGGTCTCGGTAGGGATCGCCGCGCGCTCGGCACTGCTTTGGACCCGGCAGACAATAAAGGTGATGTCGTCGCTCTGCTTGGTCAGGCCGGAAAAATTGTCGATCTCATCGACGACTGACCGCGCGAACTCAGCTACCGGCTCTTTCCCCCGTTTCAATTGCCATTGCTGGAAGAATTCACTCAGGCGATCCATCCCGTATTGCTTGCGCGTACGGTCTGTGGCTTCGCTGAGGCCGTCGGTAAACAGGAAGAATACGTCGTTCGGTTTCAACTCGATCACCCGTTCCTCAAGCGAGTCCGCAAAGGTACGCTTGAGGGTAACGTCAACACCAACGGGCATCCCCGATGGATTTATCCGCCCGACCTGTCCTCGTGTCGCCTCAAAGAAGAGCATCGGATTGTGACCCGCGGAGACCACCTGCAACTGCCGCTGGTCGGCAAGGTAAATGGCTAGTTGTACGGTGATAAACATCCCCGCTGGCATGTTTTTGACCAAGTACTCATTCACTTTCATGAGTGTTTCGCGTGCCGTGCGGTCGCGCTCCGCGTAAATGCGGATGACTGTGCGAAGCATAGACATGACCAGCGAAGCCGGCACGCCCTTGCCGGAGACATCGGCGACCACAAGACAATACTGGTCTTCTCCGACCGGGAAGATGTCATACAGATCTCCCCCAACCACCGAGGCGGCGCGATAGAAGATCCCCACTTCCAGACCCGGGATAGCGGGTATTTCGCGCGGGAGAAGGGTCTTCTGGATCTGAGACGCTACCTCGATCTCCTTGGCCATCCGTTCCCGTTCGATAATGTTCTTGCGGTCGCGGCTAAGCCGGGTAGTCATGTCGTTCAGGGCTCGCGATATCTCGAAGAACTCATCCGCTCCTTCGAGGGGGAGCTCAGTTTCCAGGTCTCCTTGAGAGAAGCGACGAACACGCTCAGTGATCTTCAGGATCGGGGTTACGAAATAATTTGAAAGCAGATAGATACCAACTATGCCGATCAAGAGCAACGCGCCGGTCAACCACAATATCTTTTGACGCGCGTCAGCCAACATCTCAAGGATCGGCCCGGATGAATAGGTTATAAGCACCCTGCCCAGTGGCCGCTCGCCGGTGCGAATCGGAAGCACCAGATAGTTCATCGATTCACCACCGACTTCAAATCGTTGCGGACTCCCCTGTAGGTTTTGGTCAATTCCGCCGGGGTACTGGTACACCCCTCGAATCTTGCGGATATCATCGGAGTGAGCGACTATCACATCGGTGGTATCCACCAACACGACTTGGGTCAACATCTCGTTGGACTGGACATAGGAGACGATCAATTCGTCGAATTCGACATCACTTCGGGAATTGAGAACATAGGCCGCGGCTTGTTGGGATATCGTATTGCCCAAGGCCGCAACCGTCCCATCGAGATGTTGGTAGACCTCGCGGGTCGTCCGGTCATTAATGAAGTAGAAAGCCGTGCCAACTATCACAAACACAATGAAAAGTGTCCAAAAGGAGAATTTGGCGCGCAGCGTGGTCATGCGGCTGAGAAGTGGCGACGTTCCTACTTTTGACGGGGACGAGATCCGTTTGAACATCCGGAGTTCATTGTATTCAGCCGACGAGATGTACTCGACCGAATCCATGATCTTCTGGATCATGTAGAACCCGAGCCCCCCTTTGCGACCTGATTCGACCAACCGCTCCAGGTCGATCTTCCCGCTCCCCTGCGGCTGGAACGAACGACCGGTATCGATAAGCGAAAACGCCATCAATTTCTGGTAAATCACCACGCGGAGGCGGAGAACGCCACGCTCGTACAGGTAGGCATGCCGGATGATATTGGTGGCGCCCTCTTCGATAGCCAGGAGCACGGCGGCGGTGTCTTTGCGGGCCATCCCGGCCGCCGCGCATGATTCCTTGATCACTCGACGAATGGAATCAAGATACTTCTCTTCGGCGAGAAATTCTGCGTCAATCTCTTTAACCGGGCGACGGAACATAGGCGTAAACGTAGGTACAGATGACCGGCCGAGCTACAAAAAAACTGGTAAGACCGCGGGGACTACTTCTGTTGCAGCCTCAACCTGGCCTGGCGAATATTCTCGATCGTACTGGCGTTGTTCGGATACACTTTAAGCACCCGCTCCCACGCATCGATTGCCTTTTGGTAATCTTTGTTCCGCATATGCCGCAGCCCCTCGAGATACAGCGGCCAGATATCCTTGTCCTTCTGCAGGTCCTCTAGCGTGGCCGGCAACGGTGTCACGGCACCCAACTTGGACATGTAATCCAGCGCGACAGGGTCCTGTGGATTGACACGCAGGACTGCCTCGAACTGACGTTTTGCCTCGGACAGACGGCCGCTATTGAAGAGATCGATACCGAGCTTAAGCTGTTGAGTCACGTCGAGGCGATCCACCAACCGCTGCTTGCCGGCGCGGGCCTCAGCGTCATCCGGAGCCAATTCCAGAATGCGATTGTATGCCTCGATCGCCACCACCAGGTGACCATCTTTTTCCGCTTGAGCGGCGGCGGCGCGGGCATCGGCGACCTCAGCTTTTCGCGCGCCAACAATGTCATTGCGCAGTTCCAGCGCCCGTTCATTGTTCGGCTCGGTGTCCAGGATCAGGTTGATCAGGTCGAGGGCGGCAGGATAATACTTCTTGTTATAGAACAGCCGCGCCTGTTCGTAGTACGTATTTGAAAACTGTGCCTGCTCTTTTTGCGCTTCCTGAATTCGGCGCATCTCCTGTTCCTGGATCTTCTGGACCCGCTGGATCGCCGCGATCGTCCCCAAAATCTCCTTATTCCGTTCATCAAATGCCAAGGCTCGCTGGTAGTAGCTAAGCGCGGAGTCCAGTTCCAGGCGCTGGTAAAACGTATCCGCTTTGGCGCGGAAGAACTGGAACTGACGATCCCGCTCGCCCTTCAACATCAGATCGCCCCGCTGCGCTTCTTCGTCTTTGCGACGACGTTCCTGCTCAGCAACAGATGGGCCGATCAACAGCGAAAGAGAGAAACGGTGACTATCCTCGATGTAATCCATCAGCTTGTAAGCATAGTCTATTCTTAGCCGACCGTAGGCGAGCCCGCCGCCGAACGTGAAGTTGTCCCTGTCATATCCACCTCGCAGCGCGTACTTCTCCGCTATCAGCAACTCGGCTCCCGTGTGGACCAACGCGCCACGCTCTTCGATCTTCTCGATATCCAGCGCCATAGTCAAGGCGATGGAATTGGACAGCGGGACACGGTTGAGCGCAATTCCAGCCGCCAGCGTGGATGGCGCGTCTTCGGCCAACGAATCAAGCGTCAGTTGGGGCGGGACCACATCACGAGCCATCAATCCAAGCGACACTCTCTTGTAGAGTTCGATCTGCATACCGGCATCCAGTCCGATGCCGTAGTCAGACAACTCGTCAATTGAGCTATTAAGTACCTTGAAAGTCAGTCCCGTCGAGACATGCGAACCAAACTTGCGACCGTAAGCGAGCAAAAACTGCCAGGATGAATAGTTGAAAGTCCCCTGCTCGATGAAATCCACACGACGGATCAGGTCATCGGTGCCTATGCGCATGAAGCCGGCGCCGAAACCACCGACCCCGTTAACGGGGGAGCCCCAAGTGGCGACATCGTAGATAGTCCCCTCAAACAGGCTCATATGCATGAGCGAGATCTCTTGATACTCGAGGCGTGGAAGTCCGGCCGGATTATAGAAGATCGTATTCGCGTCTAGAGGCAGGCCAAGCGTCGCCCCGCCCATCCCCAGCGAGCGCGCGCCCGCACCCAGCACAAATGGCGATTCCACCCCGGCATCATCGGCTGCAAACGCGGCCGATCCGAACAGCAGGACGCTCAAGAGCAGCCAGACAAACCGCTTCATTTGAGCACCGCCACTTTCAACCGGGCTTCTTCCCCGGTCCGGAGCACCTGCAGGCAGACGATGTACACACCGTCATGCACCAGTACGCCCTTGCCGTTCCGTCCATCCCACTCGAGAATATGCGGGCCAGGAGAAGCAAGCGGAGATGAAACCTCGATACGGCGGTTCAGGACCAATTCACCGCCAAGCGTGAAGATCCTGAACTCGAGGACAGACTCCTCCACGAGGGTGTAGGCAAAGCGCGCGTTTCCGTTTCCCGGATGCCATGGGTTGTCTTCGACGATGAATGACTGCTCAAGCGAGGGGCCGGCCACAGCGAATGACCGTTTTAATATACTCCCACCGTTGGGCGGCGCGGTCACCGGCGCCTTTTCACCCTGCGCCGGACCATCCAAATAGCGCGCCATCACACCCGACGTATCCAGGATCAGGCTGAACGCGGAACCTATATCCGCCAGTATATTCGACCTCAGCGCCAGGATCCGTGACTCTCCCGCGGGTACCTGGAACTCATCAAAAATCAGCGTTAGGGTGTCAGCATGCGCCGCAACCGTGGTCAGTTCAGTCTCATCAAGAAAGAACGCGACGGATGATGTATCGAAAACGTCGGTTACATCTACGGCATTCCTTTTAGTGTCGGTAGCCCGGAGCCGGATAGAGTCCAAACAGAGTAGGTTGACCGAGGAGATCGCCACATTGTCAAAGCGCAACTGGAAGAATTCGCTTGGGACATTCTTGAATACCGGAACCGGCGGAGACTGGACCGGCGACACGAACAACGCGGCGAAGGTAGAAGCGACATTAATCGTGTACGAGAAAGTTGTATCCCCGGTGAATCTGGCGGTATTTCCCGTGTTGACATCTGTCGGCTTGCTGGTCAGGGTAAAGGTCAGCGTAAACGTGGTATCAAAATCCGGCGCGGTCATTTCAAAGTCTATCTGCTGATCGGCCATGATATCACCGAGGGTGTCGCGCCCTGTGCCGGGGTCCGGGAACCCAAGATCCAATCCCTGAGTCGATAAATGGTAAGTCCCTTCAGTCACCCCCGATTGGCCGAATTTTAGCAACTGCACGGTCAGAATGAAGGAGGCTCCGGTTTCAACATAGTTCTGCGAGCCAACCGTTAGCCTGAGTTCATTGACCAGTCGGAGATCCGCCGGCGATTCAATGCGCACGGTGGCGATGTTGTCGAACGGCACAGCCTGTCCATGATGTGTGGACACAATGTCGATGCGAAAAACAACA
>JAYRFH010000002.1:0-2937 GCA_041908405.1 Candidatus Zixiibacteriota bacterium
AATCAGGATGCGGTTGAGTACTTCATCGAGGAAATTCTTCCGATCATCCGCGGTTGTCGCCCCGAAGTTGTTTTCCGAGCCATCGGTCGCAACATGCCGCCGCATATCGCCCGCCTCGGCAGTCGGCCCGGCGTGAACCTCGTCGGCGAGGTTCACGATGTACGTCCCTACGCCCGTGCCGCGTCCGTATTTGTCGTGCCACTGCGCATCGGCGGCGGGACACGCCTGAAAATACTCGAGGCACTCTCCATGGAATCAGCCGTGGTTTCAACTTCCATCGGCGCTGAAGGACTCGAATTGGAGAACGGCAAACATCTCCTGCTTGCGAATACTCCGGCGGCATTCGCCGAAGCCGTGGTCGATCTTCTGGAGCATCCAGCTCGCATCAAAGAACTAGGGAAAGCAGGACGGGCACGTGTCGAGGCCCGCTACGGTTGGGATACGCTGGCGGTTGACCTCGAGAATTTCCTGGCGAAAGTGGTGGCGCGATGAGAATCCTCCACCTGCGCGCCTCCAACTTCTATGGCGGTCCAGAGCGCCAGCTCCATATGCACGCGCATATCGCCAAACAGGCGGGAATAAATATTGTCATTGGGTCGTTCTCCGAGCACAAGGAACCACCCGAGTTTCTTGAAGTGATATCCGCCGATGGTCTGGAGACTATGCTCTTTCCGGTTACCAGTGCCTATGACCGCTCCGCGATACAGAAAGTTGCCGACGGATTGGTCGCCGGGAAATTCGACATCCTCTGTACTCACGACTATCGAACGCATGTTATCGGCTGGATGGCCGCCCGACGCGCCAAGGTCAAATGGATCGGCTTCTCGCGTGGCTGGACACAGGATACACTGCGGGTCAAGGTCTACACGCTGATCGATAAGTTCGTCATCCGTTTCGCCGACCGTATTGTCGCGGTCTCGCACAGTCAGAAAGACCGCCTCACCCACTTGTGGATATCACCGGGCAAGATCGCGGTCGTTCATAACGCCATTGAACTCGACCGCTTCGCCGGTATTCAGGCCGTCTCACTGAAACAGCGGTTTGGATTTCCATCGGACGCACTAGTAGTGCTTGCCGGTGGAAGGTTCAGCCAGGAGAAAGGGCAGAAGGATCTGGTCGAAGCATCGGCTCGGGCCATCCGAAAGAACCCTCGTATTAAGGTCGTGATGTTCGGGCATGGCCCGGATTTCGATATCATCCTTTCGCAAATCCGCTCATTGGGACTGCAGGACTCGATTCTGTGTCCGGGACATGAACGAAATATGCTCGGCTATCTCAAGTCCGCAGACTTGCTCGTGAACCCTTCGCTGTCCGAAGGACTACCCAATATCATTCTCGAGGCGATGGCACTCGGAGTACCAGTGGTCGCTACTTCAGTCGGTGGTGTTCCTGAACTCATCCAGCACGCAGTGAATGGCTTGCTGGTGCCGGCCAAGGATCCAATTGCGCTCAGCGATGCCATTCTCGAAATGTGTGGCGACTCGGAAACGCGCGAAAAATATCGCAAGGTTGCCCTGGAGACTCTCGCCAGATCGTTTACCTTCAAGGGGCAACTCGATGCTTTGCGGGATATCTATCAACGGGTGATTTCTGGCTCCTGAAGAATTATCCATGAAACAGGCGCTGAAATATAGTATATATGCGCTCCTGTACTGGAGCGGCTTCTGGCTGTTGGCTCGCTGGTTAACCCGAGACAAAACCCGAATCTTGATGTATCATGGTGTGGTACAAGAAGATATCGATGTTTGGACCCAGCTCCCGGTCGTCCAGTTTCGAGCCCAGATGGCGCATCTGGCCAAATGCTATCGACCCGTCAGATTGACTGATTTTGTCGATAATAGAAAAGGCACCGGTACTACCAGCAGGTTGTCGGCCATCGTGACTTTCGATGATGGCCTGAAAAACAACCTGACGACCGCCTACCCGGTGCTGGCTGAGTTAAAGATCCCAGCGACGATCTATATCGCGATCTCGCTGATCGATCGACCGACTGCTTATGGAGGCATGATCTGGACCGACTACGTGCGGGGATTGATTCGCTCGTCCAACGCGCGCAAGCTCGATCTTAGCCTGTTCGGTTTGTCCGTATTCGAGTTGGACTCCGACACAGCCAGGCGCGCATCGGAAACTTCGGTTGGACGCGCCTTGAAAGGGGTCCAATCTGAGCTACGCGAGAAAGTTATCGCGGAGATATCCCATCAACTCGGTGAGACTGTCACTCGTGAGCATGCGGCTCCCTTCGATGGTCTGACCTGGGATGAGATTCGACAGATGGATCGCTCCGGGCTTATCGAGTTCGGCGCCCATACCGTGAGCCACGCCATTCTGTCGAAAGTCTCCGATCAGCAGGCTGAACAGGAGATGGTTGGCTCGAAGACGCGTCTGGAAAGAGAATTAAATCATCCGATCCGGCACTTTGCGTACCCGAACGGGACCCGGGCCGATTTTTCGGATACACATATGAAGTTGGCCGCGAAGTATTTTGAATCCGCGGTTTCAACTATTGAAGGAATTGTTGCTCCGTCCGATGGTCTATACGATCTGAAGCGGATAAACATCGGTAATGATATGAGCTTGATGGAGTTCAAGCTGCGGCTTTCTGGCGCGCTTGATCTCCTCGGAGTATAAAGGGAATCTCGCATGATCGGTGGCCTTGAGCGAATGACTGAAAATACAACCGCTGACCGTTCTTCCATGCAGGTGACCATGGTCACCTCGCTTGCGGACCTGCAGAGGCACGAGACGCAATGGAATGACCTGCTGGCTCGCTCTGAGCACCGTCAACCTTTCGCCACATTTGAATGGGCATCCGCCTGGCTCGAAGTATTCGGTGGCGAAGTCTCACTCAAGGTTATCATTGTTAGTCAACAGGACAGAGTTGTGGCCATTGCGCCATTCTGCATCCGCTCTGGCAAACTACTGACCTTTGTGGGCTAT
>JAYRFH010000003.1:0-14577 GCA_041908405.1 Candidatus Zixiibacteriota bacterium
GTCGCTGTCATCGCGGTTTTAACCGTCAACTGCTCCTTGCCGAATTTCTGCTTCAATTCGTTGACAAGTTCGGGAGCCTCAACCGCCAAGAAACCGTTGTTCAGCGCGTTCCTTTTGTAGGTCTCATTGAATGACCCCGCGATCACCAATTGCAGTCCGCGATACTTGAGCGCGGTCGCCGCCTGTTCACGCGATGACCCTGTCCCAAAATTGTACCCGCCAACGAGCAGATCTCCCTTGTTCACCAACTTGCCGAAATTGGGGTCGTAGTTTTCCATGACGACCTCGGCCTGTTGGGCGGGAGTGAAATCATCGAGATAGGTGTATTTGCCGGGATAGATGCCGTCAGTGTTGATATTATCCTGATGGCAGAAGATCAGCTCGCCGGTCATCTTCTCCGGGAAACCGGGGAGTATCTTGATTCTCGCTTTCGCTCCCTCGGAGGTCGACAACACTTTGATCGATGCCTTCAATGGCACATTTTCAATCGAGGCTGGCCAGTCGACAGCACCCGCTATCGCGGATGCCGCGACTACTTCGGGGGAGGCCAGATAAGCCTGCGCATTGCGAGACCCCATCCGCCCTTTGAAATTCCGGTTGGTGGCGGAGATACCGACCTCGCCATCTTCGAGCAACCCTTCCCCCATTCCGATACATGGTCCGCATCCGGGAGGAAGCGGGATCGCTCCTGCCGCCAGAAGTTTCTGCCAGTCGCCGCGACGTTCCGATTCTGCCTGCACCTCGCTCGATGCGGCGGCGACATAGAATTTGACGTGTGGGGCAGCTTTCTTGCCGTCCATCACTCGCGCGGCGGCGGCCAGATCCTCGACCCGTGAGTTGACACATGAGACGAGATATGCTTTGTCGATCTTGACGCCTTTGGCTTTGGCATCCGCGACCGAGGTCATCACCTTGACATGATCCGGGCCGGAAATATACGGAGAAACTGTCCCCAAATCGAGCGATAGGATTTTCGCGTAGGAACAATCTTTGTCCGCGACCGGATGAGCTGCCTCAAGCTTTGCAAGGCGGGAATCGGACAGGCGCGGATGTCCGCCCTTGCCGTCGACATCTGAAGGGACTCCCGCGAGACCGCGCTTCTTGACCAATTCAATTCGTTTACGCAGCCAACTGATGGTTGTCGCATCGATCGGGAAAACGCCCGCCATCGCGCCCCACTCGGTGGTCATGTTGGCGATTGCCAATCGGTCATCGATCGAAAGCGACGTGATCCCATCACCGGTGAACTCAACCGCGTGATTCAGGACTTCGTCTTTGTTGAAGTGGCCGCAGAGGGTAATAATGACATCCTTGCCGGTGACACCGGCCCGAAGTTCGCCCGTCAGTTCAACCTTGGCAACGGGCGGGACCTGCCACCAGGTTCGTCCGGTCGCCCAGATCGCGGCGGCATCGGTTCGGACGATTGGTGTGCCAAGACATCCGAGTCCGCCATACATATTGGAATGCGAGTCCGAGGCAACCACCATTGTGCCGGGCCAGGCGTATCCTTCTTCGCACATGATCTGGTGTCCGATCCCGCGGCCGGCCGGATAAAAATCGATCCCGTGCTGTTTGGCAAACGCCTGAATCTTTGCATACTTCTCGACATTCTTTTCGGTCTTGTTCTGGATATCATGGTCGAGCGTAAAAACGACCTGGCGCGTGTTAAATATCTGTTTCGCGCCGATCTCTTTGAATTTCGGGATCACTGCGCCGCTGTTGTCATGGGTCATGACATGGGCGGGCTGGATCGCCAGATAATCGCCTGAATGGACGACATGGCCGGGTTCAAGCCCGACGGCGAATGTCTGGGCGATCTTTTCAACTAAGTTCTGGGACATACATTCCTCTGTATCGATGACCTCCCATCAGGAGGATAAATCACGATCACGGCTTCTGCCGACATAGAACAGACAGCCTCATCCCGCGCAGGCGGGGATCCAGTTTTCAGTAATAGTTGCGATTCTCAAACCTTCCCACGGCTGTTTGAACTTGCCACCTAGTTCACCAGATCAAAATCTATGAAATCACAGTGATGGAACACGATGCTCTCCGGGCTGCGCTTTTCACCCGCCCCCTCTTTGCTGTGTGTCGCAATCACATGCATTACTTCCGACGGCAAACCATGCTTAAACGCCAATCCGACGCCGCTGAACGGATGACGGATATGCTTTCCGTAGCTCGATTTGAGCGGCTTGCCGTTGACGATCTCAAACTCCAACAGCTTGCCGACATCGGCCAACAGCGCGCCGGCAATCAGGTAGTCACGATTGATTGGAGTTTTGTTGGAGCCATGCATCTCGTTCAGAACATCATCTACCGCGATGCACATCTTGCAGACGGCGCGGACATGGTCGATAAACGTGATTTTGACATTCTCGGCCAACAGGGTGAACGGAATATTCCGAAGCAGATCCTCGGTCCAGCCGCGGAACTCGATCGCTTCGGCCCAACAGGCGATGACTTTCTCCTGCGTATCTTTGTCGCGGATATCCGCGATCTCCGGAAGCAGACGTAACACCAACTCTTTCATCAGCGTATCTCCATCGTTTGAATCCAATATGATGAGCCAACATATCAATATTGGACTGAGGAATCAACGTGATTTTTGATTGTGTCCGAACGGTGCTTGCCCTGTGCGGCACAAGTTGTTAGCTGTTCCGCAACGAACAGAATTCGGCTCCATCGGCTGTCAGTTTTTTTGGTGGAATATCGCGCGCGAAGTGCTATAATTGACGCACCTCTGAATCGGGATTCCGGCGGGCAGTCCGTCGGGTGTCAGTGGTTCGGCGGGGAAATACGGAGTCTCCATGTCGAGAAACTTTGCTATCACTGGTGTCGGCGGCTATATCGCCCCGCGTCACCTCAAAGCGATAAAAGATACCGGCAACCGCCTGGTGGCGGCAGTCGACCCGAATGATTCGGTCGGAATCCTCGACCGCTACTTCACCGACGTCAAGTTCTTCACCGAGTTCGAGCGGTTTGACCGGCATATCGACAAACTCCGCCGCCTCGATTCGGGTCAGGAAGTTCATTACCTCTCGATCTGTTCGCCGAATTATCTGCACGACGCCCACTGTCGTTTTGCGTTACGTATCGGGGCCGATGCTATCTGCGAGAAGCCATTGGTGCTCAACCCGTGGAATATCGATGCCCTGCTTGAATTGGAGCAGGAATCCGGCCGCCGGGTTTGGACTATCCTGCAATTGCGGGTTCATCCGGCTCTGATCGCACTGCGTGATAAGCTTCTTAAGGAGCCGAAGTCGAAAAAACATGATGTCGTGCTGACCTATTGCACTTCGCGCGGTAACTGGTACCTGGTGTCATGGAAAGGGAATCTGGAGCGCTCCGGCGGCCTGGCGACGAATATCGGCATACACTTTTTCGATCTGTTGATCTGGCTCTTTGGACCCGTTCAGGAAAATCAGGTGCATGTTGCTAACAGCAAGAAGACTGCTGGATTCATGGAACTGGAGCATGCCCGGGTGAAGTGGTTCCTGTCGATCGACCGCGATGACCTCCCGCAAAGCTCACTCGATGCCGGCCAGCCAACCTATCGTTCCATCACTATTGATGGCTCTGAAGTGGAATTTTCCGAAGGCTTCACGGAGCTTCACACGGAGGTCTACAAGCGGACACTGGCTGGTCAGGGGTTTGGACTTGAGGATACGCGGGCCTCGATCGCGCTGGCCCACGACATACGACTTGCTACTCCGATAGGCATGACCCGCGACAGCCACGATCTGTTGAAGACGACCCAGCTTTAGGTCGTCAGATTGACATCGCTTCCCGAAGGCTCGCCATATCGATTTCCTGATTGGCATCGAACGTGTGCCAACGGATATTTCCATCGGCATCCAATGCCACCATCAGCGGATAATTCGTAACATCGTACTTCTGGACAAACGAGAAGCTTGTGTCGGCATAGGCTTCAAAGCGAAGTCCATGCTCGATCTTGTATTTGCTGACTTGCGATATCGGGGCGAATGATATTGAGATGAGCTTGATATCTCCCAACTTGCCGTCATCGATCATCCCCTGCCAGCGATTGGACATCGTCTCGCACGGCGGACAACCGGGCTCCAGAAACAGGACGACCGTCCCATTCTCACCGAGGAGCTGACGCGATTGTACGGAATTGCCGGCCTCATCCAGGAGTGGAACGTCGGGGAAGCCGGAACCCTCGGTCAGTTTTGAAGTCAGTTCTTCCTGAAGCACCGCGGGCATTGAATTTCGTTGGCTGGTGGCTATCCCCAGGTACACACCGCCCACGGCCACGACAAATACAAGCAGCAGTAGAACCACATTTTGCAGGAATGACTTTTTCACGATACTCCTCGATCAGGTAACCCGGTTGAAGACAACATAGCAGCGGGAAGACGGCGGTCGCCTTCCCGCTGGTTTCGAGAGCGTTACGCTCCAAAACTGGGAATCGCTGCGGTTAGCAGTTGTATCCCTGCGTGCAGTAGATCTTCGATGTGAACTTACAGGTAGTCACACCGTTGTTGACGCAGCAATACAGCGGCGCGCCAGAGCAGGTGCAAGTGAAGTAGCAGTTCCCGGCGTCGGCGGTCGACGGCGTGAGGCTGCCCATCGCGAACGCGAAACCGAACACCAGCATGAGGACGATGAGGGTCTTTTTCATGTAATCACCTCCTTCCTGCTCAAATAAGCAGTTCGACGACCTATTATGTCAAGATTTAATTCGCGATCGCCGGCATGGACTACAATTTCCGCGATTGCCGGTTCAAACTTGCCGCGTTAGCTCAAATGTATAGATTGAGGCTTCACTTGGTAAGGAGCCGAAAGCATGTCGTTTCTTGAAGACTTGAAAAAACATTACCCTGCCGATAGATTCTCCACCCACGCCGACCATCTGGCGGTGGCCTCGCGCGATGAGTCATCCCTTCCGCCGGTCGCACCCTGCGCTATCGTGTGGGCACTCTCCGCCGACGATGTTTCACGCACAATAAAACTCTGCCGTGAATACCGTGTGCCACTCACCACACGCGGTGCCGGAAGCGCTCTTGAGGGCTCAACAATCCCCTCCGCCAATGGGCTGGTACTCGATGTCAGCCGCATGACCCGCGTGCTCAACCTTTGGCCAGAGGATCTTCAGGTTGAGGTTGAACCGGGGATCATCTACGACCATCTGAATGAGCGCCTGAAACGAGAGGGACTTTTCTTCCCTCCCTCCCCCGGTGGCTCCGGTGATATCGCCACTATCGGTGGAATGGTCTCCACCAATGCCAGCGGCATCTACTCGGTTAAGTATGGCGGCACACGTGAGTACATCCTGTCGCTCGAGATTGTCACCGGTACCGGGGAGATACTGGCAGTGGGCAATCGCGCTATCAAACGCTCCAGCGGCTACAACCTGGTTGAGCTAATATGTGGTTCTGAGGGTACACTCGCGGTCATCACTCGCATTACATTGAAGCTCGCGGGGATCCCCGAGGACCGACTGCAGTCGGCATACAAGTTTCCGGATGAATCCTCCGCCGCCAAAGCTGTCTCTGAGATGCGTCGCTACGGGATCGACCTGGCCGCCGTGGAATTTTTGGATCGCCGGCTCCTTGTCGCTCTGAATCAGCTCAAAGGATATGGACTGGAGGAAGTCCCCTGCCTCTTTCTTGAGTTCCACGGTCCGCGACCCGTGCTGGAATCCAGTTCAGAATCCGCCGCTTCTATATGTGAAGAGCTGGGCGGAAAGCTGCTCACTCTCGGCGAAGGTCACAAACCGTGGGAGATAAGACATTGGGCGACCGATGCCGTCAAACACTTTAGGCCTGGATACTCTATTCTGCGTAATGATGTCGCTTTCCCTATTTCCAAACTCCCCGGAATGGTAGAGTACTGTCATCAATTGGGGGATGAACGCGGTGTGCTGATATTCACGTTCGGGCATGTCGGCCTCGGGTTACTGCATGCGCTCATGATCGCGGATCCAAAAGACGCGGCGCAGTGGAAGGCCGCAAACGCCATCAATGACCTCATTATTAGACGCACCGTCGAACTCGGCGGCACCGTTTCAGGCGAACATGGGATTGGCCTTGGCCACAAAGAGCACTTTGAACTCGAACATGGCGGCGCGATCCAACTAATGAGACTGATCAAGAAGCAATTCGATCCAGACGGGATAATGAATCCCGGAAAAGTCTTTGACCTCTGATTTCTTTCTTCTATACTAGGAGTGTCGTTTCTGGCCGAACGACTGATCACGGAAGATTCGAGAACACAGTGTCCGGTCAAGTCTCATTCTCTCCTCTTCTTCCACCCAACACGAATTGACACCTGTGGTGTAAACGGGGGTAATCTGTGTCCATATGGAAAAATCGAATCTGTTTATTGACAGCGACTTAGTTAATCAGGACTGAGCGTGTACTAAATAGTAGCCTTTTGTCGCCATAATTTATTAAATAACAGTCACTTGAGCTCTGATTTTTGCTTGCTCCGCCGATATTGACATAAGATAATGACGGTAACATGACAATCGAACCTAGGGGTTTGAGGTACAGGATGAAACCAAAACGACTCATACCGGCGATAGCGATATACTCGCTCTTGGTTGCCGGGCTTGCCGTTATCTGTTCCCCCTCGCTCGTTTTTTCACAAGCGACGGATATAGATGACGCGACATGCCTTGGTTGCCACGACGGTCTTGATCAGTCGCTGCGCCAGACCATCCATCGGCTCAGTTCTGAGGTCAAGAACAGTAAATCGGCTGTCGCCTGCGTTAGCTGTCACACCGGTGCGGCGACGCATATCGAGGAACCCAGCAAGGAGAACATTGGCAACCCCGCACGGATGACGGGCGCCGATGCGTTGTCTCTCTGCTCTTCATGTCACGTGCCGCATCCGGAAATGAGCAACTTCGGGGCGAACGGACATAGCCTTCTCCAGATGAATTGCGCGTCGTGCCACTCGGTGCATTCGGGCAAGAACTCACTGCTTCGTGATGATCAGGCGAAGTTCTGTCTCGACTGCCACCAGTCGGTCGCGAACCAATTCCTGCGCCGTTCCGCGCATCCCGTCCGCTCCAACAATGTCAACTGCCTGAGCTGTCACAGCATGGTTCAGTCGGCGGACATGGAGATGGCGTACGGCATGAACAAGGTCTGCGCGGACTGCCACTCCGATGTGGCCGGGCCGTACCTGTATGACCATGAGGCCGTGCACGGTTGGTCTGCCGAAGGCTCCGGTTGCTCAGATTGCCACTCTCCGCATGGCAGCGAGAATGACAAGCTGCTGCGCCAGCCGAGCAATCAAATGTGCCGTCAGTGCCACACGGTGCCGGGCCATGCGATCGCTCCGACATATGTGTCGCAACACAGAGCGGTGGCCGCGGATGGAGATTTCTCCAAAATGGCGTGCATTACGTGCCACACGGATGTCCACGGCTCTAACAATAACGACAAGCTTCTTGATGCCGACCTGACTGTCAGGTTGGGTGTCGGATGCTCCTGTCACGGGTTGAGGTAAGGAGGAACAGCATGAAAAGATATACTCTCATACTGCTGGTTGCCTTCGCGCTCATCCTGTGCGGCATGACGACGACGGCATCCGAGGGAAGCGGTTCCATTAAGATCGGTTACACTTCGGTGGATGAGGAAGGCAATCTTTCGGTCGACCAGACCAGCTACAATATATATGAGGGGATCGGCCTCTCCCTCACCGATTGGAACTACGCGTTTGACAATGGCGTGGGGTTGAACGCCAACTTCCAGAATCTTACGCTGAATAATCGCGTGCTGGATATGCAGCTTGGCAAACCAGGCCTGTTCAGGTTCAACGCCAGCAACAATCAATATCGTCGTTTCTATAATCTCGATGGCTCTGCCTTCACGCGCCGCAACCTGACTGACCTGCGCTTTAGCTTCAACGCGTCAAAGCAGTTCGAGTTGTTTGGTGGATATAACATGATCGATCGTCACGGCGTCGATGAACTTCTGCCCCAGACGACCTACGACGCCGAAGTGATCGACACGATCGCGCGCCAGATCGACTACAAGCAGACCCGGTTTACCGGCGGTATCAAGTACGATAACAAGAAGACGATGGTCCGCGGATTTTATCGCGGCACCACCTTTGATGATGCGACCGACCTGGACAATGACCGCACGGGCAACGAACTTAATGTCGTCGCTTCGACAATCGTTCCGAACTACGATTGGATAGTCCTTTCCGGCGGCTACATCAAGAGAACCAGTGAACTTGACAATCTCGTGGCAAAGCTGGTGACTCACCAGGGCTGGGGAACTGCCAAGTTCAATCTCAAGAACCAGTGGCTTGCCGAGTACCGGTTGACCTATGGTTGGGCCGAACGGACCAGCGAGGAAGATCGTACTGTCGACAACATGTACCAGTTGTTCGCTCTGGGGAAGAATTTCCAGAAAGTCGGCGGCATCCGCGCCGGATATGAGATGCGGACGCAGGATGACTTCATCCAGAAGGTCACATCGACCGGCTTCCTGTTCGAAGGTTGGCTGAAGCCGACCGACAAGCTGTCGTTTAATGGTATGTTCACGACTCGCTCGGAGGAAAACGACGAGGGTCGTCGAATGCTGGGGGATCTGGATGTCACACGGCATTCATTCACCGCTGCGTACACCGACCCCGCCTGGGGACGCTTCAGAGTGAAATGGCAGATGCGAACCCGCGAGAATGACCCGCTCTTCACTGAGGGTTTGACCGGTGGCATCGGCCTGACTACTGTCGAAGCCAGCGAAGTGAATACCAAAGTCGAGTACAGTTCATTGACGCCGGAATTGACCCTGCGTCGCGCCGACCTCGGCACCCTGACCTGTTCCTACTCCCTGCTGACCGGCAATCTGGAGAATGTTCAGGACAGCGCCAACTACACCTTCCGCGATCACGTGATCAGCGGGACCGTGACCCCGCGCGCGTTTGGCGGGTTGGTCGTTGATTTTTCGGCCACCTACTTCCGCAGCAAACGGGACAATGATATCGAGAAATTCAATATCGGGTTTGGCGGCACGTATACGTTCATCAAGAATCATCATCTTGAGGTTCGGTACAATGCCATCAATTTCGATGATTACAGGACACTGGGCGGCGAGTACACCCAGTACTATACCGGCAATATAATGTCTGTGAATCTTATAAAGGATCTCAGCTTCTAAGGAGAGACGTATGAAACGCACTACACTGCTTCTGGTCCTTCTGTCTGCTGCCCTGCTGTTCGTGTGGGGTTGCGAACGGAACGTGACCAATGAAGTTGTCAACGAAGTAGCGGCCGCGAACTGCTTTGGTTGCCACAACGACATGGATGGCAAGCTGCAGCAGGCCGAAGGCGAATGGAATAATTCGCTGCACGCTTCCGGTACCAGTATCGACTACACCAACCGTGTTCCCCCGAACGATTGTGTGAGATGTCACGATCATCAGGGTTTTGTCGACATTATTACAACCGGTACCATCAACCCGCCGTATGAGAACGTTAGCGCCATCCATTGCTTTACCTGTCACGCTCCGCACACCAGTGGCACATTGGAACTGCGGACCACCGCACCGTTCGCCCTGGCGAGTGGCGTCACCTTTGATGCCGGTGCAGCGAATCTCTGCGCCAACTGTCACCATGCGCGTAACAAGTTCACGGATTACACTCTCCCGTATACGTTGCCGTCTCGCTGGGGGCCGCACCATGCCCCGCAGTCTGATATGATCAGTGGCAGCGGCGGTTACCAGTATGCTGGGTATACCTATTCAACTGATCCGCATTATACGGCGGTTGAAGACGCCTGCATCGGCTGCCATATGGGCAACCCGGCGATCCACGCGGGATATCAGCTTGGTGGTCACAGCTTCAACATGCGTGAGCATGAAGACCCGACCGTCACTCTGGCACCGCAGTGCACCCCCTGCCACGCCAAGATCACTTCGGATTTCGATGTCAACATTGATTCGCTTGACTACAGTGGTGATGATGTGATCGAGGGTTACCAGACCGAACTCGATTCTCTCATGGCCGATCTCCGCGCTCGCTTGATCGCAGGCAACCTGCTCAACGGAAGCACCAACCAATCCAAGAAAGACCGCGTGGTAGCGTCTGCTGACTCGCTGGGTGCCCTCTGGAATTGGTACTGGGTGACCGAGGATCAGTCCCGTGGGATGCATAACTGGGATTATACCATCGGTCTGGTCAAATCCTCGATCAACTTCCTGGCGACCGGCAACCCGAACAATCCTCCGGGCGGTGCCTCTCGCAAACCTGACGAAATGGCGATGTCCGCTCACTAAGAGCAGACAACCATCCCAATACAAAACCCCGGTTCGCTCGAACCGGGGTTTTCTTCTGTCACGGTATTGAAGGGTCGAGTGTGACGATCACTATCCTTGTTCGGATTCATCCTCCGGGCAGGACGCCGTATACAGGGCATACGCCAACCCACCCCAGAGCATTATCCACATAGTCACAAGCATGAATCCATCAGACATGGGTTAATTCCTTACCAAAGGTTGTCGAGATCGGAGTCAAACATAGTCACATGAATTTGCTCCTCAATCCCTTTTGGCAGCATCACCATATATGGTCGAGATACCCATACCCCTACAGCCTTGTACACATCCTCATCTTCCCGCGACGCCATTGCGACCATTGAATCGTGCCAGCCGGGACGATAGTAAGTACATACATGCTCCAACAGCCGGAGTTTGGCGATTCGTGTTCCAACAAGGTCGCACACCTTGAGCAAATTGAGCACACCCTTCGGATGCGAAGCGTGCCTGAAAACAACATAACCATCGATCTCAGTGGTAACTGGGTCGCGGTGGAGAAAGGCAAAATATTCTCGATCCGGTTGATTTAGTTTGTAGTTGAGATAGTCCGCATCGCGCTTCCCATATAGCTCGTACTGCTCCGACAAGAGCCTTCTCCAGATCGGATCCCAGGCCGGGTCAAACGAAGTGATCCGCAGCAGCCCGTGGTCGATGCCCGTCATGCCAAAGAAAAGGTTACCCAACCTGATCGGAATAGCCAGGACGTTGTTACGCCTCATGTGCTGCCAGGTTGCTTTGGAAGCGAAGTAGTTTAAAACGCGCTCTGGTTTGAACAGGCGGGCATACATCCGAGTATCATCGCGATGTACCTCGTGGCCCCTCCGTTCATAAACTGGGACAATAGTCGGAATCATTCCCACCCCGGCATACTTCCAGGGTGGATTATTCTCCACAATATTCAGTAAAGCGCGCCCTGACGCTTTGCGAATCTCGTCACCATGCAGCATATCTGGTTGCACTGTGATCCCAAATCCGAGATGGTGTACCCGACCATCCCGTGTATGAAATTCCTGAGGTATCTGCCCGGTGTATCCGACGATCTTCCCCTCGTGAATCACGACAAACCGATGCGCACGTTGCCAGGCGTGGAGTTCAGATCGCGCCAGCTCGGGGTGATCAGTACACTGTTCGCGAATGAAGTCAAGTGCTGCCGACTCATATTCCTTGTCGAGTGGGATAGCTTTCAGGTCCATCTATAACTCCCTTGGCAGACTTACTGCTCCCTCACCAGTGGCAAGCAACTCATTGTCCATATTGTAGCACTCCGTAAGGATCACCGCCCGTTTTGGTGTAGGCATTTCTTTGACTGAGAGTCGAAGGATCATCGCGTCGCCGACAAAAGCGGGCTTCAGGAATTGGATTGACTGCGAAATGTAGATAGTTCCTGGACCCGGCCAGTCCATCCCAAATATCTTGGAAATCAGTCCAGCAACGAGCATTCCGTGAACTAGACGGCGCCCAAACTTCGTCTTTGCTGCTACAGCGTCATCCAAATGTAGCGGATTCTTGTCACCGGTCGCTTCAGCGAATAGCCGAACCATTTGATCGGTGACGATGATTTCCTTCTCATAGGAGTCGCCTACTGCTATCATAAGTTAGTCCTCTCTCCTGTCCCGAACCGAGGAGCCTGCGTCCCGTTTGAATTCAGACATATACAATCTTTCGCACGGGAAGATACCTATAACCGTATAAGGTCCAACAAAAAGTTAGTGAAAGATTTCCACTTTAGCCCGAACAGAACTCCGTCAGAGTGGTGAAACCACTTCCTCCCGTATTTTTCTGCCGGAGGCCGGGCTCGAACCGGCACGCCCCTCACGGAGCAAGGGATTTTAAGTCCCTGGTGTCTACCAATTCCACCACTCCGGCAATCGGTTAGTGGGCACAAAGTTAACCGATTCATGCAAACGGCGCAAGAGGTTTGCCTCTAGCGCCGCTGAATTGATGGAATCTCGTATCGGTCTTAGGAAACGATCAGTCCCTTCCGCTTCCCGCGCCAGCTGTCCACACTCCATTTACCCGCCCCTACCATCGAGTAATAGAGGAACAGGAAGCAGTACAGCACTGCCGGCACGCCGCCATTCACCGAAGTCCAGAAACTCCCCGGCGCGTGGAACTGCCAGTATGCTACCGCCATCTCCCCGGACAATATGAATGCCACTGGGCGCACCCAGAGGCCGATCAGCAACAGCAGCCCGCCGATAAACTCTAAGAGCGCTCCAATGCCGATCTGCGTAGACAGTTCGACCGTCCCGCCGCCCGGCATCTCCGCCGGCCATCCGAAAAGTTTCGTCGTCCCCGCCTGGATGAACATGAACGCCGCGACAATTCGCATTATCCCCAAACAATACGGCCCCCAGGTAGTCCATCGCTCGAATAACTGTGACATACTTCTCCTTACATCTTGCCGACGAATGCAACCAACCGATCCATATGCTGCGTGAGTCCCTCGAGTGCGCCGTACTCTTCAGCCACCTGGTCTCGTTCCTCAGCAGTTGAGAACAACATCAACATCGAGATTCTCGTTTTCCCGTCGAATTCCTCGAATAAGACGATCGCCTTGAAATGGATGTCACTCTCGTCCGTGTCTCCGTGGTGATCGTACTCAATGCGTTCGTTCTCTATAACTACCCGGAAGGTGATCTTGTTCGGATAGTCCCGTCCATCGGGACCATGCATGGTCAGCCGAAAAACCCCGCCGGGGCGGACATCCATTTCATGAACGGTGTTAGTGAAGCCATGGGGACCCCACCATTGGGCTATCAGTCTTGGGTCGGTCCAGGCCTTGTAGACCATGGCACGCGGGGCATCAAGTATACGAACCGCGAACATCTCCCGGTCGGATGCCGGCGGCAATTTCTCGGATCGCTCTGCGGTGATCATGGTTTGGTTCTTCCTTCCACGAACGTCGCGCAGCCGCCGTAGACCATCTTTTTCATGTCGAACAACGGTTTCTGCGTCATCATATTCTTCATCCGGGGATCGTTGAATGCGCTCTTGAGAACTTTGTCCCGATGTTTACGTGACTTGAATCCAACAGGCGAAGAGACCAACACTTCATTCTTCGCCAGCTTGATTTGCGAAGTGAAAGAAACGCACTCTTTTGGGAAAAGATCATCCCCGAGAAACTCTCGGCATTCGGTGGCGCCGTGCTCAATTATCAAGTTGGCGAACGCCCTCGCCAATCTGCGATACGGTGCAAGATTCCTCTTGGGGATCGCAATCAGGTACAAGTCAACATATCCGGCCATGTGTAGTCACCTCATGATTGATTCAATCTGTGTATGGTTACGCGGTTTTGAGAGCCTCGACCAGTTTGTCGAAGAATTGATTCCATCCTTCGGTGGCCATTTCGCCCATTTCACCCGCGGGCATACCGAAGTGAGTCAGGGTCATGATCGTTTTCCCATTCTCTTCCCTGAACTCCACGGTGATGAGCAGTTCTTCCGGAATTTTCCCCTCCATACCGTAATACGAGGCCGGGACGACATTCCCATCGGCGTCGGCAAAGCTGTCGGTGCAGACGATCTTCCGTGGCGGCACAATTTCCCTGTATATGCCGGTGGACCAGAAATCCTGACCCTCGGCAGAACGCATGCAGAAGTGGTATTTCCCTCCCACTCGAAAATCCACATTGATGACCGGTGCGGTGAACCCCTTCGGTCCCCACCATCGAGCGAGCATCGCCGGGTCGGACCAGGCTTTCCATACCAACGCGACTGGGGCTTCGAAGGTGCGAGTTATCACAAGCATCGGTTCAGGCATCTTTGCGTTTGTGTCTTCTACTGCCATTGTTTCTTCCCTTCCGATCGGCGCGGCGTGTCCGCGCGACTATATGACCCGCCCGGGTTTTCTGCTTTTCCGTTGTCTGCATTTCGCGTAGTAAAACTTCGAGGCGGTCGAAGCTCTCCTCCCAGAATTTTCGGTAATACTCTATCCAGGAGGCGGCCTGTTTGAGTCCCTCCGGACGAAGGCGGCACGGGCGATACTGGGCGTCGCGCCCGCGCTCAATAAGGCCTGCCCGCTCCAGCACCTTCAGATGTTTGGAGACCGCCGGGAGGCTCATATCAAACGGGCTGGCAATGGCTTGGACCGTGGACTCGCCTTTGGCCAGTTTTGCCAGGATCGCCCGACGTGTAGGGTCCGCTAATGCCGCGAATGTATTGCTCAGAAGGTCAGACATACTTCGGTTCTTTCGGCTCCATCATTTAACCTGCCGGTTAAATAATGTTGTAACGCGGAGATGTCAAGTCTATTTTTCGTAGGGTGTGTTGGATGTGA
>JAYRFH010000004.1:0-1917 GCA_041908405.1 Candidatus Zixiibacteriota bacterium
GTGTCCTGCGTCAGAGTCGCCGGGTCATGTCCGTTCGCTTCTTCTTTAGTCGGACGGTTGACTGACACAAACATCGTACCGTCCGGCGCATACCAGACCGGGATACGGTGTCCCCACCACAACTGACGCGAGATACACCAGTCGCGGATATTCTCCATCCAGTGCAGATAGGTCTTCGACCAATAGTCCGGATGGAACCGGAGTTTGCCGGATCTCACCGCTTCGATCGCCGGCCCAGCCAGTTCATCCATCTTCACAAACCACTGATCCGAAAGATACGGCTCAATGATATTGTGACAGCGATAACAGGTCCCCGCCGAAAGATTGTATTTCTCAGTCTTCTCGAGGAAATTCCGCTTGTTCAGATCCTCCACCAGCCGCTTCCGCCCTTCGAACCGATCCAGCCCTTTATAGCGGTCGGCGTTTTCGTTGAGCGTGCCGTCAGTGTTGAGGATATTCAGCTCTTTCAGGTCGTGCCGCTTGCCGATCTCAAAGTCGTTCGGGTCATGCGCGGGGGTCACTTTCACCACACCGGTCCCGAACTCCGGATCAACATAGGAATCAGCCACGATCGGAATTTCGCGCTCGATTATCGGGAGGATCACCGTCTTCCCGACATATTTCTTATAGCGCGGATCTTTGGGCGAAACCGCCAGCGCGGTATCTCCGAGCATCGTCTCCGGGCGAGTGGTCGCCACGGTCAGATATTCGTCCGACCCTTTTATTTTGTATCTGATATACCAGAGCGACGAGTCAAAATCCTTGTGCTCGACTTCATCATCAGAGAGCGAGGTCTTACACGACGGACACCAGTTCACGATTCGGTGGCCGCGATAGATCCACCCCTTGTCATAGAGATGCTTGAACACGGTCGCGACGGCGGTAGAGAGCCCTTCATCAAGGGTAAATCGCGTCCGCTCCCAATCGCAACTGCATCCCATCTTCCGCAACTGCGAAAGAATGATATCTTTGTTTCGATAGGCCCAGCCGCGTGTCCGCTCGACAAACTTATCACGCCCCAGCTCACGACGGGTCAGCCCCTCTTTAGCGAGCTGCTTTTCGACTATCACCTGTGTGGCGATACCGGCATGATCCGCGCCGGGCATCCACTCAGTTTCGAATCCGGCCATGCGATGGCGGCGGACCAGGATATCCTGGATCGTATTATTCAGCCCATGCCCGATATGCAGGACGTCCGTGACGTTCGGCGGCGGGATCACGACCGAGTACGATGGCTTGGCTGATTTCGGATTACCATGGAAGTAATGCGCGTTCAGCCAGGCGGCGTAGATTCTATCCTCGACCTCGGCGGGATTGTATGCCGAGGACTTCTTTTCTTTACTGTCGTTGCTGTTGCTCATGTTCTTTCACTGCGTTATATTGGCCGGTCTGAACTGCCGGCCGTCAATGATAAGCGCCTACAATAGCGTGATTTAGACGCAATGTCAAGTCGCCGGCTCCGGACCTTCCGTACTCAACCTGTCTAACCAAGGAGTGGTTCCCCGTGGCTATCTCCAAGCTGCTTGCCCAGATAGAAGACCCCGCGCTCACCCCGTTCGACCGCCTCGTCAAACTGCTGGCGATCCTTCGCTCTCCGGAGGGCTGCAATTGGGATCGAAAACAGACCCATGAATCGCTTGTACCTTACCTGATAGAAGAATCCTACGAAGTTATCGACGCCATCGAGCAAAAGCAGTACCCCGCGCTCCGCGAGGAACTAGGAGATTTGGCTGTCCAACTGGTTTTCCATGCTCAGCTTGCGGCCGAGAGGGGAGAGTTCACTATTCATGACTCGCTCAACGATGTCGTCACCAAACTCATCAATCGCCACCCGCATGTTTTCGGCGAACGCAAAGAGCTCGACCCCCAGCAGGTGCGCGACCAGTGGGAGCAGATAAAAACTTCCTCCGGCGAAAA
>JAYRFH010000005.1:0-11122 GCA_041908405.1 Candidatus Zixiibacteriota bacterium
GAAAATACACCACAAAAAACAAAGACGAGATGATCATTCTGCGTGACATCTCGTTTTTCTCTTTATGTGAGCATCATCTTCTCCCGTTTTTCGGGCGGATCCATATCGCGTATATTCCGCAGAACGACAAGATGGTCGGCTTCTCCAACATGATCAAGGTGATCGATATCCTGACCAAGCGTCTGCAGGTGCAGGAGCGGTTGACTTCGCAGATAGCGGATTCCATCGTCGATGCGCTCGGCGCCAAGGGCGTGCTGGTCGTGATAGAGGCGGAGCATCTCTGTATGACGATGCGCGGCCTGAAGGCGCCGGGGAGTTTGATAGTGACCTCAGCGGTGCGGGGGATGATGCGTCGGGACGCGACGAGATACGAGGCACTGACGCTGATAGAGAGTCGGCGGAAGTAGGGCATTCTTCTCCTCGATTTTATCCCTTGCCTTTCACTCTGAGCTATGGCACTTTGGCGATAACCGTTCAGGGGATTGCCTATGTCAGACGCAGCTCAATCTAAATCGGCGCTCTTGCCGCCGCTGAAGCTTCCTCGAGAGAGAGTTATTGTATTTGATCGTCCACTAGTGATGGGGATAGTTAATGTCACGCCGGATTCATTTTCAGACGGCGGGCAGTTTCTCCAGGCGGATCACGCAGTCGGTCATGCGCTCAAATTAATAGAGGAAGGCGCGGACCTGATCGACATAGGCGGGGAATCGAGCCGTCCGGGGGCGGAAGCGGTCCCGATAGAAGATGAATTGCAGCGGGTGGTGCCGGTGGTGGAGCAATTACGCTCGCAGACGGAGACCCCGATATCGGTGGATACGTACAAGTCCGAGGTGGCGCACGCGGCGCTTGAGGCGGGGGCGGATATCATCAATGACATATCAGCACTGCGCATGGACCCGGAGATGGTGCGTGTTCTCGCGCAATCCGGCGCACCGGTCATTTTGATGCATATGTTGGGGGCACCGGCGACGATGCAGCAATCGCCGCATTATGCGAACTGTGTTGAGGAGGTATCCGCGTTTTTCGTGCAGAGGATCGCGTTTGCGGTGCAGCACGGGATTGCGCGCGGGCGGATAATTGTCGATCCGGGGATCGGGTTCGGGAAGCGGCTGGAAGATAACCTTGACCTGCTGGGGGCGCTGCATCGCTTCACACAATTCGGCCTTCCGTTACTTGTGGGAGCGTCTAGAAAGTCGTTTATTAGCAAAGTGACAGGCGCGCAGACCAGCCCGACGGAACGTCTGGGCGGGTCGATAGCGGCGGCTGTCGTCGCACGGCAACGGGGCGCGAATATCCTGCGCGTCCATGATGTCGCGGCGACCATTGAGGCGATCAAAGTAGCGGAAGCAATAGCAGAGCGGACATGAATATCCTCGGGTTTGATTTCATTCGGTTTGGATTGAAAGACGCGGTCGATATCCTGATCGTGTCGTTCATCATTTATCAGTTGCTCAAACTGACCAAGGGGACCCGCTCGGCACAGATCATCGTGGGGATGTCGTTCATCGGAGCGATCGCGTTCATTTCCTACTGGTTTCAGCTTGAGGCGTTGACGTGGCTGTTTTCCAATCTTGCGACAGTCGGGTTTATCGTCCTAATCATTGTTTTCCAGCCGGAACTTCGCGGGGCTTTGGCCCATATGGGGCAGAACCCGATATTCCGTCGGTTTGTCAGTCTGGAGCAGAAGAAGACCCTCGATGAAGTAGCTCGGGCGGCGTTGCGCCTGGCGGAACTCCGGTATGGCGGACTGATCGTGATAGAACGTCGAACCGGATTGCGGAATTTCGCGGAGTCGGGGAGATTGATGAACTCCGAACTATCCTCGGAATTGCTTATCACGCTTTTCACGCCGTACACGCCGTTGCATGATGGCGCGGCGATCGTGTCGGGGAATTACGTTATCGCGGCGGCGTCATCCTTGCCGTTGTCGGGAAATCCGAAATATGCGCAGTTGTTCGGGATGCGGCACAAGGCGGCGATCGGCGTGTCGGAAGTTTCGGACGCGGTGGTGGTCGTGGTGTCGGAAGAGACGCAGGCGATTTCGATTGCGCATGAAGGGGAGTTGGAGAAGGATATCAAGAAGTCGGATTTCAAGGACCGGCTGCAGTGGTATCTGAAGCAGTAGTGCCCGCCGTTTGACTTTCCCTGCTAATTTCCCTACCTTAGCGACTCGCTGCCGGAACGATTCCGTGGCTGATGTGTTATGTCGCTGGATGCCAACAGATTGGCTCCGTTATACCAGAATAGAGAGTGCATGCACGACCTGAGCAAAATTAGGAATTTTTCGATCATCGCCCATATCGACCATGGGAAGTCGACATTGGCGGATCGGCTTCTGGAGCAGACCAAAACGCTCTCGAGCCGTCAGATGCATGCCCAGGTGCTGGACTCGATGGAATTGGAGCAGGAGCGCGGCATCACCATCAAGGCGCACGCAATCCGCCTCGACTACAAAGCCAAAGACGGAAATATCTACGAGTTCAATCTGATCGATACCCCCGGCCATGTCGATTTCACGTATGAAGTGAGCCGTTCGCTTGCGGCGTGTGAGGGGGCGATATTGGTGGTCGACGCATCGCAGGGGATCGAGGCGCAGACGCTCTCCAACCTCTATCTGGCGCTCGACAATAATCTCAACATCCTGCCTGTGGTGAATAAGATCGATCTGCCGTCGGCGGATCCGGCCAAAGTGACGGCAGAAATTGTCGATCTGCTTGGCTGTAAGCCAGAGGAAATTATCCCGGTTTCGGCGAAGGTTGGCCTGGGAGTGGACAAACTGCTTGAGGCGATCGTTCATCAGTTCCGACCGCCGACAGGCGACCCGGACGCGCCACTTCAGGCGATGAT
The DNA here is from genome assembly GCA_041908405.1 of Candidatus Zixiibacteriota bacterium. Taxonomy (GTDB): domain Bacteria; phylum Zixibacteria; class MSB-5A5; order GN15; family FEB-12; genus FEB-12. The sequence continues at coordinate 2,848 of JAYRFH010000005.1, forward strand.
CTTTGATTCAACTTTTGATACCTATCGCGGCGCGCGGCCATTGGTGAAGATCATCAATGGAACATTCTGCAAAGGGGACAAGATACGGTTCTTCTCGAGCGGCAAGACATTCGACGTTGAAGAAGTTGGTTATCTCCAGATCGATGCTGTCCCGCAGGAGGCGTTGCGCGCGGGGGATGTCGGCTACCTGTACGCTTCGATCAAAGAGGTCGCGGATACCCGGATCGGTGACACGATCACGCTGGTGAGCAATCCGGCCAAGGAGCCGGTGCAGGGGTTTGTGAATGTCAAGCCGATGGTCTTTTCCGGGCTGTATCCGGCGATCGCCGAAGATTTCGCGGAACTTCGCGAATCACTGGAGAAGTTGAAACTGAACGACAGCTCGCTGACGTTCACGCCTGAATCATCGACCGCGCTTGGTTTTGGTTTCCGCGTCGGGTTCCTCGGTCTGCTCCATATGGAGATCATCACCGAGCGACTGAGCCGTGAGTACAATCAGACGATCATCAACACCGTGCCGAACGTCGAGTACTTCGTGTACAAAACCGACGGGACAAAGCTTGTGGTCGATAATCCGGCGGAGATGCCGGAGGCGGGGGCGATTGAATATATCGAAGAGCCATATGTAGACGCTCAGGTGATTGTACCGGCGGAGTATATCGGCGCGATAATGAAGCTGGCGACGGACCGTCGCGGCGAATACAAAACGACAGAGTATTTGTCGACCACACGCGTCAGTCTGAGTTACGCGTTTCCGCTTTCCGAGATCATCTTTGATTTTTATGACAAACTGAAATCAGGGACGCGCGGGTATGCGTCGTTTGATTACGGATTGCCGTATTATCGCCGGTCATCGCTGGTGAAACTGGATATCCTGGTGAATGGCGATCCGGTCGACGCGCTCTCGGTGATCATTCATCGCGAGAAAGCGTATCACTGGGGGATGCAGCTCAATGAGAAATTGCAGAAGTTGATCCCGCGGCAGATGTTCGAAGTAGTGATCCAGGCGGCGATAGGAAGCCGCATTATCAGTCGTGCGACGATTCGCCCGATGCGCAAGAACGTGACCGCGAAATGTTATGGCGGTGATATCTCCCGTAAGCGGAAACTGCTGGAGAAGCAGAAAGAGGGGAAGAAGCGGATGAAGCAGATCGGGTCGGTAGAGATACCTCAGGAAGCGTTTTTGGCGGCGTTGAAGATAGAACGGTCGTAAGGCAAGTACAGAATCCCTCACCCGCCTCTTCGAGGCACCCTCTCCCAAGGGGAGAGGGGAAATCACACAACAAATAGAAGTTGATTGATGGTAGGGGCGGAGTATATTCACGGCATGGATCCATCCAAATTTCCCGATTACATGGAGTTGGCGATACGCGAGGCTGAGATGGCGTTCGAAGAGGGGGAAGTTCCAGTCGGCGCGATAGTCGTGCATGAAAATCGCGTGATCGGGCGCGGGCATAACCGGACCGAGGCATTGCATGATGCTTCGGCGCATGCCGAGATGATCGCGCTCAGCGCGGCGTATAGTTCGTTCAATGACTGGCGGCTGGAAGACTGCTATCTCTTCTCCACGCTGGAGCCATGTATCATGTGCGCGGGGGCGTCGGTGTTGTCGCGTATTCACACGATAGTCTATGGCGCGCCGGATATCCGGTTCGGCGGGTGCGGGTCGATCGTGATGGTACCGACCGATGTGCGGTTGAATCATCGGTGTGAGATCGTCGGCGGGGTGTGCGAGGCGGAGATCGCCGAGATGATGCGGCAGTTCTTTCAACAAGTGCGGAAGAATAAGAACAGGGTGAACTGATGGAGCTAGCTAACCAACAGAGTCGCGACGCGCAGTTTAACATGGCGCGGATGTTCGCTGTCGTGATGTTTCTCATCGCACCGGCGGCCTACTTGTATATCGCTTATTCCATGTTGTGCAAACAAACGGGCCAGAGTAATATGGTGATCCTGGTTGTGCTTCTGGCAGTGGCGGTGGGTGAACTGGTGGCATCGTTCTTTATTCCGGACCTGCTTCTCAGAAAGTCACCAAACTTCAAGGCACAGAAGGCCCCCCTCCAGCAGTACTGGATAGTGCGCATGGCGATGGTTGAGAGCGTTTTCATATTCGGTCTCGCTTATTTCTTCATCGCGGGGGATTTCAACGCAATGTTCTATTTCTACGCTATCGGGGCGATTGGCGTAGTAATGCACTGGCCGACGCGCGAACGGTTCGACGCAGTCGCCGCTCAACTGGAGGCGAAATGAGTCTTCGAGATTCCGACTATAACCTGACCGGCATCATCGCGAAGCCCTTGTATTTCGGGACATTCTTTAATGTCATTCTCCCCGGGCTGTTGTTGCTCGGGTGCTACTATATTGAAAAAGGGAATGGCTGGGCGCCGATGGTCGATTTCTATTATCTCAACACGATAAGGACAGTGATCGCGGTGCTGGCGCTGGCGCATCTGGGGGCCGTGATACTCTGGCGCACGAAGATATATCAGAGCCCGATGATCCGTAAGCCAGAGACATTCGAGGCGGATTTCACCGAGGAATATTTCCGTCGGACCAAACCGCTGTTTATGGCGATCGCGGCGATATCGCTCTGGGGAGTGATCTATTTCTTCATGACCGGAGAGTTCGACAACTATTTCCTCGGGATATTCATCTACTGCTTTTTGGTGTTCCAGTTTGTGCGGCCGAGGTTCGGGCTGGTGCAAAAGTTGATCGAGCGCCAGGAGAAGATGGTGAAAGAGGGGAAGTTCCGGTCGTAGGTCAGGAAGCTTGGTTCCTGACGACGGATTCGAGGGGAAACCGGCCTGCGGTTGAACGTCATTGTGGGGGCTATCTGGTTGCGGCATACCCTGCTACCTGTGCCAGAAATCTTCTTTACAAATCGCGGCAAATCAATAGATTATCGGCTCGCGGGGGGCTTATATGTCTGAGACCGGAGAGGTGGCTGAGCGGTTGAAAGCGGCGGTCTCGAAAACCGTTATACCCTTTGGGTATCTAGGGTTCGAATCCCTACCTCTCCGCATTGATATCAGCATCGAATGACTATCCAATAGGAGGACTCGCATGGATTCTTCACTTGTGCGATTGCTATAATCCGCGAATAACCCCGGTCTGGTGGACTACCTTACACTGACTCTCTCGTTTGTTGCCGCAATTGCTGCGGTAGTGGTGGCAGTATATGTGGCAAGGCTAACGCTAAATCGCGATTCACTATACGAAGCCAATCGGCAGTACCTAGATCTCGCCAAGCTTATGATCGAAAAGGAGTGCTTACTGGAATTTTATAGAGCCGGAACCGAGGAGCACAAAAAATACTGGGATTCCCTTACAGTGGATCAGAGAAAACTGTACGTATTTTGTGAGATGTACTATTGCCATTTTGCATATGTCGCTAGCGAACGAGCCGCAGGCAGGATCTCACTTGAAGAATGGCAGTTATGGGATGAGTACTTGTCCAGACTTCTAAGAGATGAGAACTTCACCATGTTCAGAGAAGTAATCAAACGCGAAAGGGAAAACTTTGAGGAGGTCCTGAGCGATAAGATTCTCGAACAACTGAGAAAGCCAATTCTGCCAAGAGGCAGCAGATGGAAGAAGTACTTGTTTGGCGAGGATAGGTAATACCCAGTCCTGTGAAACTCGAACCGCTGAATGATCGATAGAATCGACTGGAGAATCCAGAGTCCAAGACTTGACCACGAATTCGGCTTCTCCTACTTTCCCCTCAAATTCCAAGGAGTTCCTGTGCAGCCTTTGACAATCGCAATCGGGAATCAGCCGCTTAACTTACTGCCGTCGCAGGCGAATCGGCATGGGCTCATCGCCGGCGCTACCGGTACCGGCAAAACCGTCACTATGCAACGATTCGCCGAGTCATTCAGCCGGATAGGCGTGCCGGTCTTTTTGGCGGATATCAAAGGGGATGTCTCCGGTATCTCCGCCGCTGGTTCGGCGACGCCGAAAGTGGCGGAACGGCTGGATCTGCTCAAGATCACGGATCATCCGTTCGAGGGCTGTCCCGTCGCGTTCTGGGATATCTACGGCGAAAAGGGGATGCCGCTTCGGACGACTATCTCGGACATGGGGCCGCTGCTGCTCTCGCGGCTGATGAGCCTGAGCGAAACGCAGTCGCAGGTGCTGACGGCCGTCTTTAAGATAGCGGATGACCATGGGCTGCTCCTGCTCGATTTGAAAGATCTGAGGTCGATGCTGCAGTTCGTGGCGGATAACGCCAAGCAGTTCACGACGCAGTACGGGAATATCGCGACAGCATCGGTAGGGGCGATCCAGCGTGGTCTGGTTGGGCTGGAACAGGAAGGGGCGGATCAGTTTTTCGGCGAACCGGCGCTAAATCTCACTGACCTGATGAAGGTGGATGAGAAGGGGAGAGGGATGGTCAATATCCTGGCCGCGGAGAAGCTGTTTCACGCGCCACGCATTTACGCGACTTCGCTGTTGTGGTTGTTGTCGGAACTTTTCGAGCAACTTCCGGAGGCGGGGGATCTTGAGAAGCCGAAGCTGATATTTGTCTTTGACGAGGCGCATCTCTTGTTCGAAGATATGCCGAAAGCGCTAGAGGATAAGATAGAGCAAGTGGTGCGGTTGATTCGCTCCAAGGGGGTTGGAGTCTATTTCGTGACACAGAACCCGCTCGATATACCGGAATCGATACTCGGACAATTGGGTAATCGAGTGCAACATGCGCTTCGCGCCTACACGCAGAAAGATACCAAGGCGGTGAAAGCGGCGGCGCAGTCATTCCGGACGAATCCCTCGGTCGACGCTGAGAAAATCATCACCGAACTGGGGACGGGTGAGGCGCTGGTCTCTCTATTGGATACAAAGTCAATCCCGATGCCCGTGGAGCGGGCGTTTGTCATTCCGCCGCATAGCCAGATAGGGCCAATACCGGATGAACGGCGGACGATGCTGATGGAATTGTCGCCCCTGCGCGGACAATATATGAAGACAGTGGATCGCGAGTCAGCGTATGAGCGGCTGAAACAGCGCGCGGAGATGGCAGCACAGGCTGAGCAGGAGCAAGCGGCCGAACGACAAAGTCAGAAAGAGAGTTCGACTCGCAAGCGAGGCGCGGACAGTCCGACCGACGCTTTGATGAAAGGGGCGGCACGAGCGATAGGGAGCACGTTGGGACGCGAAGTGGTCCGCGGGATATTGGGAGGGTTGTTTGGGGGACGGAAGCGCTAGCCGCGCTGTGTGCCGTGTCTATTCTGGGGAAGCGATTTGGGCAACGCCCGAAGCTCGCTCAAGAGGCGCTGATAATCGGGGTTGACGGGATCCAATTCGAGCGCATCTTCGGCTGACGCCAGGGCATCATCGATCTTCACGACATCAACATACGCCATCGACAGATAGTAGTGTACCGGCGCGCTCGTTGGAAATTTCTGCCGGGCGGATTCGAGAACCGTCACGGCGCTGTCAAACTTCTTCGTCTCAGAGTAACAGATCGAGAGATTGACATATGGTTCGGGCAAACGGTTGTCCAACTGAATAGCCCGCGTGAAGTAGTGTTCGGCCTCCGAGTAGCGGCGCTGGCGGGAGAGGACAGTGCCGATATTGTTGTATCCTCTGCCGTAACCCGGGTCGGCGGCAACCGCTTTCTGGTATTCAGCGGTGGCGAGGTCGAGCTTCCCTTTGCGCAGATAGGCGTTGCCGAGTAAATCGCGGTTTTCGGCCTCAACCGTCGCCATGTTGAGATTGATCAGATTGTGATTACTTTCGATGGCGAGAGCCAGGAATGTGATCGCACAGATCGCGATGACCTTGAACTGCCCGGTTTTCCAATACCCCATCAGCTTCCAGACACAGAAGACGGCGAACAGTATCAGTATCGGGACGAGTGGCTGGCGGAAGCGCGAGCAGACGAAAAACGCTATCAACGAGAGCGAGAACGCGCCAAAGAACAGATGTGGGAGCAGGTACGTGCGCCATTCGCGAAGTGAGAGGATGATACCGATCAATCCGAGGGGTGCAAGCAGTCCAAAGGGGAAGTATAACGAGCCTCGATGCAGCAGCAAGTTCATCACCGATGAGAACTCATTCGGCAGATATTCATCCTGATTATTCGGAATCTCGTAGCCGTTAAAGAGGAGCCGGGTTTTCTTGACCAGCAGGGAGAAATATCGACCAGGGTCGGCAGCGATCTCCGCCCACGTTTTGTCTGCCCAGTAGTCGGAGACCTCAGAAGCTTTTAGCTTTCGTCCCAGATCCTTCTCAGCAATGGCGATTGACTGAAGGTATCCGCCTCGCCAACTGGCATCGATCCCCTCGACCCGAGCCGACCAGCCGTCAGCCTGGCTGTTGTTCCCCACATAGAAGTTGTACCCACCCTGCCAGGAGATAGTGACGAGGTCATCGGCGACCACATAGTTGCGAATCGTGACGGGGAGGACGATCAACAGGGAAGAGAAACCGACTATCGCGATACTCGTAGCCGCTTGTTTGAGTCCGAATTGTGGTTTGAGAACGAACCATCCCCAGACCAGTAGTGCTGGCCCAAAGAGGAGGATGGTCGGGCGAGCGATTCCACCGAGGCCGAGTGCGATCCCCGATGCTACCAGTAACCAGCGAGATTTGCCTTCGGAGTAGACAAGCAGAGTGATAGTCGCGAGAGAAAACAGAACCTCAAGTAATGTTATTAGTAGGGAAGCGTCATAGTAAATGAGCGTTGGGTAGAACGCGGCGATCCATCCGGCCCAGAGGCCGATAGTTCGATTGAAGAGCTTTGCGCCTAAGAGTAATAACAGGACCGGCACTAGGGAGCCGAGGAGTATTTGCACGACTCTGACGGCAAAAAAGGAATTGCCGGTGATCTTGAAAAGAAAGGCGAGCAGATACGGATAGAGCGGGGCGCGAAAATATGGTTCGTCAGGGTAGCCTTCGGCCGAGTTTATCTGGCGGACCAGCTCCATGTGGTAGCCTTCGTCCATGGTCGGGTCATTGAAGGTCGGCATGGACTCCAGACCAAAGAGATGGACCATCCGGATGAGGAAGGAAGCAAGGAAGAGACAGAGTACTAACAGCCAGGTCCGCGACACGACAGATACACCTCAAAAAATGCGTTCGGCTCGGTTATATTCGTCAGGTCTCTGATAGTGTGGGAACTGACTTCCCTATAATACGACAGAATCTGAAAAGTGCTCAAAGAAAAAGGCCGCAAAGTTTGCGGCCTTAGTAATGATGCAGAAAATAAACAGACTATTTCTTGTCTGCTTTTTTCTCTTCCTTTTTTGCGCCAGCGGCGGCCGGGGCACCCGGCTTGGCGGCGGCACCTGCGGCAGGCGCAGCACCAGCGGCACCCGGAGCGGCGGCAGCAGCGGCAGCAGCCTCGGCTTCAGCAACAGCTTCAGCCGTCGGAGCCTCGACCTTGATGACGGTCGGGGCGGAGATGGTCACCACAGTGCTATCCTTGTCTTCGAGAACGGTGACGTTCGGGATAGACAGGTCGCGGACGTGGATCGAATCGCCGATGCCGAGTTCGGTAACATCGACCGAGACGAAGTCCGGAATATTGGTCGGGAGACAGGAGATCTCCAGCTCGCGGAGTACTAGGTTCTGGATACCGCCTTCGGACTTCACACCCTTTGAGATGCCGGTGATATGCACCGGGATCGAAAGGTTGATCGGCTTGGTCATGGAAATGGCATGGAAATCAACATGCAACATCCGGCTGGAGACCGGATCACGCTGGATCTCACGGACCAGGACCTTATTCGGCTTGCCGTCGATATTGAGGGTGAAGATGGAGCTTGACCCAGCTGCGGCCTTCATCGCGGCGCGAAATTCGCGTTCGGCGACGTAGACAGACAGCGGAGTGGTCTCCGGTCCATAGACCACGGCCGGGATCTTTCCGTCCAGGCGAGCCTGACGGGCCGGACCTTTGCCGATGGTCTGCCGCGAATTTGCGGCGATCGAGATCTCTTTCATGACTACAAACTACCTCCAAATACTATGTTCAACACAACTATTCTCTGCGACTCGGCTGTTCTTCGAAGAGCGAAGAGACCGACTGTTCATCCGATATCCGCTTGATCGCTTCACCTATCAATTCTGAGCAGGTAAGGATCACGTACTTGTCAGGGTCAAGATTCTTCTGCGACTGGTCGATCGAATCCGAGATAATTATCTTCTTAATGGGCGACTTGGCCAGTCGCTCGATCGCCGCGCCGGAAAGCACACCATGGGTGCAGGCGGCAAAAATGTCGGCGGCGCCACGGTCTTTGAGCACTTCAGCGGCCGTGCAGATCGAACCCGC
>JAYRFH010000006.1:0-7447 GCA_041908405.1 Candidatus Zixiibacteriota bacterium
ATGGAAAATATCATTCATTTCCTGGATCGCCCCAAACAGTGGCTGGAAAATGCCGAGTGGTCGAATCTCGACGAATACTAGGCTTTTCAGCGCATCCACAGGCACTGCATACGGCGACCTCGGAGGGTCGCCGTTTTGCGGCTTAACGGTCACCTTCTTTCCGAAAAATAGACCAAACGTGTCCCCAAATCGGACAAATCGTGAACCCAAATGCACAAAAACGGGTGCATTTTACCATGGAAAACGCTGAAAGATCGCGTGCGAAAGGCACATGCAAGGACTAACCTTATGTCCGGCAATTACCGGCACAACTACTTCCGGAGCGGGCACCAAAATTGCTGTTTAATGCTTGTTCTATAGAATCTTCAACCTCTAAACAAGAGCAATCGGAGGAAATACCTTTGCTCAAATGGCTTAAGATTCTGATTCTCTCCGCCTGTCTTATGGCAGTGGCGGGAAGCAGCATGGCGCTGCCGCAGGTTAACCAATGGATCTCCTATAACCATGGCGTGGCATGGGATTACGACAATTACGTGTACGATTACGTATCGAATGTCGATTTCTATACGGCCGGCAGCTTTGGTTTGGGCTTTCTGGATGGCTACACTATCGGCACCCAGTCTGGTCTCGACCACAGCATGAGCTGGTCTCACACTCTCCCCGGGGACCTCTCGGTTCCTCCGGGAACAATCGAGAGAGCTCTCCTCTGGATCGACGGTTCACGGATCGACGACAATGACAACTGGGTTAGCTTCCAGGGTGTCTTCCAGTGGGGCGGTCTGAATTCGCAGGATGGACCATGGTGGGATTTCCTGGGGTTGCTTGGCGACAACACCCTGGTGAACCTCACCGATGTGAACATTCCGGGATTCTGGAACCAGGGCTCGCTCGATGTTTCGATTACGGCCGGTGAACGGAGCCTGCGCATCAACAGTGCGTCCTTGGCTCTGAGCTACACCGCGGGTCCGGGATCCAATCCGACCACACCTGGCGTGCCGGAACCGGCTACCATGGTGCTGTTCGGTCTTGGCCTGGTGGGTGCAGGTATCGCACGCCGTTTTCAGAAGTAAGACCTCTCAGAACAGGCAAGATGAGGCAGGTGATCGCTTTCGCGGTCACCTGCTACTTTTTTGTGGAGAATCGTCCGACGTTGGGACAATGGTGGCTCACCACACAATCCCCGCACTTCGGTCCTCGTGCGATGCAGGTTGTCCGGCCATGCAGGATAAGAAGGTGCGAAAAGTCGATCCAGTCCGCCTGAGGTATCAATTCCATCAGGTCTCTTTCAATCTGTTCAGGCGCACGTTTCGAGCTGAATCCAAGTCGACCGCTCAACCGGGCGACATGTGTATCCACAACCACTCCCTCAGCCAACCCGTATCCTGCCCCCAGCACAACCGAGGCAGTTTTCCGACCTACACCCCTAAGTCGGATCAATTCCCCCAGTGTGCGCGGTACTTCGCCCCCATATTCCTCAAGCAACTGACGAGCGGACTCCTTGATAGCTCGCGCCTTGGACGGGGCAAGGCCCACTGAAGCTATCTCCTTCTGGATTTCAGACACCTCTGCGTCAGCAAACGACATGAGCGAAGGGAATCGACGAAATAGACCGGGCGTCACCATATTGACCCGAATATCCGTCGACTGCGCCGAGAGGATCACCGCAAAAAGTAGCTGATAGATATTGTCGTATTGAAGCGCTGTTTTGGGAGCCGGGTATTGTCTCCTGAGCAATCTGACGACGGTTGCCGCCCGCTTTGTCCGTGAGTCTCTGGATTCGCGCGGCATCTGATTTACCCGCAGGCGAGAATGACCACTCGGTCAAGATTGGCTAGATCCTTGAGAATGGAGATCGAACTGTACCGTGAATCACTGTTGGTCAGCGCCGCCACTTTCTCTGCCTGGTCATATCCTATCTCAAACATGATCCGTCCGCCGGGCGCCAGGTAGGATGGCGCGATCTTGACGAGTTCCTTGATGGCGTCCATCCCCTCCCCCCCCGAGGTCAGCGATATCTTTGGATCAGCCAGAACTTCCGGAGGCAAAGTCGCGTACTCATGCTCCGCTATGTAGGGGGGATTCGACAGGATAAGGTCGAACTTCTCATCCGGTCGTACTGCGGAAAACAGATCAGACTCGCGAAACTCTATCTGTCCATTCAATCCGAACCGTTCGGCGTTCTGTTTGGCCACGGCTATCGCGTCGGGCGAAATATCGAGCGCCACGTACTCCCCTATCTTGAGTTCACTCGCCACCGTCAGCGAGATTACGCCGGAGCCGACGCCAACATCGAGGATTCTCGGTGAGGCCAGCTTTCGCTTCTGGACGAATGAGATCGCGGCTTCGCATAGAAGTTCTGTTTCTGGTGCCGGCACCATGACGGCTGGACCGACTATGAACTTTCTGCCGAAGAACCAGCACTCTCCGAGGATATGCTGGAGCGGCTCGCGCGTCAGGCGGCGAGTTATTATCCGGTCAATCTCCGCGCGCACTTCCGCGGTCAGCCTCTCCGCGCCATGCAGGACCAGCTCCATTCGTCCCACATCGAGTACATGACAGAGGATCAGTTCGACTTCAGCATCCGCCTGGTCGATCCCCGCCTCGGCCAGGACGCGGGTTTTCTCGGCAATGAATGGCGCCAGCGACATGGACATAACTACTCCCACTCCTTAGTCTGCGCGCAGATGCTCGCTCATGCAGCCCTCCGGCTGCGGAACCATCCGATCAGATACACCAGCGCCCAGAATCCGATGAATCCATAACAGAACGTGTATGTCAACTCTTTCGAGAACTGAATCGAGTGTGGTATCAGATAGATGAACAACATCACCGCGAACATCCCCAACCCGAACCAACCTAGTGTTTTCGGGCCGAAAATATCTCTCCCTATGCGACCATTGGTCAGCGAACCGACTCCAATCAGCACCGCGAACAATTGATATACAAACAGCAATTGTGTCTTGTTGTCGGTAGCGTCGGTGCCGAATGGCACACCTTCCCATATTCCGCCAAATGCGTACCAGTTCATGGCAAAACCGAACGGATAACCGCCGACCAGAGTCATTACCGCACCCCAGAAAAGATACTTCAACATAGTTCCGGGTGCTTCATGGCCGCGGATGACCGACAACGCGTGCAAGGTTGCCATCGCGACGCAAAAGACAGTGGCGAACATGAACGCTATATGTGGGAGAAGAACGATCTTAGGAACATCGCCGAAATACTTGACAAAAAACGGCTTGCCGTTCTGCATTGTGAACGTCGCCAGCACAGACTGCGCGTCATCCACTATCTGTACATAGTACTGGATCCTTCCGCCGCGCGCTCCGGTGGACATCTCAAAGAAATAACTCCCGGTCGTTGAGTCCGCGAGGATCATCGACTGTGAACGGTAAGCCGCGATGTTTGTTAGGTCATCCTGCTCGGATCTGGCGAATCGAAGAACCGGATGGATCTGCTCGGTCAGGTTGCCGGTGATATTCATCGTCACCCGCACCCTGTTGTTCTCGGCGAACTTCGGGACGGTGGTCAGCTCGAACTTGTAGCCGTTTTCGTAGTGAGAAACGAACTCCGGCTTACCGCGCGACGCTCGCGATGCTACAATCAGCATCACGATCGTCAGCAGAATGGCGCCGGCAAAGCGAATGGTTTTGAACATATGGCCCGGTGAATTAGACGGCAGCCTCGGCCCGGAGACGTTCCTCCTGGTCGTGCTGGCGAAGTGGTTCTATGAGTGGATCGACATTTCCTTCAAGAATATCCGACAAAGCGTAGATCGTCAGGTTTATCCGATGATCCGTCACGCGCGACTGCGGGAAATTGTAGGTCCGGATCTTGGCGGAACGGTCTCCGGTCGAGACCATCGATTTTCGCTCAGCCGCCAGTTTCGCCTGGCGGTCCGCGATCATCCGGTCATACAACCGCGCGCGCAGGACCTTAAGCGCCTTCTGCTTGTTTTTGAGCTGGGACTTTTCATCCTGGCAGGTCACCACCATACCGGTCGGAATATGAGTGATGCGCACCGCCGAGTCGGTCGTATTGACGGACTGACCACCCGGTCCGGACGAACGGTAGACATCGACCTTGATCTCATTCTCTTTGATTTCGATATCTATCTCCTCCGCCTCCGGAAAAACCGCGACCGTGATAGCGGAAGTATGAATACGCCCTTGCGTTTCGGTCGCCGGCACACGCTGCACGCGGTGAACGCCTGACTCGTACTTCATCGTCCCATAGACACCATCGCCATCGAGTGAGAAAATGATCTCCTTGAATCCCCCCATACCGGAGATGGAGGAGCTGAGGATTTCCATTTTCCAGTGTTTGGTATCGGAATAGCGTTGATACATGCGGAAAATGTCCGCCGCGAACAGTCCGGCCTCGTCGCCGCCCGTTCCGGCACGCACTTCCACTACCGCCGCCTTGTCGTCCTCAGGGTCTTTCGGCAGCAGCTTGAGACGGAATTCCTTCTCGGCATTTTCGATCAACGGTTCGTTCGCTTCAAGCTCTTCGCGAGCCATCGCCACCATATCCGGGTCGTCGGAACCGATCATCTCGCGAGCTTCTTCGACCGACTTGCAGATCTGGCGATAGCGACGCCCCGTCTCCAGCACATCTGCCAGCTGACGACGCTCACGATTAAGCGCAATAAACCGCTTCTGGTCGCTCACGACCGTGGGGTCAGAGAGCGACTCATCGAGTGCAACCAAGCGTTGTTCCAGTTTTTCAACTATATCCAGCATCACAAGATCCGATTTTTGGGTGAATGTACAGGGATGCCTCCCTTTCGGGCAAGCAGAGAAAAGCGACTGAGCGTCGCTACGAAAGCGCGGTGACTTTGGAGGTCACGCGAGTCTGGGTCGTACCGAGAGAAGCCTCGAGTGCCGCGATAGCCACTTCGATCTGGTCGAGCGATGGCTCCTTGGTCGTGATCTTTTGAAGCCAAAGCCCCGGCTTAATAAGGAAGCGCGTCACCGCGTTGTCACGGGTTTTGCCGGAGAGCTTGAGTAGCTCATACGAGGTCCCGGCGACCAGCGGCAACAGCGCGAAGTGAATCCCAAAACGGGTCAACAACGCCGGCGGATGTCCCGCGTACACCGCATACAACGTGTCTGAGACGGCATACACCGCGATCGCCAACAGCGCAACTATCAGGATGAACGAGGTCCCGCACCGCGGGTGGAACCGCGTGTGGCAGGCCGCCCGCTCGGGTACCATTTCCTCACCCATTTCGTAGGCGTAGATCGATTTGTGCTCCGCACCGTGATACTGGAATATCCGATAGAAATCTTTGAAAAAGGTCAGCGCGTAGACGTAGGCGACGAAAATCGTCAGTCGTATCCCGCCTGCGAGCAGATTAAACGCCAGCGCATCCTTCTTGATCCCGATGAAATTGGCGACCGCCAACGGCAGGAAGAAGAAAAAGAAGATTCCCGCGCCAAGCGCGAATATAGCGGAGCCCGCCAGATAGAGTGAATTCGCTTTCTTCGGCTTTATCTCCGCGGTCTCCCCCTTCGCCTGCGCTTCCTGCTTCTCCATCTCATGAATCGCGATCTCAGCCGAGAAATTGAGGGTCCGAATGCCGAGGATCATCATCTCGACAAACGCGACTGCCCCGCGCAGGATGGGCGTATTGAGCAATTTGTATCGAGAGGCAAGCGAACGGTACGGCTCGGTCTTGACCACGATCTCGCCAGTAGGAATACGAACAGCGGTGGCGACGCGGTCTTTCGAACGCATCATCACACCTTCGATTACTGCTTGTCCGCCAATATTCAGATCGGGCACGCTGTTCCCCTGGCTTGAGTTCTGCCGGTCAATTTGTCTGTGGGTCTCCGTCGCGCGACGGAGTTTCGATAATAGTACGTCGCCACCGGCCTGACCGATGGCGACAAACTTTGTGAGACTACTTCTTGTCGCCGAGCTGGCCGTATTTGCGGCGGAAACGCTCTACGCGTCCGGCCGTATCCATCAGCTTCTGTTTGCCGGTGAAATACGGATGGCAGTTGGAGCAGATTTCGACGGCGATCTGCTTGCGGGTCGACCGAGTCTTGTACTGGGCGCCGCAGGCACAGGTGATCGTCACCTCGTTGTACTGCGGATGGATGCCTGCTTTCACGTTCACTTCCTTTATGACTGCTGTTCAAACTTTCTCTTCAACAAACAGAACAAAGGGCGGTTCCAGCCATGCCGGTCCGCCAGAGCCTGTAAATATAATGGATAGAACGGGTTTGGCAAGGCGAAGTTGGGTTGGGTGCATGAGTGGGCACTCTTTCGACCTAATCCATTGAGAGACATAATAATAGAGAGCCCCTATGGCCGCAGTACTACCGACCAGTAGTAATTCTTGTAGGTCATTCGCTCAATCGACATGGTCGGCTCGAATATCCCACGCAACTCTGACTCTTCGTAATAGTTCTTCAGAATCACATGCTGCTCGCCATTTTCGAGATATCGACGCTTAAAGCTATTGCCGAACTCGTCCTTCCGGACAAACTCATGATGGGTCCCCTCAGCCGACGGATTGTTATCGATCAACCAGATCTTCCCGCCTGGCTTTAGCGGCTTCCGGATAAGATCAAAGAACTTGTCGAACTCCTGTTTTGGCTGGTGCGAAAACCAGAACCCGACCGCAACGACATCAAACGCCTTCTCCGGCCACGGATGCGCGAACATATCGGCCGCAATGAATTCGACCGGACCACCGAACTGCTTCTGTTTTGCCTGAGCCAACATTTCCGGCCAGATGTCCGAAGCTGTCACGTGCGCGGCGGTTTCCGACATCACCTTTGTCCAGTAGCCGGTACCACAGGCCATTTCGAGCACACGCTTGCCGGCAACCAACGCACGGAGGCGATCCGCTTCGTCGTCGATCTCCTTCCGGCGCTCCGGTATTTCACGGAAATAGATCTGCTCGTACTCTGCCGCTCGATGCCGGTAATACTCTTCGGTTGGCTTATCCCGCATGCTGCTCCTTCATGGCCCCCGCCAGTTTCCTCCCAAGCTCTTTGGCCTGTTCAACTATCTGGTCATCCTTCACGGCGGAGCCAATCTCCACATCCTCGTGCGACCAGGTGACCATCCCGACACTCGCTATCTCGATCCACTTGAAGAATCCGACCACTGTCCGCCGTGCCCCCTCGAACCAGCCGGATTCTCCTCCGACAAATACCATTGCGCCGGGACGTTTCTTCCGCAATAACTTGAGAAAGCTGTGCTCCGGATCGATATTTTTGAAATCATACGGCCGGAAGCAATTGCACCTATCGACAAATGCTTTCGCCTGCGCCGAGACATTGTCGAAGTAGATCGGCGAGCCGAATATCAGCGCATCGCGGTCTTCGTCTCGTTCGATACCGATCAGGTAGTTGTATTGATGGCTACGACGGCAGGCTTGAAAATCACGTATCCGGGAATTCGTCAAGTACTGCTTCCCGTCGCCGTCCAT
>JAYRFH010000007.1:0-5046 GCA_041908405.1 Candidatus Zixiibacteriota bacterium
AACTACGTAACCAAAAAGTGACAGCCGCGGCGGCGGCAGTCAAAAGTGGCCCAATAAGAATATCGAGTATTCCCTGACCTCCGAAATAGTTGGCCACGAGGCAACCAACATAAAGCCCGGCAATGGCCCCGCGGCTGATGAAGGGGAGTACCGTGAGCGCCTCGGCAATACGAAGCTGATAGACTCCGAACGAGATCGGAGCCAGCGCCAGAGTCAGCACCGCGTAGAGCGCCGCTACGACACCTGCAAACGTCAATTGAGAGATCGGTCGAGCCATCGCCCCATGATGTAGCTCAAACGTTGGTCAGGGTCAATTTCTTTTTCCGGATCCGCAAACCTGGTCGCCGGCGTGCCGCCTCTCACTAAGCCCGGGTTAATGGAGGGAACTTAGTGAGGCGTCCCCCCCGGCGCCTCTGCTGGAATTGGGTTCCATTCCCAATATCGAAAAAGCCACTGCCAAAATCCGGCAGTGGCTCTTCAACAATTTTCAGAAAAATGCGGAAAACCGCGCGTTTGATGGACTGGAGCTTCGACTACTTTAGTTGACCGGGCTTCCCCCGATAGAGCCGGTCAAGCTCGCCGGCAAGTCTCGCGATATTCATCCGAAGTTGGTCTGGTTCAATAACCTCCGCCTCTCCCCCAAAACCGAGCACCCAGCGCTGGATCTCTTCCGTGCCGCGAACAGTCACTCGATAGAGCACGGCGCCATCCTTCTGTTCTTCCTTTTGTTCGTTCTGGTTGTGGGTCCGGGTTGAGATGATCTTGGCGGCCTTGCCGACAAACCGTATCACCACCTCCACTGGTTCCCCGCTGTAGACCTGCCAGCTCCCGTCAAAATACTTTTCGGCCGTGATCCCCGGCTCCGGCTTGAACTGTTCTTCCAGTTTCTTGAGCGACTGAATCTGGTCGAGCCGGAACGTCCTGAAATCTTTTCGCAGACGGCAAAACGCCACCAGGTAAAATGCCCTGCCGCGAAAGACCACAAAATACGGCTCCACCACGCGACTCGTGGTCCCGGATTCAACCGAGCTGTATTTGAGCTCAAGACAATACGAATCCTGCGCCGCGGCCTCAATGTCTCCGAACCACTTTTCGGCCTTGGTTGATTGCGTGCTGTCGATCGCGATCGCTGTTGCCCGGACAGCGGTCTTCTTCTGCTCGCGCACCGGAGCGGGTAGATTCGACTCTACTTTGGCGCGGATCTGGCGAAGTATCTCGCTGTATTTCCCGGTCAAATTGAGCGGTGTAGATTCTAGGGCGAGCCGCAGCGCGCTGTATTCCTCAAGGTCGAAATTGAGCGGCGGGAGGAAATTGTCCGTCGCCAGCTTATAGCCATTGTCGTAATAGATCGGGACATTCGCCTCAGAGAGCGAAATGATATCGCGGTAGATCGACCGCTCCGTACACCCGCACTCGCGGGCGAGCGTGGCTGCGTTCATGTTTCGTCGGGACCGGATGAGATTCAGGATGTGAAGCATCCGGTCGTATTTGGACATAGTCATCGACTAATCTCCCTCTACGTCAAAGTAAGTTGTTGAGCAGATTCGGTCAACTGCGGGAAGAGTGTAGGGACTCCCCCATAGGGTGGCTGATACCCCTCAGAAAACAAGCGGAGCCGTCACCTACTCTACCCATATCCTCATGTCTCCTTGCGCGTTACCAGCCCTTGCCGGATTGGCACCGGCTTTGCACTTGAGTGCGGTGTCTATTTCGAAACAGGAGGAAAGGGGAAAGTATGTCACGCAATCGACGCTCCAGGCAGTCTGATGACTCTCAGATCAGCCTGGGTAATTTTCTGCTCCACTGGGGAGCGAGACTGATCTTTCTGAGCCTCATCGTCGTGGTGGTGCTCAGTTTGGTTCAGTGCACGGTGAAAAAACCCCAAGCACCGACCTGGAATACCCAGCTGACGGTTCCACTGGTCAATCGCACCTACGATATGCCCGAGATAATCAGCCGTATCGACCAGGACGCGATCTCGATGGATGACGACAGCAATGTCGTCTTCTCTGTTGAGAAGGCGCTGGATACGGTCGAACTCGATGCCGCGAATCTGTCGACGGCGACGTTGAGCTACAATATCAGCCAGCAACTCGGCCAGTTTACGATAGCCGCCCCCAACGTCACGCCGGTAACTGTACCGATCGGTGACATCCCGGCCGTGCCGCAGATCTTCCCGGCGACCGTGCCGGATATGTCGTTTGATATACCAGCTACGTTCCCGGCTCTATCAGGTCTGACTTCGGCAACCATCGCCGAAGGAAGTCTCTACCTCGTGGCGACCAATCGTCTCGGTATCGACCTCAACACGGTTTCGGTGACGCTATTCGATGAAGGCCGCGCCCTGACCGTGGGGACACAGACCTTTGCCGGCGGCATCGCCAATGGCGAAACAGACTCGGTTCTTTATGTTCTCGATGGCCAGACCATCTCCAATAGTTTTTCCGCGACCGCTATGTGTCATACGCCTGGTGGCTCTATACCTTCCGCCGATGGCCGTGAGTTTGCGGTTGAGATCCACTTCGTCGGCGATCTGACTGTCGATGGCGCTACGGCGGAAATTCCGGCCATCGCACGCGACTTCAGCGACGCGGTATCATTAGCTGAGTCCGATGTCATCACCAGCGCTGTTCTCTCTGGTGGCCAGGTGACGTTGACTATCAATAACAACTCGGCGTTGCCGGCGACCCTCGATATCACAATTCCCGACTTGAGACTGAATAATGTGCCGCTGCAGGTTTCTCGCCAGGTGACTTCGTCCGGCACGACCAATGTCTCTATCCCGCTGACGGGTTATGTCCTCAGTCCGGCCGATATCGTATTGCCGCAGGAACTGCCTATTGAGATCAGCGCCACAATCGCTGGTACCGCTCCAAACCAGGTGACAGTCAGCTCGATCAACAGCTTTGGCGTGCAAGCGTCAATTAGTGGACTCACTTTCTCCGCCGTTACCGGCAATTTCAGCAGCACCAATATGACGATCGACCCGATCCTGCAGGATATCGATATCCCGACCGGCTTCGATTCGATCCAGTTGGTCAATGCGGTGCTGACTATCGAACTCGAAAATTCAGTCGGTCTCCCCGGCTCGCTGGATATCAATCTGGTGGGCAACAATGGCAAGACCCTGAACATAAATGGGATAGTCAACGCGCGCGTCCTCGCGACATCGGCGACCACGACCTTCGTTGAAGATGATGTCGCCAACTTCCTCTCCCCTCTCCCTTCGCAGGTAAGCATCTCCGGCTCAGCCAGCTTTGGTGACGGGACGAGTGGAACGATCCGAGATGGCGACTATATCACCGGGACAGTCCGTATCGATGCTCCAGTCGAGATGATCATCCCGCAGACGCCGATCGAGACGGATATTGAATCCGAGGAAATCGACCAGGAAGATATCGACAAGATCACCGACCACGTTGTCGAAGCGCGGTTGATCTACAATGTCACGAATCATTTGCCGGTCGGTGCGACCGTATCGCTTCTTTTCTCCGCCGACTCGGCGACTCTCTATACGAATCCGCAGCTCGTGATTGACGATATCTCAGTTGATGCTGCGCCGGTAGTCGCCAGCATCGTGGTAGACACTCTCTCCACCGGCGAACAGTCGATCATTCTGGACAGTGCGGATATCCAGATCCTCAAGAACGCAAAGCTCTACATCGGCCAGGAAATGTTCCTGCATAGCTCGAACGGCCAGCCGGTGAAACTGACCAAAGATGACTTTATCACGGTCGTCGGGCGGATCGAAGTCGAGTACCGCTTTGACGGCGAATTTTAAGGGAGGCCGCCATGAAACGCACACAGACCTCTGAAAAAGCAGTTGAGCGGCCATACCTGTTCGGATGGGTGCTCCTGGTTATCTGCCTCTCGCTACTGGCGATGGTCTTCGCGTCCAACGCTCTCGCGAGCGGCCAGTCATCGGCCCGCTCGGTCGCCATGGGTGGCGCTCATATCGGCCTCGCGTCTGGTGTTGATGCCGCGCGCTACAACCCGGCCAATCTCGGATTGACCACGCACCGCAACACGGCGATAGAATTCGTCGGCGTGGGCGCGAATATCTCCAACAATAGCTTTACGCTGTCGGACTACAACAAATACACCGGCGCTATCCTGACCACCCAAGATAAGGCGGACATCCTGAGCAAGATCCCGGATGACGGCCTACGCCTTGCCGCCGATGTTGAGGCGACCGCCATGGCCATCTCCGCCGGGCCGTTTGCTTTCACGGTGTTGGGTGTCGGTGTCGCCGATGTCAATCTGAATCGTGATATCTTTGAACTCGTGCTGAACGGGAACACGTTCGCTGACACTATCAGCGTGGACGGTTCCTACTCCGACGCTGTCAGCTACGCCTCGGCCGGTTTGTCGTATGGTATGCCTATCTACACGAGCGGCAGCCGTCAGCTTTCGGTGGGCGTCACCGCCAAATATCTCCACGGCCTCGCTATTGAGCAGGTCGTTGAACTTGAGGGTATGGTCGCCACCTATGCGACCGGTTACGCTGGTCAGGGGCATTTGATAGCGCAAACTGCTACAGGTGGATCTGGGTACGGCCTGGACCTTGGCGCGGCCCTCAAGCTGAACAACAGCTATACCGCCGGTATCAAGATCGAAAACTTCGTCTCCAAGCTCACCTGGGACAAAGAGACCGAAGAACACGGCTACATTTTCAATTTCGATACGATGACCGTGGATAACATGGAAGATGACTATGTCGTCTCCGATGATTACACGCGCGCCATCGAATCATTTGAGACGTCGATCCCGTCGGTCATGACCATCGGAATCGCCAATACCTCAGGAAGTCTGGTCTGGGCGATCGATTACCAGCAGAAATTCCGCTCCGAGAATGGGACTTCGACCAAGCCGCGTATCGCGGCGGGTGTAGAGTGGTCGCCATTAGGCATACTTCCGCTTCGCGCTGGATACGCGACCGGCGGCGACCGTAACGCCGCGTTTTCGTTCGGCAGCGGACTGAATTTGCTCGCTTTCTATCTCGATGCCGCTGCCGTGACTGGTACCTCCGGTTCGGGGTATTCCGCA
>JAYRFH010000008.1:0-3143 GCA_041908405.1 Candidatus Zixiibacteriota bacterium
CAATGCGTTCAGCGCCGGATGGATCAATGTTGTGTCAAACGCGAAGAACTCCGGCCCGCCGGTTGGTGTGTAGGTCCACTCTGATGGTTGCAGGCGGTCGAGATAGGGATACTGTTCGGGGCATCGGATTATCGGGATCGTGTCCGCGAACTGAATCACCGGATTTCCATACTGAACAGAGAAGCTGGCGTGCTGGTGGCCATTAAAATGCTCGCCGCCGACCACGGCATACATCCAGGCCGAGATAAGCGTGTTGCACGGATCTGTCTCCTGGTAGAAGTCGATCACACCACTTCCGGAGATGAATCCGCGACCGAGCGAATACCACAGAAGCAGAGCATTGACCACCGGGTATGGCTTATAGAGGACAGTACCGCCATGCAGGACGTTGTTGCTGTCTTTGGTGAGCGATCCGGCGGCGATCAGGCTGTCGCGCACTTTGACGAATCCGCCCATGTTCTTCTCTATCTGCGCGGCTAATTGCTCGGCCAGCTTATCCGCAATTGGCTTTATTTCTTCGGCTTCGGGCAACGTAATGAACGGAAACGCCGGACGAAGTGAGCTGTCGGCTCTTGCCACCGCGAGGAACTGATAGTATTTCCATTTCCACGCCAATTGGCTGAGATACGCCGAGTCGATCTTGGTCAGACTGGCGATCTCGGGCAGACGTTTTCCTTCGCGCATCATCAGGAACGCCAGCCGGTCCACCTCGGAATCAAGAAACGGGCTGTTGTCCGTGAACGGCGGCATGGTGATCCGTTCCTGCATGTAGCTAAAGAGCTCATCGGGGACGGTAAACAGCAGGCGAGAATGTTGTTCGGTGATCTTCTGGTCGGCGAAATATGGATCAAGGGTGTCAACGACATCGTACAGTTCGATGGTGATCTTTGCTTCGCCGAAATTCGGCGGGATCTCCAGCTTGATCGGCATGGCCACCGTGACCGACGGATCTAGCACGAAATTGGAGCGGTAGACTCGTTTGGGATTGAGATACCTCCCGGCGAAATTGATGCGGACGCTGGCCGAGATAAATTTGGGATAGTCTACCATGCTGCTGACCTCAGCATAGATGGTCTGCGGTCCCCAGATGATCTGGATGGGGTCGATCTTACCGACCTGAACATCGGGTTGGGCCATCACAGCGCCGGCGGTCAACACCAGCGACATCATGAACAGAAACAACACGCGCATGAGAGAGCGCCCTCCAATTCAGTTAGTCCGTCGCGCGGCCAACTGGCCGCAGGCGGCATCAATATCTCTTCCGCGGCTCTTGCGAACCGTCACGGCCGGCGTACGCGGGTGCAACATCCGGCCAAACCAATCGACCTTGTCATCTGTCGGGCGTTTGAAAGGAAGCCCGGGGACCTCGTTATACGCCAGTACATTTATCTTGCAGGGGATCCCGCGCACCAGGTTCCCCAGTGCCTTGACATCTTCGAGTGTATCGTTGAAGCCATCAAAGAGGATGTACTCGAACGTGACGCGCTGGCCGGTTGTCTCGGCGTAGAAGCGGATCGCGTCCATCAGTTTTTCGAGCCCAAATGTCTCGGCGATCGGCATGATCTTGCGACGTTTCTCCTGCGTGGCGGCGTGGAGCGAAAGCGCCAGCCGGGCCTTGCTTCCGGACTCGGCCAGTTTGCGGATCTTGGGGGTCACCCCCGATGTCGAGATGGTTATTTTGCGGGCGGAGATCTTCAGACCGATCGGATTAGTCATGATATCTATCGCCTGCATCACTGTCTCGTAGTTGTGCATCGGCTCCCCCATCCCCATGAAGACAACGTTGGTGAAGGCGTCATCGCCGTGCAGATCTCTGACATACAGTAGTTGGCCGATGATCTCGCCAACTGTCAGGTTACGCAACAGGCCGAGTGTACCGGTCGCGCAGAAACGACAGGCCAGCGGACATCCGGACTGTGACGAGATACAGAGGGTGCGGCGGTCATCGTCCGGAATGAGCACGGTCTCGACCGGTCGGCCGTCGTGAAGCCGGAAAAGATGCTTTTCGGTCCCGTCTTTTGATTTGGCGGAATACTCAAGTTGCAGTGGAGAGAACTCGAAGCGCTCCTCCAGCATCGACCGGAGCGGTTTGCTGAAATCGGTCATCATGGAGAAGTCATATTGTCTGACCAGGTAGAGCCATTTGTGGAGCTGACGTCCACGAAAGGGCTTCTCCCCCAACTGCTGCATTGCCTGTTCCAGTTGAGGCAGGGTATGTCCGAGTAGGTTGGTTCTGGCCATAGACATTGAATGTACGGAATTATACGATTTTGACAAGCATTCGGACGAAAGTTAGTCGGGTGGATGCACGGCACCGGGCCAGAGAAGTGCCTTGACTTCTAAGAGGATACGGGGTATCCTACCTGTAGGAATACGGGGTGTGGCGCAGCCTGGTAGCGCACTTGCTTTGGGAGCAAGGTGTCGGAGGTTCAAATCCTCTCACCCCGATATGACAGGAAAAGTCCGGCATCTATTCACCAGGTAGACGACTCTAACCGGGGAACTATCCCTGTGCGAAACCGGCCTTCCTGCTCGCTCACAACTCGCCATTGACAGCCTACGATCGTCTTAGTCGCGGACAACGCCGAGGTATGGACTATGTATCAGTCGCTATCGCTGAAGCCCGACAAACTCGCCTCAATCTCCTTCCGCCACCCCTGGATATTCTCTGGAGCCCTGACCCGCCGGCCTGAGGAAATACCCCACGGCTCGATCGTGTATGTCACCGACCCATTGGGGACCATCCTGGGGACCGGAACCTATTCCGCCCACGGTACTATCGCGGTACGAGTTTTCGAGTTCGGTCGCGCGGAATTGCATGTTGATTGGTTCGTCCACAAATTTAAACAGGCGGAGATGCGTCGATTCCTCTGGGGATTTGGTGACGCGTCACCGACCACCGGCTTTCGCGTTGTGTTCGGCGAATCGGATTCACTACCTGGGATAGTGGTGGATCGGTACGGAAGTGTTCTGGTTATCCAGCTATCCACCGCCGGCTCGGAGCAACTTCGGCCGGTGATCCTTGAAGCGCTCATACGGGCCTTCAAGCCGCGGGCGATAGTCGAACGAAGTGATGTTGTGTCACGTCGCGATGAGCAATTGAGCGAGATCAGTACGTTGCTCTACGGCGAGAATCCGGGGCA
>JAYRFH010000009.1:0-16052 GCA_041908405.1 Candidatus Zixiibacteriota bacterium
ATCAAATTGACTGCGATATCCGGATTTTTCTCTATCAGCGCGACAAACCGCTCCCGGCTGATGACGATCAGTTCTGAATCCTCAAGCGCCTGCGCCGAGGCGGGGAATCTTCCGCCGGAGAAAAGCGCGGCTTCGGCAAACGAATCGCCGGCATTGGCGATAAGCAGGATCTGTTCTTTCCCATCGGGGGACATCTTGAAGACTTTCACTTTGCCGGCGGCGACCACAAAAAACGCGTGAGCGATATCACCCTGATAGAAGATCAGTTCGTTTTTGGCCGCGTGTTTCAGCGAGGCGGCCGCGGCGACCTCATCGAGCGACTTGTCATCGAGCTGGGCGAACAACTGGGATTGTTTCAGGTACTGGCGCATGCCGGAAGATAGTTGGTTGGCCGGCGGAATCAAGTGGGGGAAGTGCCGAACTCTCCTGTCTACTTGAGCAGGAGCATTTTGCGGCCCTGAGACGTTTCCGCACTCTGAAGCCGGTACAAATAGACGCCGGTGGCGCAGGGATGTCCAATGCCATCTGTCCCGTCCCATGTCACGCGATGCTCTCCCGCGGAGATTTTGCCGTCAATCAATGTTCGCACTTCCTGGCCGAGGAGGTTGTAGACCGTGAGATTCACATTGGTCGCTCGCGCGAGCGAAAAGCGAATCTCGGTCGTGGCATTGAACGGGTTCGGGTAGTTCTGGGCGAGGGTGAAGGAGGAGGGAAGGTCTGGTTGTTCGTCATCGACATCCACTACAAGATCATACCAATATAGATAGGTGCTGTCACCAGCCCCTCCAAAAATGTAGAAACCCATCAGCACATCATCGCTGGCAAAGAAGTCGCGGGGGATCATTGGACCATTCAAATAGAGCGAGTCAAACTTCTCCCCAGTGCCTGAATGCCAGACCAGAATAGAACGCGGGGCGGATACTGGTTGGAGAAGCAGAAAGTGACCTTCCCAAAGAGAGAGTGGAGCATAGGTCACCTGTCCGTTCATGGGCTGTTTGCGCCAGATCTCCTGTGGAACGCCGGTAGCGAACGAATACGCGGCCACAAAGTTCTGTCCGGCTACCAGTTGCGAATCGAGTCCCATACGGTACCCGGCGATAACCACTTCGTCGCCCGGCAGGGCTTCATTTAGGTCACCGCCCAGGGCGCTATGGACCACACTGGTGTCATGGTACTCGGACAATACTGTGTCGCCGTCATTGTCATATAACCAGACCCAGTTGCGCTTATAGTCCCAGGAACGGCAATCCCACGGGTCGCAGTACATGCCAGTTCCTGCCTTGGCTCCGATACCAACGATCTCACGCCCCTGTCCGCTTCGGTACTCACCTGGAAGGAGAAATCTCTCCAACCCGAGACGTGCTACTTGTGATAGATCCAGCGATATCATCATGGAATGCGCGATGGTCTTGTCTTCATAACCTTGTGTGGCATCGAACCATTCAAAGGTCCAATACCACTCCAGAATCGCTGCCTGCGGAGACGCCATATTCGCGCTGTCCAACCGGATGGATAGATACTCCATCCCGCCAAAATACCACCAATCCTCGCCTTGATTGACATACTGAACGGGAATGTCATTCTGCAATACGGTATCACCAACCAACACAAACCGCCCAACGCGAAGGTTGTACACCGTGTGGTACGCGGCATAGACTACTAGAGAGTCCCCCGAAAAGTAGTGGCAAACGTCGTATGGCACACCGGGGAGTTGGATGGTTCGGGAGAGTGACGCATTGTCAAAACGTTCTACGCGGATGGAGTTGCTGCTCTGGTCGCAGGCCACAAAACCAGTTGCCGGACCCTGGGAGCTAATGAACGGCTCGAAGTGGATCAGGCCGCCGGCACCTGCGACATGATTGGTTTGCACGAGCCTAAGTTCCGCGGCTTGAACCACACTAAGGAGCAGTAAGACAGCGACAAATCCGGATAATAAGTACGTTCTCATATAGATGCTCATTTCAGCAGGATCATCTTGCGCGACAGGGAGGTTTCTTCGGACTCCAATCGATACAGATAGACGCCGGTAGCGCACGGATGTCCAATGCTATCTGTCCCATCCCATGTCACGCGATGCTCTCCCGCGGAGAACTTGCCGTCAATCAGCGTTTTCACTTCCTGGCCGAGCAGGTTGTAGATCGTCAGGGACACATCGGCAGACTGTGCGAGCGAGAACCGAATCTCAGTCGTGGCGTTGAACGGGTTGGGGTAGTTCTGGGAGAGGGTGAAGGAGGAAGGGGTCAGTGGTTCACTAGATGGTACGTCAACAATCGCGTCGAACTCAAGGATCATCGCCGAGTCGCCAACCATGACAGCAGCATGCAACGGTGAATCATTCCAGTAAGCGAATGCCTGCTTGACCGAGGAATGTCCCGGAACGACAGTGGAATCAAAAATGTCACCATCTGCCGCATTGATAAAAAGTAGCGTACTGTCACCGCGCCAGGCCATAAGGACACTGGCACGTTCAAGGAGGTAATCCAGCTGAATGCCGGAGATCGGACGGTACCACACCTCAACCGGAGAGCCAGTCGAGAAATTGTAACAACTCAGATTCCATTGGGCTGGCGCATGAGCGCCGTCCAATCCTGCATTGAGCCCATAGTAGATCACTTCATCGAATGGATACTGATCCGAGACATCACCAACCGCCAGCCACTGGTCGCCGTACGCAAAATTCTCCTGGAAATCCGCATGGCCGGATGAATCGAGCAGTTGCATAGAGGAGAAGCGGTAATAACCGGAGCTCGTTGGGTCCTGGTAATCATAGTAATGCATACCGTATGCGGCAAACTGTCTGTCGGGTGAAGAATTGAATCTCCCACGTTCCATGAACGGATAGCTAAATCGCTCAAGCAGCGCAAGAGATACCGGATCAATGAACATGGTGGTGGACAGATCTTCTCTCCACCATTCTGCACCCCCCGAACTAAAGTCATAGTACGTCATGTGCTTTTCAATACACAGCCTGACTTCGCTCCCCTGGTTGGCTTTCTCAATTCGCACCTTCTGACGGTGCGCTTCTCGGTCGCGGTAATTCCACATAGTTGGAATTGCGTAGCGCGCGGTGTCGTGACAGACATCATCTCCGATCAAAGAGACCTTTTGAAAATAGGTGCTGTCACCATAGTACCCTACATCGTAGTCGATATAGATGACTAGCGTGTCCCCCTGAATGAGGTTAGTCATCGACACCGGATACCCCAAATTGTTCAAGTTGGATATGTGTACTATAGTGTCCCTGTCAAACAGGAGTATCTCCAGCCGGTCAGACTTAAGACAGGCCAGTCCGAGCAACTGGTTTGAGGGTGAGAGAATCGGGTCGATTGCCTGAACGTAGTTCGCTTCCGGGATCCAGTCGCTGTGAATCACGCGATAATCAGACGCTTGACCGATCAGAGGCAGAGCCAACAGAACCGCAAGTATAATTCGTAGAATCATCTCTTTACCCTCCGGCTCTCACTTAAGTAACACCATCTTGTGACTTTTGGACATTATTTCAGTCTGCAGGCGATACAGATAAACGCCGGTGGCGCAAGGTTCGCCCGAAGCGTCTGTGCCATTCCATGTAACCCGATGCTCACCCGCGCCGGTCTGCCCGTCAATCAGTGTTCGCACTTCCTGGCCGAGGAGGTTGTAGACAGTGAGTGTCACCTCAGCCGCTCGCGCGAGCGAGAAGCGAATCTCGGTCGTGGCGTTAAATGGGTTGGGGTAATTCTGGGAGAGGGTGAAGGAGGAAGGGGTACGAGCATCATCCTCCGGCACGTCGACGATGGCATCCAGACGATAGACAATCAGGGTGTCATTGTACCGGGTCAGAAGATTGAGATCTTCGCCTGCCTCACCGGTTACAAAATACTCATAATTGCTTATGTGGCGACCAACATTGACTGAATCCGCGAACTGTCCAGTTCTCGCATTTATGAAGTGCACTGATGAGCGAAGAGTACTGACGATAGCGCCGCGTGGAGCGAAATAGAATTCGGGATACACGCCCCATTTCAGGTAATCTCCTGTTTCAAGGGTACTCCAAACAAGTTCGGGCACTCCATTAGCGAAATGGTAGCATGACAGGTTTTTTGCTTCAATGGTGCCGGTATCAGCCAAACATGTCTTACTGCAGACCAATACCTCATCGTACGGAAACTGGTCGGTGAAATCACCTGTGATGATCTGCGTCAGATCAGTGCTGCCCTTATAGTACAGCGTGCGCTGTGCACCAAGAGCATTCCCGAGCGACATTTTGACCGCAGTCCACTCCGAGGGCGGACTCCATTCATCCCATGAATCCTGATAAT
Organism: Candidatus Zixiibacteriota bacterium; assembly: GCA_041908405.1. Lineage (GTDB taxonomy): Bacteria > Zixibacteria > MSB-5A5 > GN15 > FEB-12 > FEB-12. The sequence continues at coordinate 4,299 of JAYRFH010000009.1, forward strand.
AGTAGGTGAGACTTCCCCGGAAGTATTCCAACGTCGTGTCGTTGGTAAAGTACCCCGGTCGCAAAAGTTCATTACTTGAGCGATGCAGTATTGTGCTGAAGTCCGGCGAGTAAGAGACTGAGGTCCCTACAATACCCCTGGTACTGCCAATGGTGAAGATATATCCATACCAATCAATCCGGTCTTCAAAAATGACAGCTCTCACCTCTCCCGATGAATCGAGATCAAGCCGGAGATTCTCCTTCAGCGGTATGCACCCCATATAGTCCATTGGGTTAACTCCCCAGTACAACTGGGGAACAACAGTCCTTCTCTCAGTGAGCTCATTTGTTACCGTCAGCCGAGTCAGCTCTGGATAGGTACCGTTGTAGTCGACATGATCATTTCTTTCGAAGAACCCATAAATGTAAAGCGAGTCTTGGGTGCGAAAATTTACCGTCTTGTGAGGCCAAGCCATCAACGTGATCGAATCCTCGGGTCTTCCATCAAGCCAGATCAGGCGAAGGAGCTTGGAGCTGTCCGACACTACAAACCCCTCAAGTTGTTTGTCGGAGTCGAGGATAGCACCGACATGCTTTGATACATGCAGATTGTCTATCTGAGTAGAATAGATCACATGGACATCGGCAGCACTGACGCGGAGAGCGAGAAGCGCCACGGCAAGCAGACACAGGTAGCGAATCATACAATTACCCTCCGCCCATAATATACTCCACGCTCTCCGTTTATCCCAACAAAAAAGCCCGCGGATCGCTCCGCGGGCCAGGTAACGCATCTATGCCTTACAACAACGTGTTCAGAAGTCTCTCGATATCCGACATCATCAGCGGTTTCCCCAGGAAACCATCCGGCTTGAGGCCGTTCGCGCCGGCCTCGATCTCCGCGACCGAGTAGCCGGAGATAAGGACGACCGGGATCTTGGGATGTCTGTCTTTCACTTCTTTCAGGAGTTCCAGTCCGGTCATGTTCGGCATGCGCATGTCGGTGATGACCATGGCAAACGGCTCTTTCGCCAGCGCGTCGAGTGCCTGACGTCCGTCGTTCGCCCGGACAGATTCATAATCAAAAACTTCGAGCATCTCGCAAAGGAGAGATGACATGTTGGGATTGTCGTCGACGATCAGAATCTTTTTGCCCATGGTACGTTCCTCTAAACGTTGTATCGGCACAAACTTAGAGAGAGTTTAGCGGGACTGGCGAACTTGCTGAAAACGGTCGGCCAGGGCAATGATCTCGACCTTGAGCGCGGCCAGACCGATCCGCTCCTGGGCCGAGATGGCTATCGCCCGATGACCGTTCGACGGAGGCGGGAGGAACTCCGGACAAAGGTCTATCTTGTTGTATACCATAAGGTAATCGATGCCGTCGGCGCCTATCTCCTTGAGCACTTCGCGGGTCTGGCTGATCCGTTCATCAATCCGCGTGTCCGAAGCATCTATAATGTGCATCAACAGGTCAGACTGGCGGACCTCCTCAAGAGTCGACTTGAATGACTCCACCAATTGGTGCGGGAGTTTTTTGATGAACCCGACAGTATCCGAGAGCACGATCTGTTTGGGATGATCGATCGCCATCAAACGCGTGGTCGAATCGAGAGTAGTGAACAACTGATCCGCGGAGCGGACATCGGCTTTGGTCAGATTGTTGAAGAGTGTTGATTTCCCCGCATTGGTATATCCGACCAGCGCGACCTTGAACAGATCCTGTCGCGATGACCGCTGCGTCTGACGCTGAGTCGCCAGCTTTTTCAGTTTCTCTTTGAGATGAGATATCTTGGTGCGGATCTGTCGACGGTCCACTTCGAGCTGAGTTTCGCCCGGTCCCTTGGCGCCGATGCCGCCATACTGTCGGGAGAAGTGGACCCATGCGCCGGTCAAACGAGGGAGTGTGTATTCAAGTTGCGCGAGTTCTACCTGCAAACGAGCCGCCGCGGTGCGCGCGCGCGTGGCGAAGATATCGAGGATCAGGATTGAGCGGTCAATGACCTTTGTCTCCAACGCTTCTTCCAGATTACGTTGTTGCGCGGGAGAAAGAGGGTCATCGAAAATAACACAGTTGCCGTTCAGTTCAGACAACTGCGTTTTGAGTTCTTCAACCAGACCTTTGCCGACAAAGGTTGCCGGGTTGGGATGCGGCTTGACCTGGATGCGCTGACCGACCACTTGCGCGCCGGCGGAAGTTGCCAACTGCACGAGTTCCTCGAGAGATTCCGTAACTTCGGATCGCTTGCGCGAATCAAGCGCCAATCCTATCAGGATAGCGCGTTCAGTCTCCGGTTTGCCGTATTCGATCACCATCGACTAACGATACATCTCCCGCGCGCGGGTGGAAACTATCAAACTCAGCTCTTTCCTTTCGAGACTTTGTCTTTCGAGAGCGCCGAGGCGAACTCGTTGAAGATGATCTCTTTCGGCTTGGCCGCGAACGGTCCCAGCACAAACGAATTCTGCGGCCCGCTGACCATCTGTCGGAGGAATTTCTGCGAGCCATCCTCGTTCGCCACCTGAATGGTTATCGGCATGGAGAAGGTCGCCGGTACTTTGTTGACCGCGACATTCACATTGACATTCCACTCCGCGCCGGCCGGCACGATCGTGTAGGTGACATCAAATTCCGGCACGCCGATCCCGTAGAGATAGACCGCGAAGAACGGATCAAGGTCGATCCCGGCATGTTTTTCCGCGATGCGGATGATATCGGCATTGGTGAAACTGCGAGAATTGACCGTGGTGGTGACTTCCTGTAGGAATTTGAGGAACGCGCGATCCGATCGCTTCTCCAGGTCGAACATCATCTGCCGAAGCATATGCATCACCCACGCACCTTTGTAGGCCCGCAGAGAGTCGGCGACACGGTCGCCGGTCGCCAGCGGTTGGTCATGCTGATTGTCCAGTTCGGTGATGAATATATCGCGACGATAGAGCAATTCGCTGTAGAACGGCGAACCTGGCAACGCGCTCTGTGTGTACATCAGTCCAAGATAGAGGGACGCGGCATCGGCAAGCCAGATCTCGCGGTCAGTCGCCGGTCGAACCGATGGACCAAACCACTGACGCGCCAACTCCGTCCCCGCAACCAGGTGGATGCCGCCGGTGCCATCGCGCAAGCAATAGACCTGCGTCACTTCAGCATGACCGGGAAGTGACATTCTCCCTTCCGGCTGAATGGTCATATCAAACGCGTTCGGCGGATTCCCCAGGCGAGCGGCCACAAAATCCAATGCGTTCGTCACCGCCGGCTGATAGATTTCGTCCGGCACAAAACAGTCGAAGTTCTTCTTATTTATCTGCGGCGACTTGATAAAGGTGAGGGGAATCCCCGAGGTCGCCTGTCCCTCAACATTCGTGTAGGACTTGGAGTAGCTTCTGAACTGAAGCATGCTTATCGGCTGTGTCGGCTCGGCGACTATCTTTTGCTTTCCCTTACCGATATCTTCAGGCGTCCCCATGCCCGGTATGATGTAAACGAAATCTTTCGGCGCTATCAGAGTCACTTTCACCGGCGAGGGGGTCGGGTCGGCGGTGTACGGAAGCGGCATCATGTAGTTTTTGCCATGATAAAATATTCTGAGCGCGAGCGTATCATCGCGATGATAATACGTCGGAAGGATCAGCCCAGTGACGGCGAAATCCTTGCGCCGCTGCCAGTCGATCTTCTGTCCCGCCAGCAAAACCGAGTCGATATCAAGATTATAGTGCATGAAGATATTGACGAACTTGGCGGAATCGCGCTTGAGCAGCAACGTGAGATCCACCATCGCACTATCAATATTGTTCCCCTCGGCGCCACTGAGATGGATGGTCGCTTCCTGACCAAGGATGGTATTCAGGTAGGGGATGTTTGATATTGCGGTGTCATCGTACACCGCGCGCTCTTTCCGCTGGAAAATGCTGGCATCGGTTATCTGCGCCGCGCCGCCTTCTTTTTCGTAGCCGACTATCACCTCCTCCGGGCGATTCGGATCGAAAATGAACGTATAGCGATTGAAATCGCAGAAGAAGAACCCGTCCGCCGAGCGTTCATAACAGGAGCGCAGCAACTGGAAGTAGTTGTCATAGGTGTGACCAATCACCGGACGGAAAAAGAACTCACCCTGCGCCTGTTTGGCGACCGTGAAATCTTTCCAGCCGAGCATCTTCTGGGTCAGCGGGAACTTCTCTTTGAGCAGAATATCAAAATCGTCGGCGAAGCGGAGGAAACAGATCTCGAAATTGTTGCTGACTGCTGTGTCACCGGACGCGTACTTCAGCGACTGCCGTTCGACATGCGAAGGGATATCGATTGTCGCTTTCCCTTTTCCGATAAAGATCGCGGTCGTCGGGCGGTTGTTCACATACCGCAGGAAGAAGATCTGACCCTCGGTAAAGGTCAGGGTTAGAACGTCCTTCTGGTACACAAAATCGCGAATGGCCCCGACCTCGCCGGGGTTATTGAGCAGATCCTGGTCGAGGGTCGCGTAATCATCCTTGAATTTTTTCAAGTATTCCGAATCGGCAACCGCGCTGCTCACCAAAAGCGCGCAGAACAGGAGAATCAGTAATCTGGGCATGGAAGTACTCCCGATATGGCTAACAGTCATCATCATTCTTTATACAACGGTCCGGGGGATTCCCGCCAACCGTTCCATCACCAGCCTAAACTGGCGAAATTTAGCTTCAAAATCAACCTCCGCGGCGATCCAATGATATCCGGGGTGGCCGCGCCAGACCGACGCGATCGCTCTCTCTACATGTAACGCTTCGTCGATCGATTCGTTACGTATTCTATCAGTCCGGTAATGCGCTTCCCCGAGCGAGGCCGCCGACCCGAGATGCACCACTCCGGTATAGCGCGCGTATTCCTGTTGGACGCTGGTGCCGACATCATGCGCGGTCTCCGGATGAAAGGCAAACGCGTCGACCGTGCCACGATCCGAAACAAATGGTCGCTCACCAGCCGCCGCTTCGCGGGCGGTCTGAAGGCGATATATCTCACGGTGAAACTCGGTCCATCGCTGACGATAGGTAGGGTCCTCCTCCAGGAGCTGACGCGCCAGTTCATCCATAAAGAGGAAGCGGGCGAATACGGCATCCGTCCGGATCCGCTCCAGACAGTCGGTCTTCCCGGAGCCGGGGGCGCCGGTAATGACGATACGCGGGATTGTGGTTTGATGGCTCAATAAGTTGAATCTATTTCGGTTCTCTCGCACTGTCAAGGCAGGTGAATTTGGGAAGACCCTCGTCCGTCGCTTCGCGACACCTTCTCCCAATGGGAGAAGGAAAATCCCCTCTCCCTCTGGGAGAGGGTGTCCGACTTTGTCGGACGGGTGAGGGATGCGCCCCCCAAATCGGTTGTTGCCGCCTCGCAAATGCCGTATGTTATGTAAAACGTTGGAGAGCGTATGAATATCCAAGCAATTCAAACTTATTTGCGGGAGCACGAGCTTGATGGCTGGCTGATGGCCGACTTCCACTCCCGCAACACCGTGGCGGTCGACATGCTCGGCCTGCCCTCCCATTTAACTCGACGATTCTTCTACTACATACCGGCTAATGGAGAGCCGCTCGGTCTGGTTCACAATATCGAAAAGGCTAAATTCAGCCATGTCCCCGGCCGCCTCACGCCGTTTTCCAGCTACAAGATGCTCGAAGAAGGGATCGCCAAAATGCTCTCCGGCGCGAAACGGATCGCTATGGAGTACTCGCCGATGGGGCGATTGCCGTATGTCGGGCTGGTCGATGCCGGGACAATCGAGTTTGTGCGAGGGCTGGGGTATGAGATAGTCTCCTCCGCTGACCTTGTCGCCAATTTCCAGGCGCGGCTGACAGTCGAGCAGATGGCCAGCCATCGGATCGCCGCACGGAATCTGATTGAGATCAAGGACAAGGCGTTTGGCCTCATCCGCGATTCTCTCGCCGCCGGTAAAAAGATCACCGAATGGGATGTCTGCGCCTTTATGCTCGACCTTTTTGAGAAGTTTGACATGGAAACCGATGCCGGCCCGAACTGCTCAGTCGGCGCAAACGCCGGTAACCCACATTACGAGCCGACACCGGAACATTCCGAAACAATAAAGCGCGACCAATTGGTGTTGCTTGATATCTGGGCCAAATTGAAGACCGAAAGAGCGGTCTACGCGGATATCACCTGGATGGGGTTTGCCGGAACCAAGTCGGCCATTCCTGCCGAGTACAACACGCGATTCAATGTCATTCGCGATGCCCGCGATCGCGCGGTCGCGTTTTTGCGCGAGAACTACGGCAAGCGCCCGATGTACGGCTTTGATGTTGATGATGCCACTCGCGCGGTGATCACCGATGCCGGCTTGGGTCAGTATTTCACGCATCGAACAGGCCATTCTATTCATGTCGCCACACACGGGCCGGGTCCGAATATAGATAATCTTGAGACCGAGGACCGGCGGCTTCTGCAGCCAGGGCATCTCTTTTCCGTCGAGCCGGGCGTTTATTTCGATGACGGCGGATTCCGCACGGAGATCGATGTCCTGATCGGTCATGACGGAATAGAAGTCACGACGCTTCCACTGCAAACCGAGATAACGGCGTTGTTCTGATGTTTGTCACCGATGACATGATTCGCGGTATGGAAGAACGCTTCGGCACACCCAAAACGCGAACCTTCCGCATCGAATGCAGCATCTCCGAACTGCAACGTATCGCGTCATCGCAGAAATCCGGCCGCAATCATGATGTGACGCTGTATGCCCAGATGGGGGAGAAATGGATAGTCATTGCCAAGCATGCGTATCCGGAGGGTTTATTCCGTTCTCCCTCCGGCGGCATTCATCCGGGCGAAGATTTCATCACGGGCATCAATCGTGAGGTGGCGGAAGAACTCGGCTGTCGCGTCCGTCTCGAGCGGTTCCTGCTTCGAACCAATGTCGATTTCCATCTTCCTCCGAAAAGACCGATGCCGCTGGCCGATCCGCCGCCCGGCGCCATGCGAATACTGTATGGGCCACCACTTGAATCCGAGATCAGGAAACGCCGCGGGAGGATCTCTGTCTATCGCGTTCCGGAGGAGAATGCCGAGCCGGAAGAATCACTGACACCATTCCCTGCGGAGAATGAAGAAACGCATCGCCGACCAGCCCCCTCCTTTCCCGAATCAATCTACTGGCGGTCATTTGTTTTTCTCGCCACCTACATAGATGGCAATTTCAACTACACCGACCATGACGAGATTCGCGAAGTAAAGGTGGTCGATTGGGATCAGTTCGCCGAGTACGGGAAGATCATGCGGCAATCCAACTCGGGCGGCCTTCGTTACCGGGCCGACCTGCACGAAGCCGTGGCCCAGATTCTCGGCAAACCGTAGGATCAGGCACGCCAACACTCATTCTCAACCGCGTTTTTCGAACATACTGCAATGCCTCATTCCGCGCAGGCGGGAATCCAGTTTCTTGAAATTTGGCGTTTAATGAAGCTTTGTCAGCGAATCCACGGCTCGGCTATAATTTTCAAAGGCTTGCGTTCGTCCGATTCTCTGGTACAAATCCCTTAGCAAAGTATAACATGAGATCAATTGTCCTGGGTTTGACTCGGTGGACGAGCGGTAGATCTCAGTTGCGGCAAGATAATCCAGTTCCGCAAGATCATCCCGTTTCTTTGCAGCGAACAGGTTTCCTCTGATGGAGATCGCTCGACCGTACTTCAGGCTCTCATGACCAAAATGCGACTCTATAATGGGTAAACTCGAAATCAGAATGCGTTCCGCTTCATCGAACTGGCCCATTCCAATGAGTGATCTGACCAGAGAGAGGCTTGTCCCGGCAGCCTCCCAGCTCTCAATCCCGTATTTTTCTTCAGTGTATCTTTGCGCTTCAAGGAGCAGCAGAGCCGCTTCGACATGGCGAGATTGCGCGATCAAAGCCTCACCCTGCTCCTGAATTGCGTTTAGAAGACGTTGGTCCTTGGTGCCTGTGATCCTCTTAAGAAGTGTGTATCCATTTGCGAAGGCTGTATCAGCTTGTGCATACTTCTTCTCTTTTCTCAGAATTGACGCAATAGTGAGCCAAAGGCTGCCGTTCATAGGGCTATTTGGATCGATCCCGCTCTGGAGTTCAATGGCGCGGGCGAGGTGACGTCGCGCACGATCCGGGTTACCGAGGCGGATTTCACATTCGGACGCGTTTTGTAATACCGCGACAAGTCTGGGCGAGAAGGATCCCCAGTGCTTCTCCGTGAGAGCTATAGACCTCTCGAAATGCTCCCTGGCAGCCAACGAGTCCTTTGTATAGCCTGCCAGAATTCCAAGGTTATTGTAAACGTCGATCAAGCTGCGATGTCCCGGCCCCACGGTCTGTTCCAGCAGAGATTTAGCCGCGAACAGATTCGCCTCCGCCTCTCCGAGTTTGTCGGCCAGTATCTGTGCTCCTGCCAGTCGGCTCTTCATGGTACCAAGAAGAGGATTCACGGAGCCGTATTCTTTTTCAATCTCAGCACAGCACTGAAGATAAGTTGCTTCCGCTTTTTCAAATTCAGTCTTGGTCAGGTACAAATTTGCCAGCGATAGTCGATTAGTTCGCGCCAACCATCTGCTTGATTTCGGTGCCCGTTCACCGACATCGATAGCCTTCTTGAAAAAGTACTCTGCAGAATCGTACTGTGACCTGTACCGGAAAGCCACTCCCATCGTACCCCAACTGATGCCTAGAAGCGTGTCATCAGAAGCGAGGTACATTTCGGCAATTTGTCGAGCTGAGTCTGCCTGGGCGAAGAACAGAGAGTAGAACCCATTTGTTTGGGACATGTCTGATTCTTTTTGCAGCCGCTGCCACTGTGCCAACTTTGCTGAGTCAACGGGAGTCCCGGCATAAACGGTTGTACCCAACATGGCTAGTAGCAGAATTAGGGACAGGCCAAAGTCGTGTCGCATTAGTCAATGATAGATGAGATTATCGCCAAACGCAAGACGGGAAAAGAGTCGGCAAAATCACACTGCCGCCGCTCTTGTCCAATTTCGCGCTTTCCCCTATATTCACCCCACTGAAATAAATCGCCATTCAATAGGGAGTGTCGCATGGAGACCATCGCTGAATTCAAAGAGAAACTGAATAACGCCGTCACCTTCATCCGGTCACGGACCGATTTTAAGCCGACAATCGGCATTATTCTCGGCACCGGCCTCGGCTCGCTGGTCGATGGTATCGAACTGGTCGACACGGTCCCGTACGATCAAATCCCGCATTTCCCGGTCTCGACGGTCGAGTCGCATGCCGGACGGCTCCTCTTTGGGAAACTTCGCGGCAAGCCGGTCGTCTGCATGCAGGGGCGGTTCCACTATTACGAAGGGTACAGCTTCAAGCAGATCGCATTCCCGGTCCGCGTGATGAAGGCGCTCGGCATGGAAACATTGATCGTCTCAAATGCCGCCGGCGGTCTCAATCCGAATTTCAAGCCCGGCGATATCATGCTGATCAAGGATCATATCAATTTCTTCCCCGGTAATCCGCTGATCGGCCCGAATGATAACGACTGGGGCGACCGTTTCCCGGATATGTACGAGACGTACACCTTCGCGCTGCAGGATATCGCCAAGCAGGTGGCGCTCGATCTGAAACTGCCGATGCAGACCGGCACCTATCTCGGCCTGACCGGCCCCTGCCTGGAAACGGCGGCGGAGTATCGGTTCTTCCGGATTATCGGCGCGGATGCGGTCGGCATGTCGACTGTCCCCGAAGTGCTGGTAGCGCATCATCAGCGGAATCGGGTGCTTGGATTTTCGATCGTGACCGATATGGGGCTGGCCGACAACATGCATCCGTGCTCGCTCGAGGATGTTATCGGGACAGCGTCGCGTACGGAGCCGAAACTTCGTGACCTAATCGCGGGGTGCGTAGAGAGGATGTAAGGGGGACGGTGAGGGACACATCAACAAATCACTGGAGTCAAGTTGCAAAGGCAATTCTGCTTGCCGTAATCTCCACTACATGGTGGCTGGATGTCATCTCAGCCTTCATTTCTCTCCACCTCCAATCGTATACCGCCTGGGTATTACTGCATGCGAGCCTAATTGGTATCGCATGTTGGTTACTAATTGGTCTCTTTGATGTCTCGAAAAAGACACGGGTTAAACAAGGGAGTGGCCGGCACAGAAAAAAGAAGCCTCAGCCCAATTGGCTGACTTGGATTCTGCCGCTTCTCAGAGGATGGAAATTGGTTGTCCCAGCACTCTTGGGCTTCTACTACTTTCTTTACGAATTTGACTTCAGATATAGATGGAATAGATTTGAAGATAACGAGATAGGTATCTTGGTTGCAGATTTTCGAGAGTCTCTTGCGAATATTGAATTCGCACAGGGAAAATACTCGAACATGCTCAAGGAGGGGATAAGTGGAATGCGGCATCCCTGTGAACCGAAGTTTGAACTTAGTACGTACAATACCGCTGCATTCTTCACTTCCAGAGATGAAGCGAATAAATTTGCCATAAAGATTGGCGCAAGCATTGTCATTTGGGGTGAAGTGCACTCAAGTGATTCAGGCATTCGCATTAGGACGAGAATCGATAGTCCTTGGGAACTCACAACGACCATAAATGAGCGGGAGGCAATTGCTTTTGACACGAAGACGAAGGCTGATGAACTCTGGGTAACCGGCGATCCAATCCCATCCGAAAAGGAAGTGGTAAATCTGGTCAACAGAGACTTGGTTCTTTTTCTAGAATGGAAGATAAGAAACAGCGAGGGAAATTCACCGCGGTTACTTAAGTTCCTTGAATGCTCTTACAAGGCGTATACAAGTGGCCTTACAATCAATGGGCGAGTATCTACTGCGATGTCCATAGCGTCTACAGCCTACAAGATCGGACAATATGACAAGAGTATGGAGTATTATCAGGCCGCGCGCGGAGATCTCGAACAGTTTCCAGATTCTTTTGATAATCATTCACTTCTACTAGAATCGGCGAATGAAAGTATCTCAAACTGTTGGGCAATGAAGGATACAAGTGGATTGGTCTTTGACTCCACGAAGTTCTACGCATTAAAGGCAATTGAAGTATCGCCGTGTTCGATAACTGAGTTGCACCTTCTTACTAGACTGGCGCTATGGGATAAAAACTATCCATATGCGACAAGCCTACTTGGGCGATGTTGGGAACAATCATACGATACCATTAGCGGCGACCTAATCGTTGATGTCTATCAGACTTGGAAGAGGCCTATTGACTCTTCTTTCTATCGAGTTTATGATTCTCTCTATCCTGGTCGATTCTTCAAACGAAAGGGCGGTCGTGTATTGGTGACCGCACTATCCGTGGAGGATACACTTAAGGGCGTTACGAAGTAACCTGTCCGCGTAGCCCGGGTTGAACGCGGCTTCACAACTGCGCTTTGGCTTCTCAAATCAGCTTGAAGCGAGAAACCCGACAATTCTCTGATATACGCAATAAAGTGTCGGGTTTCGATTCACCGTCACATCGCGGCCATCTTGATAGCACGGCAAAGGGATTGGCTCCAGCCATCCACCGAATCTCAACCCGACCTACGCTTACATTCCACTCCCCCCACTTCGCCCTTGCCTCGCGGCGTTGAACATCGTATTCAATCTCCATCACTCACAACCCTGACAGGCGGGAGCTCTTTCAATGGTTCAGGATGTCTCTATCGGCGAATGCTTCTCCGAAGGCTGGGAACGCTTCAAGCCGTATTTTTGGCTGAGTCTCGGGATCAACATCATCTATTTCATCATCGTCTTCGCGGGAGGGTACATCCCGATCGTCGGGTACCTCTTCAGCCTGCTGGTCGCGCCG
>JAYRFH010000010.1:0-3423 GCA_041908405.1 Candidatus Zixiibacteriota bacterium
GCAGGAGCATATTCAGAAAGTCATCCGAACCGAAGAGGAAGGATTCCTGCGGACTCTGGAGACCGGGCTTGATCTGTTCGACAAAGTGGCGAAAAAGGTCAAGGCATCCAATTCAACTATCGTCGACGGCGAGACTGTTTTTAAACTATACGATACCTACGGATTCCCGGCCGACCTGACAGAGATCATCGCGCATGAATATGGCCTGACAGTCGACCTGATCGGATTTGAGGATGCCATGTCGCGCCAGCAGGCGCAATCGCGTAAGGGCTCCGAGTTCAAGGCGACCGGAGCGCAATTGACCAAAACACTGGCGAAATTGGCCGAAGACGAAAAGTGGTCATTCCATGAGACCAAGTTCGTCCGCGGGCATATGTCCACTGGCGCGCTGGTGCAGTATGCGAACAAGATCGATGGTTCGGTCGCGCTCATCCTCGACAAGACTCCGTTTTATGTAGAAGCGGGCGGTCAAGTGAATGATATCGGACGGATATATGGCGACGGATTTGAGATAACTGTGACCGACCTTGTCAATGTGAACGGTTACTATGTGCATATTGGTCAGTTCCTGGTCGGCTCTCTCGAGACGGTGCATGCCGGTATCCATGCGACAGCCGAGCTCGATTCCGCGCGTCGATGGGATATTATGCGCAATCATACCGCCACGCACTTGTTGCACGCCGCGCTGAGAAAGGTGCTAGGCGACCATGTGAAACAGGGTGGCTCCTATGTCGGCCCCGACCGCGCGCGGTTTGATTTCTCGCATCATCAGCCAATGTCATCTGATGAAGTCCGTCGGGTCGAGGAGATAGTCAACGAACAGATTCTGCATGGCACCGAGGTCCTGACCGATGTCATGCCGATAGAAGAGGCGAAGAAGACCGGCGCCATGGCCCTGTTCGGCGAAAAGTACGGCGATACAGTGCGCGTAGTCTCTGTTCCCGGATTCTCTAAGGAGTTGTGCGGCGGCACTCATGTGAGCAATGTGTCACAGATAGGACCGTTCATGATCACTCTGGAGACCGGTATCGCGTCGGGTGTGCGACGTATCGAGGCGGTCACTGGACGCGGCGCTTTGCAAATGATGCTCGACGCCAAAGGGTTGAAACTTCAGGCCGCGCAAATGCTGGGGCGTCGCGAAGAAGAGATCATCCCGGCCATTGAGACGCTCAAAGAGACGGTGACATCACTTCAGAAAGAACTGAAGAAGGTCAAGTCCGAGATGTTCTCTGGCGGCGCGAAAGCGTTGGGTGATGAGGTCAAGATCGGACCGCTCACGGTTGTAACGCACAACTTCGGTGATTCAGACAAAGATATCATGACCGGTTGGCTGGATACTGAAAAGGCCAAACCGGGAGCCATGGTTGTAGCGGCGTTTGGTATGACCGGCGGCAAACCAACTTTCCTGACGGCGGCCAGCGCCAACTCGGTGAATGATCACAAAATCGATGTCGGCGCTATATGCAAAGATCTGCTGGCGCAATTCGGTGGACGGGGTGGCGGCAAACCGTCGTTCGCGCAAGGCTCAGTCGCGCCGGAGACCGATCCGGATAAATTATTCGCCCGCATGAGAGAGTTACTGCAAACCAAGGTATAGCTGTGTCAGTACTGCAACGACTGCATGATACTCGGGCGCGCAAAGGAGGCGGCTTCCTTCTCCTGTTGGATCCGGACAGGATACCGCAGCGAGAATACCTTCGTCTCGCCTCTCATGCATTGGAGTGCGGGGTCGATGCCCTGCTGGTCGGGTCATCCTTCGTGCTGCACAGCAACTTCGGAAATGCGGTCCAGGCGATCAAAGAAGTGACCGAACTTCCGGTCATCATCTTCCCTGGATCCATCACGCAGATAACTGAGCATGCGGATGCCATTTTGTTCACCTCTCTCCTGTCTGGACGCAACGCCACATACCTTATAGAGGAACAGGTCAAGGGAGCGCCGATAATCAAGCAGTGCGGAATCGAACCGATCCCGACCGGATATTTGCTGATAGAATCCGGTAATCTTACATCGGTCCAGTTCATTTCAGGCTCGTCGCCTATTCCTAATACCAAATATGACATTGCCGCGGCCCACGCATTGGCGGCCGAATATCTGGGCATGAAGTTGGTCTATCTGGAGGCCGGGTCTGGAGCCAGAACACCTGTGCCGGTGGAGATGGTACGAGAAGTCGCGGCATACATATCTACTCCGATCGTTGTCGGCGGTGGTCTCAAGGATCCCGAAGCGATCGGTTCGCGAATTGCCGCGGGCGCATCGTTTGTTGTGGTCGGTAATCATTTCGAGTGCGACTCGAGTCTTCAACACTTGCGCGAATTGACCGCGGCAGCGCATCCCAAACAAACCGTACGAGTATGAATACCACCCAGAAACTGGAACGGTTCCGCCGCCACGCCGAGGAATCGGTGCTGCTTCGACGCATGGTCATTGAGCGCCTTGGCGAACAGATCCTTGAATGTTCAAACCTTATCGCCGGCGTGATCGGATCGGGCGGCAAGCTATTGTTGGTCGGAAATGGAGAGTCAGCTTCGGCCGCGTCGCACTTTGCGACACAGTCATTGATACGGCTTCGCGCAGATCATATGCGCCAATCGCTGCCAGCTATCGCTCTCAGTTCAGATAGTTCGGTGCTAACAGCCGCTGTCGCCGAGCTTGGGCTCAAAGAGATGTATGCCCGGCAGATCGAAGGACTTGGGCACAAGGGCGACCTGTTGATCGTCATAGCAACCTCGGATGATTCGGACGCTCTTCTTCGCGCCATCCAGGTGGCGCGCGGTCGCGGCCTGTTGACTATCGGACTACTCGGCGGTACGGGCGTCCGCATCGCCAACGCGATCGACCGGGCGCTGGTGATCCCCCATCCATCCCCTCAACGAGTTCAGGAAGAACATATCTTTCTGATACATCTACTGGTCGAACTGATCGAGACGGATCTCTTTGCATGAGGGATGACCGGCCAGACCGATTGCTGCAGATACTGAGGATCTGCTTCGCGCTGTTCGTCATAACTTCGGCTTTCTCCATCGCTCTCGCGCAGATAACGCTGGGGCTTTCATTAGTCACCTTTCTGATCATTGCCGTTCGAGATAAACTCAATCCGTTCGCCGGACCAGCCAAACCAGTCTACATCTTTATCCTGCTCTATATAGCATGGTTGCTTGTAGCGTCAGCCATGGGCAAGACCCCATTGCGCTCCATGGCCATCTGCAAAGAGGAATGGCTCTTTCTGGCGATTCCAATAGGTATCTACCTGTTCCGGAATGGCGCCTTTGGCGAGAAAGTATTGTATGGGTTTGCGGTTGCTACGGGGATCGTCTCGCTCTACGCGATCACGCAATTCTTTACGGGAAGTCACTGGCTGCATTTTACGCATGGCGCGTTCGAGTCCACTCCGGTCGCGCGGCCCGTCGGCAACTTCACCCA
>JAYRFH010000011.1:0-9506 GCA_041908405.1 Candidatus Zixiibacteriota bacterium
CACCCGTTCGCCACTTTACTTACCCAACCGAAGCCGGGCTTTCTCGTTCGACTTGCATGTATTAGGCACGCCGCCAGCGTTCGTTCTGAGCCAGAATCAAACTCTCCATAAGTATTTTTAACGTATTTATGCTGAGTTGATATGCTCTATCAAAACGCTAATCGTTTTGTTCAAGATTTACAAAGATCCTTATGCGACCCGGGTCGGGTCGCGGACCCGCGACACGATGCGCCAAACATCGTGTCTCTAGCGTGGCTATTTAGTTGTCAAAGAACATCTTCTCGAAAAAAAACTGCCTGACCATTTGTCTGGCAGACTTGGAAGATATCTGCTCCCGAAACCCCTGTCAAGGAGTTTTACAAACTTTTTTTCGTGGAGGGGAGGTCTTACCTTCCAAACGATAACCGATTACCTGCTCCATCAGGTGGCGACTGATCCAGCCGCCCATGTCGTTTATCGGACGCCCATGATAGCGTCTGCACCGAGGTCTGTCAAGAGCCTTCATCATGAATTTCTGACAGACTTTTCATGTAATTCGAGCACGGGCCGGAAAGTTCCCGCAGAGCCCGCATCGGGTCCGCGATGGGAAACGCCGACGCACATGAGCTTACAGAATAACCCTTGTATCCTATTGCCATGTAAAGCAATGGGGGCCGGGCCGGAATCGCGTTTATCGCCTACTTCAGTACACTTTTATGTTGTAAGAATCCGACCCGGCTATAAGATTGTACGCAGGCATGACCGATTATGAGGTCATTCCCGACAGAAAAAATCGAGTCGGCGGTGCAAGGGCGTTGGCAATTGACAACAAGTCCTGATGTGATAGACCGCTTGACTACCTCTCCCTTACTGCCGACAGCTATACTAGTGGAATCAATAACAGATGGAATACACAGGTGATATCATGAAGACTCGATTGGTCAAGATGATCGGTGTCCCGATGGCACTGTTGTTAGTCGCGGTCGGCGCGGCTTGGGCGGTGTCTCCGGAAGTGCCGCGATTCATTACGTACCAGGGAAGACTGATGACCTCGAGCGGTACCGTAGTACCCGATGGTAACCACTCGATCACGGTGAAGGTTTGGCGCGACGCTATCTCTACAAACCCGCTTGATCTGATCTGGAACAGCGGCGCAATGACAGTGGCGACAGTCGACGGGCTTTTTACGGTGAGGTTGGGTGAAGCGCCACAACCATCGATAAACCCATACGATTTCCTGGATACGACCCGCTTTATCGGAGTGACGGTGGGAGCGGACCCGGAGATGACGCCGCGGATGCGACTTGGAGCGGTGCCGTATGCGTGGACGGCAGGTTCTGCCTCGATCGCTGCGACAACATACAATAGCGGTGTCGGGACGGATCAGATCGCAGATGGAGCAGTAGGAGTGATCGACCTTGATCCGGCGGCGGTGCCGGCGATCGGGCAAACCTTTTTGGGCGGTTCAACTGGTTCCACTTCGACTGCCACCATCGCGCAGTTTACGGTGAACGCTCCGGGTCCGGGATATCTGTATGTTATGGTTTCAGGACAGTGGTGGCTGGATGCCGACGCGACCTCGAGCTCGTCGCTTTACACCTACTTCTTCATGGGGTTGTGTGATGCTCCAGCCAATTCTTTCACTTGTGAAGGGACGTACGATGACTACAATTTTATCGACCCGGATGATGCTTCGTCGGGTAACTCGACCCATGGATTCACGGTGACTCGAGTCGTACAAGTCGGTTCCGCCGGACCGGTTCCGTTTTTTCTCAACGGGCATGTGACGGTACCGGGCCAGACACTGTATCTGTATGGAGGAGTGACGGCGACGGCGATGTTCTTCCCGGCAGGACTTTCGGTCACGAATCCTGCAGCGGCGGTGCCGCAATCGCAGCGGAGCGGGCAGTAATTATGGAATATGTCAGATTTTCGTAAGGAAAAGTCTTGACATAACCGCTGAAACTTCTACCTTACGGGAAAGTCGATAAGGGAACTCCATTATGAAAAAACCGATCCTCACTCTCGTCCTGGCTTCTGCCCTTGTCCTGAATTTGGCCGTCGCCGGAATGGCCGAAAAGCAGACAGCGGAGCGCGACTCCAAGGTGATTGCGCCGAAGAAAAGCGCGGTACCGGTAAAACGTGATGCCGCGGCTCCAACTCAGCCGACGGTCAAGCCGGTTGAAACTCCGACGACCACACAATCAACAACGCCGCAGACTGAGACCACCCCCACGCCGGTGGAGAGCAACTCAATCCGTACCGTTACGGAGATGCAGGCGACCACGGCACAGCCGATGGCTGGCGAGCAGATAAAGTGGCAGGTTTTGTCAGGGGGTGGGGTGACATCCTCTTCGCCCGGTTATATTCTTGGTGCGACGATCGGCCAGACGGCGGTAGGAGTTACAACGTCGACCGGTTATACGATGCAGAATGGTTATTGGCAGGATTGGGATAGTTTTGTGACCAGTTGCTGTATTGGGACGACGGGGAACGTGAATAAGAGTGTGTCTGAGACGCCGGACCTTTCGGATCTGTCGCTGCTCATCGCGTTCCTGACGGTGACACCCAAGCCGACACTTCCCTGTCTGCCAGAAGCGAACGTGAATGCGTCGGTGGCGGCAACCCCCGATCTGTCAGACTTGTCGTTGTTGATCGCTTTCCTGACGGTGACTCCCAAGCCGACACTTCCGAACTGTCCGTCATGATCATTGACTAAGGATTCTTTAAGGCCGTCTGCACAAGGCGGTCTTTTTTCTTGCATAGAGCGGCAACTCCCTCTTAATTGAAGTGGTACGACACCAATCGGTAAGCAGTCCTCCCCCTCACCCTCTTACCGCCATCAGAAATTTTCAGAGGTTAGCTATGCGACAACTGCGCTCATGGGTCCTGCTCATGGTCTGCGTGACGGTTCTAAGCGGGAGTGTCTGGTCCACCAGTTCATTGACACCGCCACCAAATATCCGCATTACGGCCATTCCTCAACTTAACAACGAAGAGCAGGTGTTCATCTGCCCGACCGATTCAAACATTATAATCGCTAATTGGAGGGATTTCCGAACAGGGTACCGTCAGATCGGGGTAGGGCGGTCGACCGATGGCGGACAGACCTGGACGGATTCATTGATCTCTGTCGATATGCAGTATTTCAATTTCAGTTCGTGGCAGTCAGACCCGACAATGGCGGTAGATCGGCTCGGAAATTTCTACATGTCTGCTCTGGACTTTCTTTCCGCGGGCGGGCCGGGATCATCGGTGATAGCTTTCTATCGGTCGCTGGACAAGGGGCTCTCGTGGGAGGGACCGTATACTCCGGATCCGCCTCCGGGGTCGGCATTTGAGGATAAGCAATTCATTACGGTCGACAGAACTGGGGGGCCGTATGATGGGAATTTGTATTGTGCGTGGGCGCGGTTCTATGACGGGCCGAATCGGATAATGTTCGTGCGGTCTACCGATGGCGGGGTGACCTTTGATGATTCCGTGATGATTGGGCCACCCCAGGGTACGATTGCCTGTGGAACCGGATATGATGCCGGGCAATTTGCGATACCGATAGTCGGAGCCGATGGTTCGGTGCACGTATTTTGGATGGGGAGTTCGTTGGATTCAGGAGTTATTTGTGACTTTCGGACCATGATCAAGCATCGGATTTCGACCAATGGCGGAGTATCGTTTGGGCCTGAGCGGTTGGTTCAGGAAGTGACCGGATACATGACAGCGGCGGGATCGATCAATACTTATTCTATGCCGGTTGGGGATGTTGATATTTCGGGCAGGACACATCACGGGAATATGTATCTCGCCTTCAGTACTATCGGGCCGGAAGGGGGATTGAGCGATGTCGATTTCATTCGCTCGACCGATGGCGGGCTGAACTGGTCCTCTCCCCTGCAGATAAATGATGACCCGCAAACGCATCTGAACTCGAATTTTCATCCGTGGATGATCGTCAATGAAGACGGGGTGATCATCTGTGTCTTCTACGATGAGCGGTTCGACCCGAACCATTACAACTTTGACCTTCTGGCGGCGTATTCGTTTGACGGCGGCCTGACCTGGACATCAAATCACCGGATATCATCGGCGTCATCTTCACCAGCGAGTGCCAGGGAGGTACCATTAGAGGAGCCGATCGTGCAGGTGCCGATCAAAGATCAGCCAGCATTGGTGATGAGCCCGCAGGCGGGGAAGATCGGGGAGTATATCGGGGTGACGGCATTTCATGACAAGCTGAACGCGGTTTGGACAGATACGAGGGATGGAAATCAGGAAGTGTACACGGCCAATTGGTATATGCCGATGCTGGAGCCGAGGTTGATGGCGCCATCGAATAGCGTTCACCTGAAGTCGGTTGCGGGATTCGGCGGTCAGCCGATGCCACCATCGTGCGCATGGGCGACAAGCTGGAAAGAGGATGATGATACGTATCGGATAGAATTGATCACGCCATCGCTACCGATTCCTGACACGCTGCATTTCATGACGACAAGCAATAGTTTTGCTGACTGGATGGGGAATCCGCCGATGCCGGGGACTGATTTTCCAGAAGGGACCTACCAGTGGAGGGTGAAGACATTCAATATCGCGATGACGGATAGCTCGGCCTGGTCAGAGACGTGGTCGTTCTATTTGGATACTGAGGCACCCTCGGTACCGAGCCTTGTGAGTCCGGCAGACGGAAGTACGACTTTTGATATGACGCCATTGCTGGACTGGACAACTTCCACGGATGGAAGCTTGCCGGTGACATACGAGTTGACTCTTTCGAGCGATTCGCTGTTCCCTGTTGGCCCATTGACTCAGGTATTTCCCGGTCTGACGCTTTCTGAATTTCAGGTGCCGGCTGATCTTGCTCTGGACCAGTATTTCTGGGGGGTGTCGGCAACAGACGGGGTCGGATGGACGAGCAATTCCCTGGTTGGGGATTTTACGGTGGATACCTCGTGCTGTTCCGGCGTGACGGGGAATGTCAATGACGGACCGGTCGAGCAGCCAGACCTTTCAGATCTGTCGTTACTGATTGCTTATTTGACCCAAACGCCGAGACCGGTTCTCCCCTGCGAGAGTGAAGCGAACATTAATGTGAGCGGGGCTATCGACCTGAGCGATCTGTCGATTCTGATCAATTATCTGACGGTATCGGGGCAAAGCCTGCCGGCCTGTCCCAGCAACTGAGGATAGCACTAACCGTGGAAGAAGGATTTTGGCGCAGTCAGGAACATTTGGAGTTCGAATGGTTTTTCTGTATACTGTAACAGTAACGATGGACTTTTTGACCGACAATTAGAGGTACGATGTTAACAGTATCTGATCTTGCCAGCCAGGAACTTCAGACGGTCTTTGCCAGTGACCAGGGAAAGGGTCATCATTTGGTGATCTATTTCCAGGGCGCTGGCTGAAGCGGTCCCTCATTGGGTTTGGCTCTGGATGAGTCAGTAGAAGGATTGTTGAAGCTTGAGGCAAACGGGGTGACTGCGTATATCGATCCGGGGTTGAAAGATTTCCTGGAACAGTATGGCAGTATCAATATCGATTACGTGAAGCGGCAGTTTGGGGGCGGGTATGTGGTATCTGCGGGCAAACCGAGCGGAAATTGCGGTTCGGGGTGCAGCTGCGGCTGAGTTGATATTGATGGAACTGAATTCGGTAAGCCGGTGGCAACACCGGCATTTTTGTTGGGGTGAGGAACGAAAATCCCCTGTTATGGGGATGAGTCATAGGGGTGATGGAAACTGCTTGACTGGGAGCGAGGTTGGGTATAGTATTGTGGTTCTTCGGATATGCCGGGGTAGCTCAGTTGGTTAGAGCGCCAGTCTGTGGAACTGGATGTCGGCAGTTCAAGTCTGCCCCCCGGTATTTGTTTAGTTGAATCTCCCCCCTGCCAGATTTACGCCAGTTCTCCCACAGTCTGTTTAACCACTTCGGCGAATTTGTGGGCGCCGATCCGCGTCTGGTCGGTTGTGGTCGCCGAGAATGAGATCCGAACATGCCCTTCCCGGCCGAATGTCCCGCCCGGGATTATGGCGACATCGTTTTTCAAGAACAACTCTAGCAGGAAGTCATCGGTGTCCTTCACGCCATTCGGGACGAGGTGTGAAACATTGGGGAAGAAATAGAACGCGCCCTGCGGCTTGGCGAGATTCGGAAACGCGGTGGTCAGTTCGGCATATAGCAAATCGCGGCGGGTCTGGAGTTCAGCGCGCAAGCTGGAAAGCCAAGCATCGCGATTTGGCTTGTCGGTCAGAGCGGCCGCGTACGCATCCTGGATGGGTGTAGCAACACCCGCTGTCTGGCTGTAATCGGCGCGAGAGAAGAGATCGCAAATGAAGGGGTCGCGGCATACGACATAGCCTGCGCGAAGGCCAGTCGCGGCAAAACTCTTGGACATAGTAAAGACCGCGATAGTTTGCTCGTTGTCGAATTCAAGCATGCTGGTGTGGCGGACGGAATCATAGAGAATTTGATCATAGGGTTCGTCAGAAATGATCACGACGCCATATTTGCGGCAAAGTTGGTCTATGAGTTTGGTTTCCTCGCGGGTGAAAACCTTGCCGGTTGGATTATGCGGGGAGTTGAAATAAAAGAGATCGACCCTGCGAAGAGCTTCCTCGAGGCGGTTAGCATCGAAGGTTATCCCCTGCTCGGTTTCCTCAAGATCAAGCGTATGGAACTCGGATTCCGCGTATGGGAAGATGTTGCCGGTGAGACATGGCCAATACGGGCTGAAGCCGAGGACTTTCTTGCCTCGGAAGAGACCAAACGCGAGTTGAAGGCCCTCCTGTCCCCCGTGCATGGCGACGATCTGTGACTTTTCCAGTTGAATGCCGAACTCGGCGTGGTAGGCCTGCACCGCGGCGATGAAATTCGGTTCCCCGCCGGATTTGGGATAATTGGTTCTCCCCTTCGCGAGAGAAGCGGCAATGGCATCACGGATATACTGCGGGGTAGCGAAGTTGAGGTCGCCGCGCTGGAACTTGGTGATGGATCGTCCGCCGGTTTCAAGTTTGCGGACTTCTTCGCTGATGGCGACGATGGAGGACAGACCGAGGTCGGTGTACGAGTGATGGAATTTGTGAGTAAACATTCCTGACATGGCAGTATCCCTTCCGCGATTGATGTATGATTTAGCCGGCGTCGAATCGTAGACAATATAAGTCGGCACTTCAGCGGTGACAAGAGGCGTGAAAGCGATGTGAAAAGAATATTGCCGCCTCGTGATAAAAGTAACGAGAGGCTGAAACGGAATGAGCGCAAAGGAAAGAGCCCGCGAGTGACCGCGGGCTCTTTTATCAGAAAATCAAATCTGGCAAGACTAGTAGTTCATGCCTTAGTCGCAATGGCCGGGGCCAATGAGACCGTTATTGTACATGTCGAGCATGTCCTTCCAGCCATTGACCATTCCACGCTGGGCGCGAGAGAGGCTCTCCCAGTTAGTGTAGTCATACATGGCGAGGAACGCATCAGCCGCGGCGATGGTGGCGGCGATGGCCGAGCCATCCGCACCGTCAGCCATCGACAGCTTAGCGCCGAGCAACTGAGCATAGAGCTTAGTGATACCGTTGGAGGAGGTACCATAGTAGTCCTGGCTAAGGACACGGACGGCCTGGAGGGCCGAGGTGACCTGCATAGACTTGGCGCCGCCAGCGGTACCAAGCCAGATCGGCAGGTACTGGGTGACGACATCAGCCTGCGGGCCGAAGCCGGCGTGGGTCTTCCAGTAGCCGATGGTGTGGCTGCAGCCGCCCATTTCCGGCTTATAGATACCAGCATCCCAGGTCAGATCGATCTCGCCAGCGTCCAGCGTGGTGCACTCGGTCTCGCCGGTATTGATGTCGGCGTCGGAATCAAGCGCGTCATCGCCGCCCTGATTCTGCGAGGTGAAGACATAGTCAGCCGGGAGATTGCTGAACTTAACATAGTAGCCACCCGCCGGGAGATTGTCGAAGAGATAGAGGCCGTCGCCATCGGTGAGCATTTCGTCAAGCAGGACGCCTTCGCAATTGAAGAGCTGGACGGTGACGCCGGAGACGCCGGTTTCGCCGTTGTCCTGGATGCCGTTCATGTTGTCATCGTACCAGACGAAGTTGCCCAGGGCGCCGAGTCTTTCTTCGATGGTCGGCACTGGGAACATCAGCAGACCCTGCTTTTCATACGGAGTGCCGGCAACGTTACCGAAAGTGATGATACGGTTGGTGCCGAAGTTCCAGGTAGCATCGCGCTCGTTGATGAAGGTGTCCATGTCGATGTAGACAGTGTCGCAGCCTTCGTTGGTGCAAATAACCACGAACGGATGGTTCGGGTTGTCGGAATCGCTGGAGACGAGTTCGGTGCGCAACGACAGGTTATCCTGATCAAGCAGGAGACCGTAGTTGGCGTAGGTGCCATCGCCCCAGGCGGTGACGAGCGACGTGATGTCGATCATCTCCCAGCCCATGGCGTCGGCCACAAAGGTAGCTTCGACGGCCGGAGAGTAGGCGCCACCGAAGTTGGCCCAAGTGACGATCATTTCATCCCACATAGAGGTCACGCGATGGATGCGGACTTCCTGCGAGGACGGAGATAGCACGTAGACATGAAGGGTGGCGGACGTGATCTCATTCACGGCGGCCGAGGCGGTCAATCCGTTAGTCGCGCGTTCGGATGACCCGTTGAACTGGCTATCAGAAGCGGACGACAGCGGGGTGTTCGGCTGATTTGAGCAGCCGACGACCACCATCGCGAGCATCGCAACCACCAATAGCATTTTGGACAGTTTGAACATGTAAATGTTCCTCCGTTGTGCCGGTTTGGGACCGGTCAGATTCAGGTTTGCTTTAGTGGAGACGTTGGTTCAGGCCGCGACAGTTACTGCCACAGTCTCTCGTAGTATTGACTAGTAAAAAAGCTCGAATTACGGAAGATGGCGCGGTGAATAGTTCACCGCCTCCATCATAAATATAACTCCCTTTCGGAATCTGTCAACCACCAAATCATAGACTAAAGATATCCGTTATCCTACAGTAAACCGATTGTGCAGAAACCGGACATAGCTTCTCGTAATTAAATTGGTGATATTCCTCACAGACCATATACTTTAGCAAATGCCGTACCGATGCCGGATTTATCGAACTTAAAGTCGGCGCAGTACTGGAAAAGGAGAAGTCAGTGGATTCTACATATCAGCGACTCGGAAGATCCAATTTGATGGTGGGGCCGTTGGCGTTTGGCGGGAACGTGTTCGGGTGGACCGCGGATGAAGCGATGTCGTTCCGGCTGTTGGATGAATTTGTCGATGCCGGTTTCAACCTGATTGATACGGCGGATGTTTACTCCAATTGGTACAAGGGGAATGTTGGCGGGGAGTCGGAGCGGATAATCGGGAAATGGATGAAATCACGGAAGAATCGCGATCGCGTGATCATTGCCACCAAGGTAGGTCACAAGATGAGCGAAACGGAGTTCGGGCTGAAGAGGGGGTACATTTTGCAGGCGGTGGAGAGGTCTCTCGAGCGTTTGCAGACGGATCATATAGAATTGTATCAGAC
>JAYRFH010000012.1:0-13334 GCA_041908405.1 Candidatus Zixiibacteriota bacterium
AAGAGACTGGATGCGCCGAGAGCCATTATTTGTTCGCGGAAAAGCCGGAACTGGCAAAGGGATTCTTCCCGAGTCAGTTCTGGGAGCGGCTGTCGACCGATAAACATCGGTTAATGCTCGAAGGAAGCGGCGAGATGCTGCTTTTCTGGTCGATGCCCGGCGCGGACAAAGAGAGCCGGCGTGTCAATTGGGTGGGGAATCACGAGGCGGTACGCTTGCGGATGGAGATAGCGGAACGACTCTTTGGCTGGATGCGCGAATGCGGCAAAGTGGCGCAAAAAAGTCAGGCGCGGAATCTGTCGGGAGTGCTGAATGGCATCAGCGCAATCCAGGCGGAGCGTGACCACTCCGCCTGAACAGCGCAGCAGATCATGCTGGTTTGAAAACTATCGCGTCGACGATCGAGCGTGAGTTCTTGCCGATCAGTTCAAGCAACGCCCCGTATTTCTCCCTCGGCTGCAATGAACGTTTCAACGTGATCACCTGCTTCAGAAGAATCCCGTCGGAAGTCTGTTCCGAGGTGCAGGTAAGTGTCCCGAACTCATTCTCAATACTTATCGGCTCAGGCAGAGTGGCGGCGATCCATCCGGCAGGCGCCGTAATGGCAAACGTTTGCTCGATCCTTCTCGTGAATCCGACCCAGACCGGATTCTGACGGGCCGTAGTATCCATAGAGAGGATCGATTCAACCATCGACGTCATAAGGTCAGCACTCTGCAGTACCATCTCCTGCGGTGTCGTCATCACCAGGTTACCGATTGTGTAGTCGTAGTCTACAATGAACGGCTGATCTATCAGGCTGTCGTTGGTGAGAGTGAGTGAATTGACAGTCAGATCCGCGCCGGGGAAATGAAGCGCCGATTTAAGCGAATCGATCACTTCCTTCCGGTCGACATTCCGAATGTCGAACCGCGCGCGATAGGCGTAGCTTCCCTGATAGGTGCGCCGCTGTTTGACGCCCACCATGCCATTGGAATCAATGACTATCTGGAAATCACCGCTCAAGATATTCTTTTCGGTGGTATCCACCGGGATCTTCCACTGCCGGGCAAAACTCTCATCAGATACGATGACCGTCGGCTGGTCCTGATAGAAATCCGGCACTTGTCCGACAGGGAGTCTCACCGAGGCGGGGAAGACTATCTGCACACGGTTGTCGAGATGGGCCAGCAGGGCCGGTACTTGCACTTGGTCGACTGAGATAAAGCTCGCGTCGAAATAGCCGTTGTACGCGTCATGAACCAGCAGGTAATCGCTGTCGATCCCCGCGCGGATCAGCATATTTCTGGCGAGGCCGGTGATATCGTAGATATTCCCGCGCTTCAGCTTGAGAGTCTTGCCGGGGTCGCCATCGTTCCCTTCCGGATACCAGATGATATTCTTGGAGACATACTCCACGATGGCTTTGAGCCGTTCTTCCTGGCTGATCTTTCCCGCGATGAGTGAATCAGCTACGACGTTGACCTGCTTGGACTCTTTTTCGCTCTTTTTGATTGCGTACTTGCGGAACCGTTTGGCGATCTCATCCCAGGTATTTACCATTTCCGGCTTGATATCTTCCATCTCAAGCTGGGTGACCCGGAAATTGAGGTATTTCGCGACCTGCTTATACGGCGGCGCATATGGTTCGTACTGAAGCGCCGGAACATCCGTCGCCTCGTACACCATCAAAGTTTTGCGCGACTTCTCGTCCTGTCGATACTGCACCGGGATCGATCTGTTCGGCCCGATATTCTTGATCTGGATCGTCCACCAGTTGGGATAAGCATACGTGAAACTCAGCTTTTCACACGGGATAGTGAACTGCAGGGGGATATCATGTTCGAGCGGCGGTAACCAGTAGGAGACACCATAGCGGTACTCGTACCCCATGGTGACGATCGTCCCCTTCTTCACGTTGGGAAACGCGATCTTGTAATCCTTGTCACCGTCGGCGGTTTTGTACTCCTGCAGGTCTTTCGTCCCAAAGAACTTCACCGTACCATCGGGATAAGAGACGCGGATATAGAACTTGTCCGGCTTGAACCCGATGCTGTAGCCGGCCAGATCATCATCCTCGGGATTGAGGATCAGATACTCACACTTGTAGACATGGCTGTAGGTCCAATCTGCTCCTCTCCCACCGAAGAGAGCCGCGCCGACCGACATATTCTTGCTGCCGGAATGCTCTATCGTCTCGTCGATATTGAGGAATACGCCGTCATAGGACGAATACTTCGCGGCATACGCTTCGCGGTCGATGGTCGGTATCGGAATATTCGGTACCTCATCCGGGGATTCGAGTTTGACCAACTGCGGGGCACGGGGACATCCCGCCGCAAGAAACGCGGCGAGCGTACAGAGAAAGATCAGCCGTTTCATTGGGTTACTCCCGATATCACAAACATGTTTTTCTTTTCGGCCAAATATCGACGCCAGTGCTCCAGTGTGGCGGCTTTCGCGTCGCCAGAGAGCACTTTGGCGAATTTGCGCACTTCGTAGCTGATCTCCAGCCCGGTTTCGGTGCGCTTGCAGAACGCGCGATAGAATCCGGTGGAATCGTTGCCAAAGGACAGTGAATCGACATCCGATGCAGAAGTCGCGCCGCGAAGTTTCAACTCAAGCGTGACATGCCGTCGACGTTCATAAAACAACGGCAGTGTGTCATTGGCTCGTTGCAGCAGCTCACCAGTGTCAAAACTGAGTGGCATGCGCGTGACGTAGCGGCTGCTGGGAGTGTTGATGACGAATCGTGATATATCCGCGTCAGCGCTGATGGTCATCTCCCGAGCGCCGTTCTCCGCTATTTTGCAGTTGGAGAAAGGAATCTGAGGGAGGCAGGTTGTCACGTATTCGTTCAGCATCTCCTGCAGACTTCGCCCTGACTGTTCCGCCTGATTGTATCGGATCGCGGCCATCTGGTCGCGGCGAATGATGATCGTGCCGCGCGCTTGTTTGAGTGAATCGATGTTGGCCTCGAAACTGAACTCCATCGAGGGAGTCGTCCAGTCGGTTGTTACCGGGATCAGGCGGGGCTGACGCGGATCAAGGATGAGCGCGGGATGACCCACAATCGTCTCGGGCGGATCTTCCAACTCATGATGGCGGGCGGTCGGGTCGAAGAAGATCTCTCGCGTACTATCTTGGTAGAAGCAGATTACGTGATTGAATAGACCGATATGCAATGCCTTCATCGGCGCACGAATCTCAGTTGAAACCAGCCCCATGTGGACAGTGAGACCGAGTTCCCGTGCCAGCGCGCAGATCAGGTAGGCTCGATCTTTGCAGTCGCCAAAGCTCCGCGCCAATACGTAGGCAGGCTTGTGCGGATAGATGCTGTGGTCATCGCGGGAGTCGAACAGATACCGGATATGGTGCCGGACCCAGTCATGTATCCCCTTCAGTTGCTCCACAGGTGACGGGAGTGAACGCAGGCTGTCCAGCCATGGCAATGACATTACCGTGTCAAGACGCGGCTCGAGCTCCACTTCCTTGGCATACCATCGAATGAAATGCACCGGATCGGACGGGGTCTCCAACTCCTGCTGTGTGACCATTGGAATTATGACGGCGTGCAGGTCGTTGAACGGATAGACATACAGTTGCGGTTTCTTTGCCAAAGGGCGGAAATAAATGGACGTCTGTTTGTTCGTGGGACGTTCTATCTGGTACTCTGCCGCGGGATTGCAGAGATAAATGTCGAAGTCGATCGTTACGTTCGCCGGATGATTGTAGACGACATGATAAACCGCCTGTGAATCAAGATTGCGTAGATGCAACATCGGCAAGTAACCGATATCATCAAAATCCTGCACGAACTCATAGGCCATCAGGTCGTTGATCTTGGGTGTCTCCGGATAAAACAGGTAGTGCACCTTCGCATCCGAGAGGAAGACATCTCCCCCTTCGTACGTTTCCACGGAACGATATTTGCCCGCGAGCGGCTTGCGATTCAGCGATGATTTGATCAGAGACATCTTTCCGTGTCCCGGCTCATACAGGACGATCCAGCGGTCATCGACCGGCCGGACATTCAGGCAGGTCTGCTGCTCCTGCACTGTTGCCTTGGTCTTGAAGCGGTCCTTGGAGGTCTGGGTGATCGTGAAGGTCAGGGTCTTTTCGTAGACAGTCTGGGGACCTTCGGACGCGCGGCCGATCCCCGTCCCCACCAGGAGGAGGAACAGCAACGTCACCAACGTGGAGTTGCGAACCTTTGAAGTAACCATCCCACCGGCAATATGGGCAACGGTATCCGGTTAGTCAATGGCTTTCAAGGCGGAGATTGATGGCGAAAAAAAACGGACCCGGAGTGACCGGATCCGTTCCAATAAACAGGAATCTACTTAGAATCGTTTCGTATAGAAGTGGCAGTACGGTTCTTTGCCCGTGTAATTGTAATAGTCCTGGTGATACTGCTCGGCCGGCCAGAATTTGTCGGCGTTGGCTATTTCGGTCACCACTTTGTACCCTTTTGTCTTGAGCAGTCCGATCAACTTCTCGATAACGGCCCGCTGTTCGGCGGAAGTAACAAAGATCGCCGAGCGATACTGGTCTCCAATATCCGGCCCCTGGCGATCTATCTGTGTCGGGTCATGGATCTCGAAGAAATATCGCGCCAGCGTCTCATAGTCCGTCCTGGTCGGATCAAACACTACTTCGACGGTCTCCGCATGGCCCGTGGTGCCGTCACAGACCTCACGATAGGTCGGATTCTCTTTCGTTCCACCCATATATCCGGAAACTGCTGAGATCACTCCTTTTTGCTGTTCCAGAAGATGTTCAGTTCCCCAGAAGCAACCGCCCGCGAAATACGCGCGCTCAGTTTTGACCAGCGCGACTTGCGCGGAGTCCGGGACGAAACTCATCGAGATCGAATTGACACAATGACGCGTATTCTTCTCGGTGAAATGCTCACCCTCGAAGACGTGCCCAAGATGTCCGCCGCATTTGGCGCAGGTGATCTCGGTTCGCATGCCATCGGCATCGAGACTCCGCTTAACCGCGCCAGGAATGGCGTCATCGAAGCTGGGCCACCCGCAGCCGGCATCGAACTTGTCCGACGAGCGATAGAGCGCAGTGCCGCACCGTTTGCAGGTATAGGTCCCCTTGGCCGTGTGGGTGTAGTATTCGCCGGTGAACGGCATCTCGGTTCCTTTATTGACGATCACCCGTTCTTCTTCGGGCGTCAATTTGTTCCATTCCATGTTCTTCTCCTTCGTCTGGTCGGATGAGGTGACCGCCACAGAGGCGATGATCAGGCCGGCAGCAACTATGAGCGCGGCCCAGGCCAGGCGGATATACGACGTTCGGTTCATTCTGAAAATCCTCTCTGAGAGCCGGCTGAGGCAGCCCGGAAAATAGAGGCTCTCGCGGATTATAACACCGAACGGTTCCCGAAGTGCCGCCCGGTCATGTCCATGACAGAGAAATGACAGACTACTTGAGGTCGCGCGCGGTCTTTACAATCAACTCCCAGGCGGCTTCAACATCCTCGCGGGTGGTCTGCGTCTGGGCGGTCACCATCCGAAGCGTGTAGTTTCCTCGCAACTTGGTATGGGTCATGTAGAGTTTGCCGGTCGCGTTCAGGGTTGCGAGCAGACGTTCATCGAGCTGATTGAGCGTGGCCTGGTCATCGACGCCTTGCGGGTGATACCGAAAACAGACCAGACTGAGCGGCGCGGGCGCGAGCAATTCAAAGTCATCTGAGTTCTTTATCTGCTCGACCACCCAGCGACTGTGCGCGATATGTTCGCGGATGATGCGCTGCAGTCCTTCCACTCCATACGACCGGATAACAAACCAGAGCTTGAGCGCGCGGAAACGCCGCCCCAGCGGGATCCCCCAGTCTCGGTAGTTGTTGACCCGGTCAGCTTCTGCGGTCTTAAGATATTCAGGGAGAATCTCAAACGTGCGTATTAACGCTTCTTTGTCGCGGACGAAATAGGCGGAGCAGTCAAAGTTTGTGAGCATCCACTTGTGCGGATTGAAAACAAAACTATCGGCCAGCTCAATCCCTTCGCTCATCCAGCGCATTTCCGGGAGCAGGAGCGCGTTTCCGGCGAAGGCCGCGTCGACATGCAGCCATATCGCTTGTTGCACACAGATATCCGCGATCTGCTTGATCGGGTCGATAGCTGTCGAGCCGGTAGTGCCGATCGTGGCGATTACGCAGAGCGGAGTGAGGCCGGCGGCTTTGTCCTGAAGAATCGCCTTCTCCAGTTCCGACGGGATCATGGCGAATTTGTCATCGACCGCGATCTGCCGAAGATGCTGCCGCCCAAAGCCGGCTATCTTGACCCCCTTCTCGATCGAAGAATGGGTTTCGGACGAGCAGTAGAGCACGAACTTCTGCTCGGAGAAACCGCAGTCGTTGATGCGGTAGTTGGACCTCTTTTCTCGCGCGGTCAGCATAGCGCAGAGGGTCGCAGTCGAGGCAGTGTCCTGGATGACGCCCTCGAAACCGGTGGGGAGGCCGATCATTTGTCCGAGCCATTGCATCATCCGTTCTTCAAGCTCTGCGGCGGCAGGCGAAGTTTGCCAGAGCATACATTGCGCGCCGAGAGTGGCGGTCAACATCTCCGCCAGCACAGACGGCGCACTTGAGTTGGCCGGGAAATAGGCGAAAAATGACGGGTGTTGCCAATGCGTGACGCCGGGGAGAATATCTTTCTGAAAGTCGGCGAAGATATCGTGAAAGGAGGTTCCTTCGGCAGGTGGCGAAATAGGGAGCTTGCTTATGATCTCTCCCGGTTTGACCGTTGATTTGACGGGATAGTGACGGACATCTTCGAGATAGTCCGCCATCCAATCGACCAACTTGTGCCCCTCCGTTCGAAAGCGTTGCGTATCCATAGCTTCTCCTCGCGAATCGCTATAAGATAGGCAACGGAGCGGCAAGCTGCCAGTGGTTTGCTATCGATTGAAGCGCGCCGGAAATCACTCGGCGCGTTTATAGAATATCTGCCACTTCATCTCCCAGGTTGCGCCGTTGTCAGTCGAAGCCTGCCAGTCCCAGACAAAACTGTCGGCGGCTATATCATGGAAGACCATTCGCTGCATGACCTCAGTGCCGTCGCGTTTGGTGATCGTGCGCGACAAAGTCATGCGATCATTTGCCCAGCCGCCCGTGAAGACCATGTAACCGCCTGAATTGTCGACCCAGGTCTGGCGCCAGAGTCTTGCTTGCGGGTCATAGACGGAGACAGACATCCCGGCAAACCCGTTGGGAGCGAGATCCCGGAACTGCTCTTGAATAACGCAGTTGCCAAGCGGTTTGGTGATACGATTGGTTCCCTGGCCGGAGTCGGCCCAGGTGAGATCCCACTGCCCGAGCCAGAAATCGAATTGCGATGCTTCTGGCGCGGCGCATGGCGGCGGGGCGCTATCAGACGGCTGTTGGGCCGTAACGGTGGTCGCGAACAGTAGCAAGAAAAGTGCTCTTAACATGTTTGTCCTCTTTCAGATAGGTGTATTAACGCTAAGACGCATAACAGGGCCAAAGAGTGTAGGCAAAACTGCTTGCTCTGGACCGATGATACTGTTTATTGTCATGCAATGCATGGACTATAATAGTCTATGAAACTGAAGGACTTCCGGTGACCAAACCGCTTGCATTGCTAACCGTCCTGGCCCACCCGGACGACGAATCGCTCGGGATGGGGGGAACTCTCGCCCGCTACGGAAACGAAGGGATAGCAACCTATCTCGTTTGCGCCACGCGTGGTGAGCGGGGACGCTATTTCGACGCTGTCGAGAAGCCGCCGATCGAAGTGGTCGCGCAGACTCGGGAACAGGAACTTCGCGCCGCGGCCAAAGAACTGGGAATCAAGGATGTCAGCTTTCTGGATTATCTCGATAAGGATCTGGATCAGGCGGACCCGGTGGAAGCAATATCCAAGATAGCGGCGCACATTCGACGGCTTAAACCGGATGTGGTCACTACTTTCGGTCCGGATGGCGCGTATGGACACCCTGATCATGTAGCGATATCGCAATTCACGGCCGCGGCCTGTATCGCGGCGGCGGATCCATCGTATCAAGGGTCAGCGCATATAGCGATGCCGGCTGCGACGCATCGAGTCGCCAAGCTGTATTACATGGTCTGGACACCGGGGAAAATGGCAGCCTACATGAGCGCTTTCCGGGAATTGAAGATCATGGTGGATGGAGTCGAACGATCCGGTACCGCATGGCCGGAATGGGAGATAACGACCGTGATCGACACGGCGGCTCACTGGCCGCAGGTCTGGCGGGCGATAAGCCATCACCAGACACAGTTGACCATCTATACAAAGTTGCAGACTCTCGGCGAGGAGGACCACAAGCAGTTGTGGGGTTCGCAGGAGTTCTATCGCGTCTTCAGCCTAGTCAATGGCGGGCGGACACGGGAAACAGATCTGTTCGAAGGGCTGCGTTAGCGGCATTTACGAGATCGGATAAGGAGTCAGGAGCATGTCAGTTCAGAGCAAGCAATCGGTCGGTCGCAAGGCGGCGGTAGAACTTTCCGGCGATCAGTTTCGCGAGATGGGGCACCGTCTGGTTGACCAGATCGCGGAGATGCTGGAGACGATGCGGGAGCGGCCGGTTACTCCTTCGCCGGAGCCAGCGGATATTCGCCGGATGATACACTCTCCCCGTCCGCTGCCGATGGAGGGCTCCGACCCGAAGCAACTTCTCGAGAACGCGACTTCGCTGCTCATGAATAACTCGCTCTACAACGGGCATCCAAATTTCTGGGGATATGTCACCGCCGGTTCCGCGCCGATGGGGATACTCGCTGATTTTCTCGCCGCGGCGGTCAACCCGAATTGCGGCGGATGGACCCTCTCGCCGGTTGGCTCGGAGATCGAATCGCAGTCGGTGCAGTGGATCGCCGACTTAATTGGTTATCCGACTGACTGTGGAGGGCTTCTGGTCAGCGGCGGCAACATGGCGAACTTCGTCGGATTCCTCGCGGCTCGTGTCGCCAAAACGGATTGGGATGTTCGGGAAAAGGGGCTGACGTCTCCAACCGCCAAAAAATTGATCGTCTACTGTTCGGCTGAAACACATACGTGGGTACAGAAGGCCGCCGACCTGTTCGGGATCGGGACCGACTCAATTCGCTGGATACCGACTGACAAAAAACTCCGCATGGATACCAACGCGCTTCGCACCCAGATAGAGAGCGATCTGTCGTCAGGGCTTAAACCGTTTTTTGTCGCCGGAACCGGCGGCTCGGTCAGTACGGGCGCGGTCGATCCACTGTATGAGATCGCGGCGATATGTCGCAAGTACGACCTCTGGTTTCATGTCGACGGCGCGTACGGCGGTTTCGCCGCCAAAGTGAACGGTGTCCCGACCGACCTCAAAGGATTGAGTGAGGCGGATTCGGTCGCGGTCGATCCGCACAAGTGGCTGTATATGCCGCTCGAAGCGGGGTGCGCGCTGGTGCGTGACCGGGAGGCGATGATCAAAGCGTTTTCGTATCATCCGCCATACTATCATTTCGATCCGGAGCGCGTCAACTACGTTGACTTCGGCATGCAGAACTCGCGTGGATTCCGCGCGCTGAAGATCTGGCTGACCATGCAGCAGGTCGGGCGGTCGGGATATCTGAAGATGATCGAGGATGATATTCGCCTATCGGAAGAGATGTTCCGCGCGGTCAAGCTCCAGCCGGAGTTGGAGCCGTTTACACAAGGATTGAGTATCGCGACCTTCCGCTACGTGCCGTCAGACTTGAAGGTCAAAGCGCAGGAGCCGGAGACTCTGGAATATCTGAACAAGCTGAATGAAGAGATCATGCTGGCGATCGAGAAGAGCGGGAAGGCGTTTGTCTCCCCCGCGCGGCTTGATGGGGTCTTTGTCTTGCGGGCCTGTATTGTGAATTTCCGCACGAGCAGTGAAGATGTGCAGGCATTTCCGGAGTTGGTTTGCCGTTTGGGGCGGGACGTTGACGGTCGGCTGCGGATGGCCTGAGATGGTCATCGTCGACCCAATAGGTCGTTAATTGGACTCCAAAGTATAGATTCTATCTGCTGATACCGGGTCATTTCCGCTACAATTCATGGCTCAGGCCGGGATTAATCCTGGTTGGGGGAACAAATCGTTCAAACAACTTGTAAAAGAACGACTCTCATTAATAGTGATAAGGAGCTTGCCGACCGCGTTTGATATTGAGACTATAACCTGTCCTTGAACCCTCTGATATAATGAGGAGATCGGTTTGAAAACACGGGCACTCAGTATCACCATCTGTCTGGCAACTTTCCTGCTGGTCGCGGCGACACTCGTCGCCAAGCCGAAATCCGGCCCCCCTCCCCTTCAGCAAATCGGCAATCCCTGGATCGACTCCAGCAAGACCGCGGGTAAGGTTGTTTACCTGGACTTTTTCGCCTCCTGGTGCGCGCCCTGCGCTCTGTCATTTCCTTTCATGAAAGAAATGAACAGGGCCTACTCCGACAGCGGGCTTGTGATCATCGCTGTTGATCTCGACAAGGATTCAATCGAGGCATCTGCCTTTATCGAAAGGATGCGTCCGCCATTTCAGATAGTACGTGATCCGGAAGGCGCGTTGGCGAAGCGCTTTGATCTTAAGGCGATGCCGACCTCATATCTCTATGCTCCCGATGGCACGGTTCGCGAGGTACATCAGGGATTCACACATGCCGATACATCTGAGATCCGCGCGCATATTATCGCGCTGTTGCATGAAACGAGGAAACCATGAGAACGAAACGCTCGATCCTGTTATTCGCCATTCTCGCCATCACACTGCTCGGTTTGAGCAGTTGCGCGCCGGTCGGCGTGAAACCGTGGGAGCGAGATATCATGGCCAAGCCCTCGATGCAACTGGATAACGCTCCGGTTGACCGCGGTCTCGATGATCATATTTATTTCAGTAAGGAAGCCTCGAGCGGTGGGCGCGGATTCGGCGGGGGTGGCTGCGGATGCAACTGACCAAACCGCATTCTGTCGCCAGAGCGGCGGCCGCACTTGCGACTGTACTCCTTGGCGGAAATCTGGTGGCCGGCTCTGTACCCGGCAAAGTGGAATCCTCGTTGCTCCTCTATAGCGAGACCAGCCGAGTGAAAGCGGCCGAAGGAGTCGTGTCGGGGACATTTTTCCTGAAGGGGGATCGCGTATTCTCCGCCAAGTTGACCTTTGATGGCCTGACCGGAGCATCGCCGAACGGAGCGACAATCTCCCGGCAGATCCAGACCTTCACGCGGCCATCCGGTAACGGGAATTACACTATCCGTCCAGGGGACCGTCCACTGGACGATACCTTCAAAGATACGCGCTATGCGTTTGATGTTGGATTGACCCAGCCACTAGGTCGGCTCAACATGCTCAATCTGGGCGGGCATTTCTCAACCGAGCATGATTATTCTTCGATTGGTCTCAATGCCGGGATCAGTCGGGAGTTTTTCGACAAGAATACGACGCTCGGTATTGCCGGAAGTTTCGCGCATGAATTGGTGCGTACTGTAGGCGGTACACATATTCCACTCAGCTCAATGCCTCCGGCCACCGATGATGGCGGTGGCGAAGGCGAGGATGAGGATGAAGGAGGCGCTGAAGGGAACGAGAAAAAGGATGTGGTCGACCTGCTGGTCGGAATCACGCAGATACTCGACCGCAAGACGATCTTTCGCGCCAATTATTCATATGGTCGTGTGACAGGATACTTGAATGATCCATACAAGCTGCTTTCCGTGGTCGAAGCGCCGACCGGCGTGAATCCCGGAGAGCCGGTTGACTATCTGTATGAAGCACGTCCGGACAATCGCACCAAGCAATCTCTGTACGGACAACTGCGACGTTATCTTGGCGGGCATACGGTTGATCTCTCGTATCGCTACTTCTGGGATGATTGGGGGATCAAATCGAATACGGTGGAGATGTTCTATCGCTGGCAGTTCAAGGGAGACAAGGCTCTTATCCCCCATGTCCGATGGTACCACCAGACGGAGGCGGATTTCTATCGCGCGTTTCTGGTTCAAGGGGATCCGTTGCCGGGGTTTGCGTCCGCCGATTACCGACTCGCCAGTTTCAACGCGTATACATTCGGATTGCAATATTCATTCCCCATCCATAATGGCGGCAAGCTGAGTTTCGGCGGCGAATACTATGTTCAGCGAGGGGATGCCTCGCCGCCGAACAGCTTCGGCACGTTGCGCGATGCCAAGCTTTTCCCGGATATGGATGCGCTGATGTTCCGGGTGGGATATGAGCATGGCTTCTGACGAGCTGACCCTTCGCAGGTCAGACAATTGCTGGAAGGCGGAGTTCACCGCAATGGCCAGCCCCTGCGAAGTGCTGATAGATATTTCAACTGAAAGTGAAGCCAGGTTTCTGGCTTCACTTGCCCTTGCTGAAACCCGCCGCATAGAGCAGAAATTCAGCCGCTACCGCGATGACAATATCATCCACGCCATCAATAACTCCAATGGACAGCCGGTGCAGCTCGACGAGGAGACCGCGCGCATGCTGGCCTACGCGGACTCATGTTTCAAGTTAAGTGCGGGAATGTTTGATATCACATCCGGCGTATTGCGCAAAGCCTGGCGGTTTGACGGTCAGCCGGCCAACCCGGACAAGGAACTCATCAGGAACCTGATGACTGTGGTTGGATGGTCCAAGGTCTCATTGACAGACAATTCTATCGCTCTTCAACCGGGAATGCAGATCGACCTGGGAGGGATCGGCAAGGAGTACGCGGTCGATCGCGTGGCGCAACTGGTCAGCGACAAAGCGGTCTGCTCGGTGATGGTCAATTTTGGCGGAGATATCCGGGCGATCACGGCTGAAACCAAGCCTGATGCCTGGACGATCGGGATTGAGAAACCAGAGAATGAAACAAAGGTCGCCGGGGTGATAGAATTACGGAATGGCGCGATCGCCACCAGTGGCGATTCACGCCGATTCTGTCTCTATAAAGGGAAACGTCTTGGGCATATCCTCGACCCGCGCACCGGTTGGCCGGTGAAGAACGGCCCCCGCAGTGTAACGGTCATCGCCGGACAATGCACCGAAGCCGGACTGCTTGCGACCCTCGCGATGCTCCATGGCACAAAGGCCGAAGAATTCCTGCAGGCGCAGGAAGTGACATTTCACTGCATTCGCTAGGCTCACTTCGTTCTGATCAGTAGTTCACCACGCAACATATTTACGACGGCGGAGTCAGCATCGGCCTGACCGCTGACATCGAGAACGATCAACAGTGCGCCAAGGTCGGCACTTTCGGCGGCCAGGTGAAGAGGAGTTTTCGTGGTGTCATTCTCCTGATGTTTTTTGCCCGCCACGATCATATCCTCAGTCAGATCGAGGATGAGGCTATCAGTGACTGTCGAATCTGTGAGTCGCCGGAC
>JAYRFH010000013.1:0-4649 GCA_041908405.1 Candidatus Zixiibacteriota bacterium
ACTGCTTGAAGGTATGGATGCGGTGATCGACAAAGATCTCGGCTCGGCAGTACTCGCCAAAGTGATCGGCGCCGGGATTTTGTCTATCCTGACTTCAGTCGACAATGTCGCGATCAATTTCAATAAACCCGATCAAAAGATTCTGGAGCGTGTGACGCTCTCGGAGTTGAAGAAATATTATGCTGATGGTCATTTCCCGGCCGGTTCAATGGGGCCAAAAATACTGGCCGCTATCAAATTTATGGAGGATGGCGGCGATATGGTGACCATCACCTCGTTCCGCAACGCCCGCAAGGCGGTGGTCGGCGAGGCAGGGACACGGATCGTACCAGATTGAGCATGTGTAGACTGTCACAAGAAGCGATCGACGATATCCTTAAGACCGGTCGCATATACGAAGTCGGCGGCGCAGTCCGCGACCGTTTGCTGCAGGCGCAGCGCGCGGTCAAGGACCACGACTATCTTGTGACAGGTATCCGGTACGATGATCTGACTTCGATCCTCAAGCTGCATGGCCGAGTTGATCTGGTCGGCCGCTCTTTCGGCGTCATCAAATTCACGCAATTCCGCAAGGGGACGCAGTACACCTTCGATATCTCTTTGCCGCGCAGGGAGCATTCGACTGGTGTTGGTCACAAAGATTTTGAAGTCTCATTTGATCCGAATATACCGGTGGAAGATGACCTGATCCGGCGCGATTTCACGATCAACGCCATGGCGCTTTCATTGGATACCGACCAATTGGTCGATCCGTTGCACGGTCAGGTAGATCTGAAGGCTCGGATGATCCGGATGACTTCGCCGCAGTCGTTTATCGAGGATCCGCTTCGCATGCTGCGGGCGGTGCAATTTGCCGCGCGCTTCAACTTCATGATCGAGCCGGAAACTTTTCGCTCTATCCGCGAACACGCAGAACTGATCAAGACTGTTTCCGCGGAACGGATCGCGGATGAACTGACCAAGTTGCTGGAGCGCGCGGAGAAACCGTCTGAGGGATTCCGCACTATGCAGACCACCGGCCTGCTCAAGCAAATTCTACCTGAGTTGGAAGCGTGTGTCGGTGTTACCCAGCCGGGGCCATATCACAAATACGATGTCTTTGAGCATACCTTGCACGTGCTTGATGCGGCCAAGCCGTCGTTACGACTTCGCCTTGCCGCGCTTTTCCACGATATCAGGAAGCCGCAACATCGCCGCGTCTCCGACGAAGGGGATCGGGCGACTTTTTACGGACATGAAATGGGTGGCGCCAAATCCGCCCGTGATATCATGCGGAGACTCCGCTTTTCCAATGACCTCACTAAAGATGTCTCGACGCTGGTGGAACGTCATATGTTCACCACCGCCGTTTCCGACAAGGGACTCCGCCGCCTCGTGCGCAAAGTGGGAGTAGATCTCATCTGGGATCTGCTAGACCTTCGGCGCGCCGATGTCGCGGGACAGGGGATGGGTGGCAGGACGGACGATGTTGACCAATTTGAGGCCGAGATAAAATCGGAACTGGACAAGAAGCCGCCTTTCGGACTGAGCGATCTCGCTTTATCAGGGCATGATATCATGACCATGTTCAGTATCCCGCCGAGTCCGCCGGTCGGGAAGGTATTAAATCATCTGATGGAGAAGGTGTTGGACAACCCCGCGGACAATCAGCGCGACATACTCGAGAAGTATGCGCGCGAATACTATCAGATGATCCTGGATGGGACTGCAGATTCAATTCACGATAAGGATAGCAACGAATGAAGATCCACGAGTATCAAGCCAAAGAGCTGTTTGCCGATGCCGGGATACCGGTGCCGGGCGGGTCAGTGGCCACCACCCCTGCCGAGGCATTCAGCATCGCAGAAAAATTCAACAAGCCGGTCATGGTTAAGGCACAGGTCCATGTCGGCGGTCGCGGCAAAGCCGGCGGCGTTAAGTTCGCTGAAAATGCCGAAGCGGCGCGTGTTCTAGCCCAAAAGATATTGGGCATGGATATCAAGGGCCTGACGGTCAAGAAGGTGCTGGTCACAGTCGCAGAGGATATCCTTTCTGAGTCGTATGTCGGGATTATTCTTGACCGCGTCACCAAGCGCCCGGTTATCATGGTTTCCGCGGCAGGCGGCGTTGATATTGAAGAAGTAGCCGCCAAAACACCGGAGAAGATACACAAGCTGTATGTCGAGCCGGTGCGCGGCCTGCAGGCGTTTGAAGCCCGCAATCTCGCCTATAAACTGTATCGCGATATCAATCAAGTTCGTCAGGCGGCGGATATCATCCAGAAGCTGTACGGCCTGTTCTGGAAGTATGATGCATCGCTGGTTGAGATCAATCCGCTCATCACCACCAATGGCGGCAATGTCATCGCCCTCGACGCAAAACTGAATGTCGACGACAACGGGCTCTTCCGCCAGAAGCGGATCGCCGAGATGCGCGATCTGGATGCCGAAGACCCGGCCGAAGTGAAGGCTCGCGAGGCGGATCTGTCGTTTGTGAAGCTCGATGGCAATATCGGCTGTATCGTTAACGGCGCCGGCCTGGCGATGGCGACGATGGATCTGGTCAAGCGCTACGGCGGCGAGCCGGCGAACTTCCTCGACATTGGCGGTTCTTCCAATCCGCAAAAGGTTGTAACCGCGATGCAGATCATTTTGGCCGACCCGAATGTGAAGGCGATCCTCTTCAATATCTTCGGTGGCATCACGCGCTGTGATGACGTGGCGAACGGGATAGTCGCCGCGCTTAATGAGTTAAAGCCGCGCGTGCCGATCGTCATTCGCCTGACCGGTACCAATGAAAAGGAAGCCCAGAAGATCCTGGCCAGCTATAAGCTCCCGACCGCGGATACGCTGGATGGAGTGGTGAAAAAAGCAATCAGTCTGGCCGGAGTGGAGGCATAAGGAGTCAACCATGGCAATATTCATAGACAAAAAGACTAAAGTGGTGGTCCAGGGGATCACCGGCCGTGATGGTTCCTTCCACGCGGAACAGATGAAAAAGTATGGCACGGATGTCGTCGGCGGCGTGACCCCCGGAAAAGGCGGTACAAAGATCGGTTCCATTCCGGTGTTTAACACAATGGAAGAGGCAGTCAAGGCGACTGGCGCTAATTGCTCGGTCATTTATGTTCCCCCGGCGTTTTCAGTCGATGCCATTTTTGAAGCGGCTGATGCCGGTGTCAAACTGATCGTCTGCATTACCGAGGGTGTGCCGGCTAACGACATGATGAAAGTGTTGCCGTACCTTCGGTCGAAAGGCGTCCGCCTGATCGGACCGAATTGCCCGGGCCTCATTTCACCAGACCTGAGCAAGGTCGGGATTCTTCCGGGGAATATCGTGAAGAAGGGGCATGTCGGCGTCGTGTCGCGTTCCGGGACGTTGACCTACGAAGCGATCTGGGCTTTGACTCAGGCTGGCATGGGACAGACGTCGTGCGTTGGTATCGGCGGCGACCAGGTCAACGGGACCAATTTCATTGATTGCCTTGAGGCGTTCCAGGCTGACCCCGAGACCAAAGCGATCGTGATGCTTGGTGAGATCGGCGGCTCGGATGAGGAAATGGCCGCAGAGTACATCAAGAAGAATGTGACGAAACCGGTCGTTTCGTTCATTGCCGGGCAGACCGCTCCGCCCGGAAAGCGGATGGGACATGCCGGCGCTATCATTTCCGGCGGCAGTGGCACCGCGAAAGAGAAGATCGAGGCCCTGAACAAAGTAGGTATTCCGGTGGCGTTCTCACCGACCGAAATTCCGATTCTTCTTGCGGAATTGATGAAAAACCGTACTAAAAAGTCGGCGAAATCCTCTCCCAAAAAGGGAAAATCACCGGCAAAAAGCTCTAAATCGACGCCTAAGGTGAAAAAATCATCCGGGAAGTCGAAGATTGTGAAAAAAAGGACAAAAAGAGTTGCGCTTTCGTCGAAAAAGCGTAAATAATAGAGAAAAGAGTCGTACTTGTGCAACTGCACACTGAATTGATAGAGGTAACGCAATGGCTGATCAATCAACCGGGGCCGAGTCGACGACCGGAAAGAAGCCGATCAAGAATAAGTATGATTATTCGAACGGCCCAGCCCCGCTGAACATTAACCTGAGTTGGTGCAAGGCTTGTAATATCTGTATTGCCTTCTGCCCGACCCAGGTATTCGAACCCGACCGCGACGGCAAACCAGTGCTCGCCCGCCCGGCCGACTGTATTCAATGCGCGATCTGCTGGGAGCATTGCCCTGATTTCGCCATAACCTCGAATTACAAGTGAGGTGACACATGGCAGATCATAAACGCAGATTAATGCAGGGGAATATCGCCTGTGTCCAGGGCGCGATCTACTCGGGGCTGAGCTTTTTCGCCGGTTACCCGATCACGCCGTCGACCGAAGTTGCCGAAGGAAGCGCACGGGAGCTACCCAAGATCGGCGGTCGCTTTATTCAGATGGAAGATGAGATCGCCTCGATCGCCGCTGTTGTCGCGGCGTCCATTACCGGACGAAAGGCGATGACCGCGACCTCCGGGCCGGGATTTTCGCTGATGCTGGAGAATATCGGTTATGCCTACATGACCGAAACACCATGTGTAATCGTAAACGTCCAGCGCGGCGGTCCTTCGACCGGCTTGCCGACCAAGGTCAGCCAATCGGATACGATGCAGGCCCGCTGGGGAACCCACGGCGA
>JAYRFH010000014.1:0-18519 GCA_041908405.1 Candidatus Zixiibacteriota bacterium
CATATCACCGGAACAGACGCCGAGGTATTGCACTATCTGCTTCAGCTTGGTCAAATAGCCGTATGCTTCCTCCGGTGAACGAATATCAGCATGCGATACTATTTCCATCAGCGGAGAGCCGCAGCGATTAAGGTCAACTCTGGTATAAGCGCCGCCATCTTCAGGGTGCATCAACTTGCCGGCATCCTCTTCAAGGTGAATGCGGATCAGGCGAACGGTCTTCTCTTCACCCGACTCAAGCCTGAATCGGATCTCCCCGCCTTCGCCTATCGGCTGGTCAAACTGCGATATCTGGTAGCCTTTCGGAAGGTCGGGATAGAAGTAGTTCTTGCGGGCGAAAACCGAGCGCTTGCGCACCGTGCCGCCAATGGCGAGGATCATCTTCATGGCATATTCGGCCGCCCGCTTGTTCATCACGGGCAACGCGCCAGGCAGACCGAGGCAGACCGGGCAGGTTCGGCTGTTCGGTTCCGCGCCGTATTCCACTTTGCACAAACAGAAGATCTTCGATTCGGTCTGTAGTTGTGCGTGGACCTCGAGTCCGATAACCGGCTCAAAGCCATCGATGACTGCCACTCTGCTTCTTATCCTCCTGAAAGCGGGAAATATAGGGGGCCCCAACCCAAGGTCAAGCTATTCCGGAAGACGCTCAACCCGCTATCAGAACCAGACTTGGAGCATGTGAAGCTCCTCGCGTAATTGCCCCGCCGACCGGAAATGGATGAAGTGCAAACCGGCCTTCCGCACAGCTTCGCCATACGCCGGTGTGTCATCGATGAACACGATCTCATCCGGACTCATTCCGCATTGTGCGATCAGTTTTTCAAAGATGACCGGCTCCGGCTTGCGAGCGCCCACCTCGTAGGACATCATCACAAAATCAAACCCC
This sequence comes from Candidatus Zixiibacteriota bacterium, assembly GCA_041908405.1. Lineage (GTDB taxonomy): Bacteria > Zixibacteria > MSB-5A5 > GN15 > FEB-12 > FEB-12. The sequence goes on from JAYRFH010000014.1 coordinate 890, forward strand.
TCCCGAAGATCGAGGCGTTTTTCCAGATCTTGTTCCCACGCGCAATTGTTCGAAAGCATCCCCAGCAGGTACTTCCCCTTGAGTTGATACTTTATGCGCAGCGACTCCGGCATCGGATGGAACATACCGACAAACATCTCATGCAGTTCTGAATCGGACTGTCGCACTCCACCCGCCTTGCGGAACGCTTCCCAGTAGGTCAATTCGTCAATCTCTCCGCGCTCGAATTCCGCGATACGGGACTCCCAGGCGGCCTCTGCCTGTTGAACGGTGATTCCGAGATGCGAGGCGAAGTGCTCCAGCGAATGCCGGTAATTATAGGTGTAGAGAACGCCGCCAAAATCGAACACTATCGCTCGAATCGGCGTCGCGAGACGACTCACTCCTTCGTATGGTCCAGGCATAACAAGAATGAATCGAGATGATTATCGAAAAGACGGGGCGCTTCGAGATTGATAAGATGGCCTAGATCAGGGAACTCCACCAACCGCGACCCGGCGATCCGCTTGTGAAGTTCTCTGGCCAATGGCACAAAAACCTTATCCAACTCGCCGATCATTATCGCGGTTGGTAACGTGATCCGATGCACATGCTCGGTATCGACCTGCGTGCGATATTTCCCGCGCATCGGATCTTTCCATATCTCCCCGGTATGGTCATCGATCATCTGAGTAACCAATTCGGCTATATGCGCACGGTCCCCCTTCAACCAGGCGAGCGTCATCTCTTTCCAGGCCGACTTCGCCGCTTCAAGCGACTGTTCTCGCGCCAGCTTGTCGAACTTTTGATATTTCTTCCCGATATCGTACCCGGACGCTCCGGTGCTTGCAAGTGTCAATGAGGCAAGTCTATCCTGATGTTCTAACGCGTACCCGATACCCGTCGAACCGCCCATCGAAAGACCGACCAGATGAACGCGGTTGAGTCCAAGGGCATCGAAGAACTTGTGCAAATCTTCCACCCGCTCAAACCGTCCATACCGGCCGGGCGCGGAGTCGGATCTGCCGTGCCCCATGGCGTCTACCAAAATCACATGATAGTGCCTCTTGAAAAACTCCGCCTGTGCATACCAGGACCGACGGTCCAGCGTGAACCCATGTAGGAAAACGAGCGGTTCTCCCTCGCCAAATTCCTCGTAATACATCCGATAGCCACCGAGATCCGCGTACGGCATAAGTTACTTCAACTTCTCCAAAATATGTGCTGCTTGAAAGAGCGACAGTTCATCCAGATATCTTCCCATAAACTGCACTCCAATCGGCCGTCCGTCGGAAGATTTTCCATACGGCACGGATATCGCCGGATGGCCAGTCAGACTTGCTGTCACTGTGTAGACATCGGAAAGATACATCGCCAGCGGGTCGCTTACTTTCTCCCCCAGCTTGAAGGCCGGTGTTGGTGCGGTCGGACAGATTATTAGATCACACTTTTCGAATGCGGATTCCACCTCGCGCCGCAACAACTCGCGCACTCTGGATGCCTTGATATAGTACGCGTCGTAATACCCGGATGACAGCGTATAGGTCCCCAGCATGATCCGTCGCTTTACCTCGGCACCAAACCCTCTGGCGCGCGTGTCGCTGTACATTTCGGCAAGCGACTTATCGCCGGATTCGCGAAGGCCATACTTCACGCCATCAAATCGCGCCAGGTTGGCTGATGCTTCGGCGCACGCCACGACATAGTAGACCGCGATCCCCTTGTCGGTGGTTGGCAATGAGATATCGACAATCGTATGCCCCGACTTCTTCAGCCCACTGATTGCATCCTGTATGACTTGATTCACCTCGCGGTCAAGCCCGGCCGGGAAAAACTCTTTGGGAATGCCTATGCGGAATTTCCTGTCACTGGTGATTTTCTTCGAATACGGTGGATGGTCGAACGCAACCGAAGTCGAGTCATGCCGATCCCGCCCCGCCACAGGTTCATACACCAGTGCTATATCCTGCGCGTTTCGCGCGAATGGGGATATCTGGTCGGTCGACGACGCAAACGCCACCAGTCCATACCGCGATATACTTCCATACGATGGCTTAAGTCCGAGTATCCCACAGAAGGACGCCGGCTGTCTGACTGAACCACCGGTCTCCGAACCAAACGCAAGCGGCACTATCTCTTGCGCCACTACCGCGGCCGAACCGCCCGATGACCCACCCGGCGCCAGATCATTTCGCACAGGATTGTGAACCGGCCCGAAATAGCTGTTCTCATTGGATGACCCCATGGCGAACTCATCCATATTGGTTTTGCCGATTATCACCGCGCCTTCAGCAATCAGCCGCTCCACCAGCGTTGCATTATACGGCGGAATATATGCTTCGAGAATATGCGACCCGCAGGTGCATGGGTAATCGGTGTAGGAGATGTTATCTTTGATCGCAATCGGCACCCCCGCCAGCCTCCCTACCGCTTGCTTGCTTTTCACCTTCTCGTCAACTTCCGCCGCCTGCCTGAGCGCCTTTTCTTCGCAAATCGTGATAAAGGCGTTCAGCTCTTTCCCCTCGGTTTTGGCGAGACGAATCGCTTCCTTGGCGATCTCGACAGCCGAGTGCTTCCCGGCTTTGACTGATTCAGCTATTTCTGTCGCGGTGAGTGACTTGTAGTCGGACATGGGGGGAATATAGGAATGAGGGGCTGTGAATCAAGTGAGTATTGTCCTCCCTGATTCACAAGCATTTGTATCCAGTGCTCTCCCGTCCACTGTCGACTAGCGGACTGTTAACGAGGTACGAAATAAGTCTCCTGATACTGAATGAAATAAATGGAGTTCGATCGACGTTCGGCCTGGGTTGCGTAAGTGTACAATCGCGCATTTAGTTCAATCAAGGGCGGAGTTACCAATCCATCCTCTGCAATGTACGTTGTGTCGCTGTCAAATGGAGTCCTATTAGGGAAAATGAGTAACCCCCAGCCTTGTGCAAACACACTGGGGATATAATCTACGATTCCATCCGGCAGCTTTACGTCCATACGGTTATATTGGTCAAGACCGAGAATTCTCAAATAGGGAGTTGTTGTGCCACCAAATCCTGCTTGGTAGTCAACCGCGGCGACCGTGCCCTCAGCCCCAATTGGTCCTCTGAACACATTGATTTTCAGGTCCTCAGGATCCTCCCCACGTGGTATCTTGTAGACATTACGCCACATGAGTGGCCAAGTCGGATGCCAGGGGTTGTTGTTGCCATTGGGCCGTAACATCCGAAGTTGCAGGGTATCGTTCAGTCCGTCACCTAGCTCACCCACAGTATCTATTTCACTACCACGTTTTAGCACACACCAGATTCCCAGCGCATACGTCGCATGAGTAGAATCAAGGACTATGTAAGGTTCGTTCTCCTGAGCATTGTCATAGCATTCATAATGTTCAAGTCCTATTTGCTCGACTCGGTACGTGAGATCAAGCGTATCCAATACTCCCAACGGATAGGTGTGGAATCGTGCAACCTTCATCGAAGCTGCTTCCGCCGGATTGGCAAAAGGTCTTGCTTCAAACACAAGGAGGTTTAGAATGCTATCTCCTGCAGTGAACTCCCCAGATAGTCCAAGATCATAAATTCTGCCATCTGCATACTCGAAGTCTCTGATGAAGTTTAGAGTGACAAGCGTGTCGATAGTGCGGCTTTGAGCTGGATTGTCAGAGTCGCATGACGATATAGTTGCCGCCAAAACTGCTCCGAGAACGAATAGAAACCCGATTCGAGCTAACATACATGACTCCCCTGTTCGCAAGTGAACGGTCTACCAGTTAAGATACTTGAGCGGAGGCTCAATGCCAATGGTATCAGTCCCTTCCCCGACAAAAAAAAGGGCCCCATTCGGGGCCCTCTATACGGACAGAATCAGTGATCCTTACAGCATCTTCTGATACATGTCAGTCTCGTACTGGCTGACATGGATGCGGTACTGGTCCCATTCCATCTTCTTGTTCTCGATCAGCTTGTTGAACACATGCTCACCAAGCGCTTCCTTCACCAGCTTCGAGCTCTCGGCCAGCGCGATCGCCTGCTCCAGCGAACCCGGCAGGGTGTCGATCTTCAGCTTATCCTTCTGGGCCTGAGTCATCTCAAAGATATTCTCCTCGATCGGGCCCGGCAGGGTGTACTTCCCTTCGATCCCCTTCAACCCGGCCGCCAGGATCAGGGCAAAGGTCAGATACGGGTTGGCAGATGGATCCGGCGAACGAAGTTCGATACGAGTCGCCTTCTCTTTGCCGACGCGGTACATCGGGACACGGACTAGCGATGACCGGTTGCGACGGCCCCAGCCGACATAAACCGGCGCTTCATATCCCGGCACTAACCGCTTGTAGGAGTTGACCCACTGGTTCAGAATGAGCGTTATTTCACGCACATGGGTCAACACGCCGGCGGTGAACTGCCGGGCAGTTTCGGACAACAGATAGTCACCCTTGGGGTCGAAGAAGAGGTTCTTGTCCCCTTTGAAGAGCGACACGTGGCAGTGCATCCCGGAGCCGTTTTCGCCGAAGATCGGCTTCGGCATAAAGCTGGCGTAGACGCCGTTCTCCATGGCGATCTCTTTGACCACAAACTTGTAGACCTGCGCGAAATCGGCCATCACCAGCGCTTCCTGGTATTTCAGGTCGATCTCATGCTGGCTCGGAGCCACCTCGTGGTGCGAGCACTCGACAGCGATATCCATCATCTCAAGCGCGGCGACCGTCTTCTTCCGAAGCTGTGTGCCGACATCGACCAGTTCATAGTCGAAATAACCGGCATCGTCGAGGGTCTTCGGCTCGTGCTGGTTCTCGAAATAGAAATATTCCAACTCCGGACCGACATACATGGTCCAGCCTTTTTCTTTGACCTTGGCAAGCTGACGTTTCAGGACATAGCGCGGGTCGCCGTCGTAGGGAGTGCCATCCGGGTTCTGAATATCGCAGAACATCATGGCGACTTTCTCTCCCGCGATCTCCCACGGAATAACACGGAACGTGAGCGGATCCGGGATCGCCATAAGATCGGATTCATCGATACGGGCGAAACCTTCGACAGAGGAGCCGTCAAACCCCTGTCCTTCTTCCAGCACCTGCTCGAACTCGGAGCGGGTGATGGACATTCCCTTGATCTTGCCGAGGATGTCGGTGAAACAGAGCCTGATATAACGGACGCCGGCTTCGTCAACTAAACGAAGGACATCTTCTTTGGTTTTGGTCATGGACGTTGCTCCTGCCTGAAGTCTGGGTTCTGGAAAGGCGGCAATTTATATGGTTAAATCGGGAACGCAAGGCAAAAGTGCAGCGAAATGGTGTCCAAAATTAGAGCATTTTAGCCCATATTCGGCTGTGAGTCATCGACTTTGTGAAAACCATTCACAAGGAGCACCGCTTGTCAGGAAATCCCTGACATGCCGCATGGGAATCCCCGACTCACAGCCGATTTCTGGGCATTTCCCACGCGTACTTCACTCAGAGAGCTTTAGGCTTAACGACTGACGGTCCGGCCTCAGTTGCCTCGTCTTTACCCCCGCCATGGCGAATATCCGCTGGGCGGCGATAAACTTATCGTCATGGGCATACTTGTCCGACAGGAACACGACCTCTTTGATCCCGACCTGGACGATCAGTTTGGCGCACTCGTTACAGGGGTAAAGCGATACATAGAGTGAGGCGCCATCCAGCTCCGGTTTGTTCGATGCGTTGGTGATGGCATTCATTTCTGCATGGCAGACATAGGCATACTTGGTGTCGAGATAATTTCCTTCGCGCGCCCACGGAAGTTCGTCATCGGAGCAGCCCACCGGAAAGCCATTGTAGCCAATGCCAATGATCCGCTTGGTTTTATTTACTATGCACGCCCCCACTTGGGTGCCGGGGTCTTTGGAGCGTTGGGCGGAAAGCTGGGCCACCGCCATGAAATAATCATCCCAGCTCAAATAGTCGGTTCTCTTGGTAGTCATGGCGGGAGTATATCAGGTAGGCGCAAGGTCGTCAAGCCTCGGACCGGCTTGACTGACAGGGGGATGGCTTAGTACCTTTGAGGCGAACCATTGGGAGAACGTCAATCACTTGTCGTGCGGATCTTAAAGGTAGCCATGATCAGATCATCGTGTAGACTCCTGCTCGCTCTATTCGCGACATTGTCATTTTCCAGTCTGTTGGCACTGGAAAAACCAGTCCTCCTTCTTTACGCCTTTGCCGAGGAAGGGAAAACAGTCGCCGCCTCAATGGCGGTCGACGACCGTGACACAGTGCTGGGCCGCGAGGTCCTGATCGGCACTCTCTCCGGCCAGTCGATCATCCTGGCGGAAACGGGCGTCGGCATGACCAATGCCGCCATGACCACACAGACACTTATCGACCGCTACTCCCCTCGCTGTCTGTTACTGACCGGTATTGCGGGCGGAATTGATACAGCCGTGAATATCGGAGATATCACTGCGCCGTCTATCTGGATCGAACACGACTACGGCTATCTTGGTGGAAATGGATTCGAGCCGGAAAGCCTAAAGATATTTGACGCCGCCCTCGGCAAACTGGTTCGGGCGCGGGAGATCTATGCGGATGGCTCGCTGCTCGCGATTGCGCAGAAGATCCCCGTTGACTCCCTCGGTCTAAGTCCGATCAACGGTCGCACGCCACAATTGACTATTGGCGGTGTTGGCGTGAGTGGGAATCAGTTCATCGACAATAAAGAACACCGCGCCTGGTTGAGCGCGGAATTCGGGGCATTAGTTACGGATATGGAATCGGCGGCGGTAGCTCAAGTTTGTACTGTCAATGGTCTGCCGTTTCTGATATTCCGTTCAGCCTCCGACTTAGCCGGTGGCTCCGGATCATCGACCGCCGATACCGAGATCAAAGAGTTCTTCACGGTGGCAGCGAAAAACTCCGCCACGGTACTGCTGGCATTCCTCAAACATCTGAACGAGTAGTTTCATTTCTTCGGGTCAGGTTGCTGGGGCGCTGCTCCCTTGTCGGAAAGCACAAAGTTGACGCGATAGGTCACCCAAACAGCGACTGGCTTCCCTTTCGCCACGGCGGGCTTAAACTTGTTCTGGAGGGCGGCATCCAATGCGGCCTTAAGGAATGGTTCGGGCACGCCTTCGGATTTCATTGTCATCGCTTTGAGTACACTGCCGGAACTGCCGACGAGCGCCTTGATCCATACATCCGCCTCGATCCCCTTCTCCTTTTCTTCCTTGGGATAAACGGGACTGACCTGCGTCAGCATCTCCGGCATCGCTTCAACCGCGATGAAACTGTCAGCTGGCATGGCGATTTCGGCAGAATCTACCGCCGACAGCCGTTTTGCTTCGGCCGACAGCCCTGTCCCCGGTCCCGCCAGCGCAACACCGGCTGTCAACAGCAGACCGAGGCCAACTGCTAACGCGTTCCAGTTCATTCTACGACATCCCTTGTTCATACAACACATCTCCTTTCTATCTTTCAATTGATCCATTGGCTGGGGCTATTTGATTCGACCCGACTACCTCGACAGCGGGCAAGAGGTAGAGATACTCCACCCGTCCGGCATCGACCAGAGTCCCGGTGACCGCCTGCTGTGGTTCCGGCTCGCGGTCTCGCCATAATGCGAACGCGGTCAGCGCCGCGAGACAGAGTACCGCGGCAGCGGCCAACGGCAGAGGGATATTCACCCGACTCCGCCAGACACTCTTCTCCGTGCGGCCTGATTCCGCCCCTCTTCCCAAAACTCTCTCGTCCAAACTCGCGGGTAACGAGACCTTCTCTTCGCGGATAGCGCTGCGTATCTGCGCGCAGCTGCTCAGATAACCCTGGCATTCCCGGCAGTGCGCAAGATGCTGAAAAACAACTTCCCCTTCTGTATCCGGGAGTTCCCCCTCCAGCAGCAGATCCAGCTTCATCTCTATTTCAGCGCAACTCATATCTATCCTCGATCCTTTGGGCGGTTCTCACTAGTTCGCACAGTTTTTTGCGTGCGGTATGCAATCTGAATTTGACGGTGCTTTCATTCACCTGAAGCACTTCGGCGATCTCTTTGTATGACATATCTTCGTATTCTCTCAAGATGATCATTTCCCGCATCTCGGGTGAAAGTCGCTCCATTGCGCGCGAGATCAGGCGGGCGGACATCCGCCCTGCGGCAGTATCTTTGATCACCTGTGGTTCTATGTTGTCGGAGTCAGCGGACACGATTCGGGAACTCTCCGCAACAAACCTATGACATCGGTGGCTGGCTATCGTCAGCAGCCAGCCGCACAGTTTCGCCGGTTGACGAATAGAGCGGTGCTGTTCAAGGAGCGTGACAAAGACTTGCTGGACCACATCCTGCGCTGCATCGGCACTATTGACCATCCGCAAGCAATAGCTGTAGAGCCGTCGCTTGTGGCGGTGATATATCTCTTCGAACGCCCGACGGTCCCCCGAACTTAGCGCCCCAAGAAGTTCACTGTCTGTCCGCTCCACATTCCTCCAGTTGCCACTGTGGCTCCTGAAATATAGAGCGTCAAGGCCATGGGAATGTTAGAAAGAAAATTGAGAACTCGGGGACAAAAGGGAAGCCATACAAAGAAAGTCTCCTTTACCGAGGATGGAGATAAACGTCAGGGTCTGGGTTTGCTACCGCATGATCACCGCGCGAGTCGAGTCGAACATCAAAAGCTCATCCGCATTGTAGCGTCCGAACAGCTCGTGAAATCCCATATCCCCCTTGTCAGCAAAGGAGATGCGGTAGATAGCACGTATCGTCGCCCCTTCAAGCCGCTTGTTCTGCGGCCAGTAGAACTTCTTCGGCTTCAGCGAACTGCTGACCACCTGGACCCGCATATCGTCAAACGGCGATTGAAGAGTGTCCAATACGGAATCGGGGTAATATTCAGTCGTATCATTCGGATTCTTGCGCGCGCAAAGGCTGTCCAAATAGAACTCGATCTGTGTCGTGTCATCAGTGATGATCACCGTCATATCATATAGGCAGAACGGATTGATAGCGCCAGAGAGCATCGCCATCGTCGGGTCGACTACCAGCCCACGTTTCATGATCTCATGGGAGACCGCCCAGGCCGAAACCTGAAGAGCGACCGGCACCCGCTTGAGCGCCTCGGGATAAACCATCATGGAATCCCGCTTGTGGATCGGACCAGGCCTGTCACGAGCGATTACAGTATCCTGAGCCACCCCAAGCAACAACAGTGCAAGGACAAGAAATTTCAGAAACGTTGGTCGAGCTGTCGACATCGATACTTCCTCATTTACTAACAAAACGGCGAGAGACATCTGTTATACATCCCTCGCCGTAAATTCTCCCTTGCCTGACGGCTATTTCTTCGGCGTGTTTGCCTGCAGATAGTCTTTGAACGCGCCCAGAAGGTCGATCGGGACCGGGAAGATCAGCGTGCTGTTTTTCTCCGCCGAAACCTCGACCAGCGTCTGAAGATATCGCAATTGCATCGCGTTCGGAGCCGTCGACATGACATTGGCGGCGTCGGCCAGCTTTTGCGAAGCCTGGAACTCACCCTCGGCATGGATGACTTTCGAACGGCGTTCGCGCTCGGCTTCGGCCTGACGGGCCATCGCGCGGGTCATTTCTGGAGCCAGGTCAACATTCTTGACCTCCACCACCGAAACCTTGACTCCCCACGGTTCGGTCTGGCCATCGATTATCTTCTGCAGCTCGACATTTATCTTCTCGCGGTTCGCCAGCAGGTCATCCAATTCGACCTGCCCCAGTACCGAGCGAAGGGTCGTTTGGGCGATCTGGTTGGTCGCCTCGAAGAAATTCGCCACCGATACCACCGCCTTGTTCGGGTCCACCACCTGGAAATAAAGCACCGCGTTGACCTTGATCGACACGTTGTCACGGGTGATGACATCCTGCGGCGGGACATCATACGTGATCGTTCGCAGGTCGATCCGCATCATCTTATCGATGATCGGGATCAGGATGATCAGTCCCGGTCCCTTCGCGCCTATCAATCGACCCAACCGGAATATCACTCCTCGCTCATACTCGCGAAGGATTTTCAGCATGTTGAACAGGAGCATGAGGACGAAAAAGATGACTATCGCCACCGGCAGAAAATTCAGATTCGGACCTTCCATCTCGCTATCCTCCTTTATGAATGATGCTTGCGTACTTTTAGGGTAAGGTTGTCGACCGCGACCACTTCGACATCATCGCCAATCCCCAGCGACTCATCCGAAACCACTTTCCACAGCGCCCCTTCGATATACACAAACCCCTCACTGTGCATCCTCCCCCGCCGTCCGATCATGGCAGACTCCCCGATAAATGGCTTGCGCATCCGCGCCTTATAGACCAGATAGAACATCACTACCAGAGTGATGCCGATGAGCAGTGACACCGTGGTCAGGATGCTCTTGGAGACCCGGAGATTCGGGTCGACCGTGTCCACCAGCATAAGTCCCCCGAGGAAAAGAGCAATAACTCCCCCGACTGTCAGCAATCCATGACTGACCACTTTTATCTCCGCAATGAATAAGATGATCGCTAAAAGTATCAGCGCGGCTCCCGCCCAGTTGATCGGCAAGGTCTGAAACGAGTAGAACGCAAGGATCAGCGCGATCGCGCCGATCACGCCGGGGAGTATCGACCCGGGGTTGTACAGCTCCAGCACAATCCCCAGCCCGCCGATCGAGAACAGTATGAACGCGATATCCGGCTGGGTCAGCAATTCCAGTAGCTTATAAGCGAAAGATATCTTCACCGTCTCGGTGCGGGCATTGGTGAGATTCATCACCACTTTGCCGGACGGTAGTTCTGTCTCCCGTCCGTTTATCTGGCGAAGAAGATCATCATAGTTTTCGGCACGAATATCGATGACATTTGAATCCAGCGCTTCTTTGTCAGTGATGGACACCGACTGCCGTACCGCCTGCTCGGCCCAAGTGACATTTCTCCCCCGCTTATCGGCGAACGCCTTGATCTGCGCGGCGGCATCGTTGGTGATCTTTTCGTTCATCACCGAATCGATCTCCTGCCCACCGCCGGCGACCGGGTGCGCCGCGCCGATATTGGTCGAGTGCGCCATGGCGGCAAAATGCGCCGCATAGGTCATATAGACACCGGCGGAACCGGCTCTCGCTCCCGATGGCGCGATATAGATACAGATCGGCACTGGGCTATTGAGGAAACGCTTGGTTATCGACCAGGTCGGTTTGGTGAACCCACCCGGCGTATCCAGATAGATCACCAGGAGTACGGCGCGCTCCTCTTCCGCTTTCTCAATAGCGTCTTCGATTCGATTGTCAGTAACAGCGCCAATGGTGCCATCGATATCAAGTCGAATGACCAGCGGATGCTCACCGGTGCGAATTAAAGAATCTATATCCGGCCTGACATGCTTTGCTGTGTCGCCCGGTTTGCGGACCGCAGAATCAACCTGCGCCAGCACCGATTCGATCGGCTGGTAGTAGCCGGATTTCGCATACGCCGGCTCGGCGACTATCAGCTTGATTGTGAACGATATAATTGGACTGACGATCAGGAATCCGAATAGGATGAGGAGAAGTTTCTGTTTCATAAGTCGACCTTTCCCCGATAGTAATAATATGACTCCCCCGTCCCCGGCGTGTCAATCTAAATACTTGTGATTAAATAGATTATTCAATCACTTCTGAGGCCGACTTATCGCCAATCCTTGCCCGATTTAGAGTACACCAACTGCCCATCAAGTACGGTTGCTTGGACGGTCAGATCGTAGAGCTTGGAGGCCGCCACACGGGTCGGATCATCCGCAAGCACCACAAAGTCCGCCGGATAGCCAGGAAGCAGGTATCCGCGCTCATGTTCCAGTCCACACGCAATGGCTGGGCCAACGGTAAACCGAAATAGCGCTTCCGCCGCGGTGATCTTCTGTTCAGGATACAGTGTGTCGTTGGATCCCTGACGTGCCCGACGGACTGCTGCCGCTATCCCGGCGAGTGGGTCCAGTGGTTCGATCGGCGCGTCGGAGCCAAAGGCCAGATCGATCCCTTTGTCAATTAGGGTGCGGAATATATACGCGTCTTTGCCCCGCTCTCCCCAGTATTTCCGGACGATCCCAATGTCCGAAGGACAGTGCGATGGTTGCATTGAGGCGACAATGCGGAGTTTTTTCACTCGCGCGATATCCGACCGCCTCACCATCTGGAGATGCTCAATCCGGTTTCGCGCGCCAAAGTCCGGTAGCGGAACCGCCTCAAATGCATCGAGCACGTTAGACACGGCTTTATCGCCGATCGCATGGATAGCCGCCGGCAGATTCAGCCGGCGAGCTTCGCGAATCAGACGGATCATCTCCTTGGTCGATGTGACTTCTATGCCATAGTTGTTTTTTGAACCAATGTATCTCTTGAAACAAAGAGCTGTCTGACTCCCCAGCGCGCCATCGGCGAAGATCTTTACACCAGCGATTCGGAAGAATGGTGTCCCCAGCCCGTAGTAGACCTTGTTCTTGAGCAACTGCGGAAGGAGCGCCGCTCCCGGATAGTAATTCACCCGCAGTCCCATTTTGCCGGAGGCCGCAAGGTCCATGTAGTACTGGTATCCATCGGGGCCATCGAACGAATGAACGCCGGTCACTCCCTTTCGGTACGCATACTCCAGAGCCCGCTTGTATCGACGGTCTACTTCCTTTCGCGAAGGCTGCCCAATCTTCTGCCACACCGGATCATAGCCGGATTTTTCTCTTAGAATGCCGCTCGGCGTGCCATCAGGAAGCCGCTCGATAGTACCCCCCTCAGGATCATGTGTAGATTTCTTTATACCCGCGATCTCAAGTGCTCGGCTATTGACCCATGCGGAATGCATATCCTTGGAGAAAATGAACGCCGGCCGTCCACCAGTCACCGCGTCAAGCATCTGCCTATCCGGCTCAACTCTTTTGGTGAAGCGGTCCGGCGAATAACCGTCGCCGACAATCCACTCATCCTTCGGTTGTTTGGACGAGAATTCCTTGATGCGCGCCAGACACTTCTCAATCGTCGGAAGTCCGTCCAGTTGCACACTCCCGAGCGATAGCGCGAAATAATAGAAGTGAGCATGCGCGTCAACCAGTCCGGGGACAATCGTCGCCCCTTTCAGGTTGACTTTGGAGTACCCTTTGAGATCGGAGTCCTTTTCCAAAGCATTCCCGACCGCGACAATTCGGTCATTCGCAACCGCCATCGAATTAACTACCAGATAATCGGCCTGGGTATGCACCCGGCCGTTATAGAACAAAGTCTTCATGGTCAAAGCGTGCTCCCTTGATGCGCAGGTCCCCCTGCCGTTCCGTTAGTTTCAGGCGGTCTGATTCTTCGAGTATCGGGATCGCGTACTTGCGACTGAAACCGAATCGCTCGCGAAGTTCTGTCACTGCGAAATTTCCAGATGCGCTCAGCCGCTCCCGTATGAATGTCACGATCTCGCGCCAGACCTCTTCCAAAAGCAGGAACTCTGCTCCGCATTTGTGTGCCTCGCGTGATTCGATGACATAGCGGATCGCCTCCTGGTAATGCTTCCCCTGCGCGGCGAAAGACTGGAGCGGGGGCGGCGCATACTTGTCGGCACGAAGCGCGGCCATGATCTTGTCGTGCGCGTCTTTGTAAACGCCTTTTAAGGTCATGCCACGACCGGAAAGATCAAAGAAATCGCCGGTTCGGGTCACCTCGCCATTGGCAATCAGGTAATCAAGCAACAACGCCACGGTATCCTGACCACGATTCATCCGCTCAGTCAACTGCGACAAAGTAATGCCTTTGAGATGAGGCTGCTCTTTAATGAACACCGTGACCGCTTCTTTCAGATGGCTGACTTCCGATTTCAGGTGCTCGACCTGATACCACAGTTTCTCATAGCGCGCGATCTTCCCTTCAGCCGCAAGTGTCACCAGCAGACGCGAGACCTCCGACTCTGAAACATCCGCCTCGCGGAGGAATGTTTCTGCCGGCACCAGCCCTCGCTTGATCAGCTCCGAATTCACAAGGTCCGTCAATGCACCACTTGCCCGCACTCGCAGATAACTTAACCCGTCCAGTTCTTTGCGACGAGGAAATGCCGCCAGGTGATCCAGGACTACTCCGCCGCCGAGCGTAACCATTGGAGTAGGAAGTCGGATGATACATCGGTCGAAAACCAGCGAATAGACCGGGTCATCCGGTCGGAAGAACGCCAGACCCGATTTCCCAGGAGCTATCTCAGCCTGATCGAACATCCGTATTTCGCCCTCGGCCTCTGTGGTACCGACAATCAGGAGCACACGCCGTCGATCCTCAAGTGGGACGGGAGCGTTCGGCAACATCTGGATCGAGAGTGCCAGCACCGGGTGTTCCCGGAAATAGGTCAAGTCTGTCCGGTCGGAGATCACCCCCCCACGCACTAGATCTGTTCTCTCGACTCCGGTCACAGCAACCGCCGTGCGACTCCCCGGCGATACAGAGTTGACTTCCTCATTATGTGACTGCAGCGATCGTATCTTGCCGGTTTTGGTGGTTGGCCAAATTGATACAGCCTGTCCGACTGACAGCGTGGCCCCGCGCAATGTCCCAGTCACCACCCCGCCTATCCCCTGCCGCACAAATGTCCGGTCGATATACAGCCGCGCTTTGCCGATATCCTTCCGCGCCGCAATTGTGCCGGGCAGAGTATCGAGATGCTGCTTCAGCCCTTCGAAACCCGCACCAGTTGTGGCTGAGAGCCTGAAGATCGGGGCGTCCGCCAAAAACGATCCGGCCAACCGCGAGCGGAGATCCTTCTCCAGCAACTGCAGCCAGTCAGTTTCGACTAGGTCACATTTGTTCAGCGCGATCATCCCATGTTTCACGCCAAGTAATTTGACGATCTGGAAATGCTCTTCGCTTTGCGGCATCCAGCCATCATCGGCGGCAACCACCAGCATGACTGCATCGATCCCGCCCGCGCCTGCGATCATATTCTTGACGAATCGCTCATGCCCGGGGACATCGACAAAAGCTATTGTCTGTTGTAACGGGGTCTCGTAGAAAGCGAATCCGAGATCAATAGTCATCCCCCGCGCTTGTTCTTCCGGGAGACGATCCGGGTCGGTGCCGGTAAGTCGTTTGACGATTGACGATTTCCCGTGATCGATATGACCTGCTGTGCCGATCACCAGCATTGGTCACTCCTTAAGCGCAGCACGGATGGCCGACAACAAGTGCGGATAATCTGAAACCGGGATCGCCTTAAGGTCAAGGATCAAACGATCCTCTTCGATACGACATATTATGGGAGGATTCTGTTGGCGAAACGTCTTGAGAAGCCGTTCCGCTTTGTACTCCTTGGAGAAGCAGACTGCTACTGATGGGATCTCTTTCTCCGGAAGAGCGCCACCGCCGAGATAGACCTTGGACGCCTCGACACTGACCCCGGCCGGATTACCGGCATCGCGAACCAGCGCTTTCCCCCGCTGATAGAGTTCCGAATCGGGGATAGCGAGGCACGACCAGAGCGGAATGTCCGCGGTATGCGTGCCGTTTAGATATATTGAGAACAACTGCTCCAGAACGGCAAAGACAACTTTGTCAACTCGCATCGTACGGAAGAGCGGGTTCTTTTTGATACTCTTTATCATGTCGGCGCGACCGACGATCATTCCCGCTTGCACTCCGCCAAGCAGTTTATCGCCCGAGAAGCAGGTCAGATCAGCCCCGGCGCGGACCGATTGTTGCACTGTCGGTTCCGCATATCCCATTACTGGCGCGGTCTCCACAAATACGCCGCTGCCGAGATCATTGATGACCGGCACATTGGCGCGCTTGCCGAGAGCGACCAGATCACGAAGAGCAACTTCCTCCGAGAACCCCGCCTGCACAAAATTACTCTTATGTACTTTTAAAATAAGCGCGGTCTGCGCGTCTATGTGTGATTCGTAATCAGCGATCGTGGTGATATTGGTCGTGCCGACCTCTATCAGCTTCCCGCCAGCCCGCTTAAGAATATCGGGGATGCGGAATCCACCACCAATTTGCACAAGCTCACCGCGTGAAATGAGTACATTCTTCCGATTGGCCAGCGTATTGAGTATCAAGAACAGCGCCGCCGCGCAGTTGTTGACCACCGTTCCGGACTCAGCTTCGGATAATTCCGCAAGATACCGTTCGCACGCCTCACCTCTATTCCCCCGCGCTCCGGTCCGCAGATCAAACTCGACACTGCAGTAGCCGGTTAAGGTCTCTCTGAGGTTGGCAAAGACTACTTCTGGGAATGGAGCGCGTCCCAGATTGGTGTGCACCAAGATCCCGGTGGCGTTGATCACGCGACGGACTTCCGCCCCCTTGGCTGCGACCAGCGCCTTTTCTATCGAGCGATACATCGCATCCGGAGCCACTGGCTTCTTATCTGCGATCAACTTCTCTTTGAGTTCTGCGACTGTCGCCTTGACGATCGAGGCCGCCACCGGTCTAGGCAACGCATTAATGAACGGCGCCAGATTTTCGCTCTGCAGAAGCTCTTCGATTGAGGGGAAATGTCTCGGTTCCGTAATCATTTATTCGGCCAGAGTGACTTGTTATACGCTATCTCGGCGAGCAGCTTCCCGACCTGAGCCAGTGATTCGGGCGAGCAGTTTTCCGGAAGATCCTTCTCCGTATGCCAGTACTCATAGTCGAAATCGATCAACACTATCGCCGGAACTCCCCCCGCATTGACCGGCAAATGGTCATCGATAACGGTATGCCTGACCATATCCTGAAATCCCGACAGATTCAGCCGCTTGGCCGTTTCCCAAACCATATCGTTCAGCGGTTCGTTGTACTGCTGCGAATACCCTTCGCGGAATACCTGCAGATCCTTGTCGCCTATCAAGTCGATAACGATACCAAACCGGTACTTGCCGTGAATCCCCTGCTGCGCGAAATACTGCGCCCCGAGGAGATAATACTGGTGGTCCCCTTCTTCTCCCCAATCCTCGCCATCGGTTAACAGCAACTCGACATCACACGCAGGCGGCTTCTGGGCGAACATATTGGCCAGTTCCATAAGAACCGCGACTCCCGACGCACCATCATTGGCTCCCGGCAATGAATCAGTCCGTCGGGTCGGGTCTGAATGCCTATCGGTGCGTGGGCGGCTGTCGTAATGCGCCACGAAAAGAAGCGGCGGTAACGATGTATCGCTCCCCTTGGCCCGCGCCAGCACGTTGACCAGCGGCTTGTCTGTTTTGGAGTATGGATCGAAGAAGTTCGTGGCCTGAAAATCGACCGACAATCCCAGTTTACTGAAGTGGTCGTGGTAATAGGCCTGGGCTTGCTGCCAGGCAAGAGATCCTGGGACTCGCGGACCGAATGCGACCTGGGCCTCCAAATAGCCAAAAGCTCGGTGACTATCAAATGGAGGTGGCTCAACATGGGCCGCGGTACAGCTCAACATGGTGCATACCAGCATTGTTATGGAAGATACAATCAGTTTCACGGAGAGAATGTCGCCACTGGAGAGAGCAGTGTCAACCCTAAAGGAGATTAGAAGCGGATCTCCGCCCAGATCTGCAGCATGCGGACATGGCTCTTGCGCTCGCCGTCCTTGGTATCCTGCCAGGTAGCCGTCAATCCACCCTTGATCTGCGTACTAAAATCATATGAGATGACCGGCGTGACCATCAAGTCGGATTTGTCCGCCGAGGGCCGCAGCGGATTATCACCATTTGCGGACTGGGATTCATTGGTCGTATGCCGGACATTCAGCTCAAGATTCATG
>JAYRFH010000015.1:0-6299 GCA_041908405.1 Candidatus Zixiibacteriota bacterium
ACCTTGAAGTCCGGGCTGAATTCGTGCGAATGGCCCGCGTATATGTCGTATTTCGTCGACTTGGATTCGGAAGCCAAATTTGAGTTGAAGCTGGTCTCTTTGGTGTAGTTGCTCCGCAAGTAACCATCGTACGCGTACAGCTTTTTGTAACGGAACTGCCCTGAAAGGGTGAAGGCCGAGCGGCTTTCATGATAGCTCATTGCTCCCTGCAGATCCCAGTACTCCGAGGCCGCCCAGTAATAGCCGACATTCTGAATGTATCTGTCACCCTGCTCTATATTGCCAAACGTGAACGGCAGTATGCCCGAGTGCCTCCCCTTCTTTAGCGGAAAGACATAGTACGGGAGCGCCAATATCGGGAGCCGCCCGAGATTAAACACAACCGGTCGCGCGATCAGCTTGTCGTTCTCGATAAACTTCATATTCTTCGAGTAGAAATGGAAATGCGGCTCGGCCGCGTCGCAGGTCGTGTAGCGGCCATCCTCTACATAAAAGATATTCTCTTGCGCGCGGTAGACCCGCTGTCCGTAATAAAACCCTGTCTCGTATTTTGATTTTGACTGGACGATCTTCCCTTTCTCCGTGTCGATCGAGTACTCCAGGTAATCGCCGTAGAGTTCCTCTTCCTTGTCTTTCAGGATAACCGGAATCGGATTTGGCTGATACCGGGCAGTCAGTGTGCTGTCATTGGGGAAGCTGTCGCAGACGATATCCGCCGAATAGGCTTTTATGAGGCGATCCTGCGTATCGAAAAGCACCTGATGAGCGTCCAGCTCAACTGTGCCGGACTCAATGTGTGACTGTCCCAGCAGAGTGATAACCGAGTCTGCCATCAGGTAGCGGATGAAGGTAGATGAATAGTCGATCGTGTCCTGCACCGTGATGACCGCAGAATCGACCGTCTTTTCCTTTGTGTTGATGTAACTGCCAATTGCCCCGCCGAGAACGGTAACCGACTGTAGTTGCTCATTGGCCACGTCAAACTGAATTGTGTCTCCCGAGACGGCATTCTCGCTTGATTCATCGCCTCCGCGTTTTGCGGGGTAGTACCATGAATAGGCCTGACCTACCGAAGTAACATTCTTGAGCGCGCCGTACTGGAAGTCAAAATCTATCTGTCTGCCTGTCAGAATCGACTGGTCTATCAGGACCGAATTGTCCGGCAAGGTGTCAACGACTTCTTTGAATTCCGCTCGCGCAGAGTCAGTTACCTCTATTGTGCTTAACAGATCATTTTCGCTGTAAACCGTGATAAAGGATCCCTTGACTGTCGATTTGCCGCGTTCCAACACCGGGCGTTCGTACAGCTCGAGGAGTCCTTCCTTCTGATGCATCACCGAGCGTCCCGCGGTCGCTTTGATATCATTGGACGTGATGACCACATCCCCCTGTGCGACGGCCACGGCCGAGTCTGACTCGTATTCGACCAGGTTGGCGTCGACCTGCACCATCTCGGCTGAGTCAGGATAATTCAGGTAGACTGTCGGTCGCTTCTCCATCCGGAAGTATTTCTTCGTACGGTCGTAGAACGCATTCGTGCCGGTGGCGAAGAGTGAATCGGATTTGGACCAAAGCTCTACATAGGGTCCCTTGGCAACTGCTTGATTTTTCAGGAGATCATAATCAACTGAGTCGGCAAGCAGACGGTACACCTTGTCTTCGACAATGACCGAGCCGCGTAGAATTGCCTTTTTCCCACGTATCCAGGTGGCCGAGTCGCAGGCAATTGTCCCTGACTCGGTGCGGAAGGCGACCGAGCCGACAGCTATTGTGGTGTCTTGCGTCGCACCGAGGAGGACTTCCAGGAGGTCGGCATGGTCAAGATCGAGCCGCTGCGCGCGTTGGGCATGGACCTGAGAAACACTCAGGAGCAGTAACCAGAAAATGTAGATAATCTTACGCATGCCCGATCAGCGATACCAAAGCTGATTTGTAGTCCTCGATCCTGTTAGCCTCGGCCCCACCCAGTTGCGCCGCTCTGTTACTTCCGCCGCCTTTCAGTCCAAGTGTCGGTCCAAGTTTTTTGGCCAGGTCGCCGGCGTGATACCCACTTATGGCGCTGACTGCGAGCAGCAGTTTCCCATCAGCCACCAACAGTACGAGGCCATCGATCCTGTCAGCCACTAACCCGGCCAACTGTCCGGCGGTCTGGGCATCCATCCCTTCCATCGCCTTATACACCAACTTGAGTTGCCCGACCTGGGTCGCCGACGCAACCAATTCTTCGGCCCGAATTGGCAGTAGTTCCTTAAACAGCTGGGCTATCTGTTTTCGCTGTTCGCGATTCTCACTCGAAAGCTTGTCGAATCTCCCGGCAATGTCGTTAACATTACAGGTGAGGGCTTTGGCCAGTGAGTCCGTTACTCCGAAGCGAGTGCGGTAGTCATCCAGAGCCTGAATACCGGCCAGAAAGCGGATCAGGGCATGTCCCCTCAGCTTTTCCCACCCAATGATTTTTATCAGTCCAACTTCGGCTGTCGAGGATACATGGGTTCCGCCGCACGCGGAGTAATCAAATTCGCCGACTTTAATGACGCGCAATTCTCCCTCGCGACTCGGAATCTTGCGCAGCGGGATTCTCTCAAGTTCGGCACCGGAGACAAACACAATGGTCACCGGCCAGTTGACGTACAGGATCTGGTTGGCTTCGGTTTCGAGTATTTCAAGCTGAGACTGCTCGATTGATGCGTTGTTCAGTTCAATCGCGCCATAGTCATCCCCCAAATGAACAGAGACTGTCTCAAATCCGAATTTTCTTACCGCTATCTGTGATAGGATGTGCTGGGCCGTATGTTGTTGGCGATGAACCTGCCTGCGGCCCGCGTCAACTTTACCGTGGACGGAGACACCAGCTTCGCCGACTTTCCGTTCGGAAATATGCAGGACTTCATGATCAGACTCGACAACATCGATGACCGGTACGTCGCCGAGAAGGCCGGTGTCGAACAACTGACCACCCGAGGTCGGGTAGAAGGCCGAACGGTTTAGAATCGTCTGAAAGCGACCATCCACCTCTTTGGAAGATATGATGGTGGCCTCAAACTCTAAGATCGCCGGGTCACGATAATACAGTCGCTCGGTCACTTGATTCCTCAAGTTTTGGTTCGGGTTGTGACACAACAAAGTCAGTCATCGCGAGTGTGCCAGCCAGAGACTGCCAGACTCTGACCAGGGCGCATGCCTGAAATAGCGCAAATTCAATGATGGCGCCAGGCATATTTGACAATCCACCGGTAATAACCAGAGCAAGCCCTTCCACTGCCAGCCAGCATAGGACAAACGGCAGATAAAACGCGAGATACACTGCCATCACTTTCCAGCCGCGCCGGACAAGTGTGGTGTACGCCGCCTTAAACGAGTCACCCATGCCTGCCAGACCAAAGGTCTGTTCCTTACCAGAAAGGGCTCTGGCTTGCAGGGTTCGCGTCCGGTGAATCCTGACCAGGTCGGAGTAAACGACCCCTACTATCATCACGAGATAGGTCACTCCGACTCGCAGCGCAAACCGTGTCAGGTCAAGTTCCGGGATGAGCCGTCGCGCGGTCCACGTCACCATTTCACCGATGAACATGGCAGTAAGGAACAGCAGGAAATAGATCAGGAGCATCCACGCGCTGATAGTCAGATGCTGCAGGAACATGACCGATGATTGACCGAAGAACCTTTTTCGGCTCGGCTCAGCGTGATTGACCAAACAATCAAAGATGCCGCCGTTCAGGAACTGCTTAAACAGAAATCCGAGAGCAACAATGGTCAGCATAAACAGCAAAGAGGCGCTGAAGATGTTCTCGCTCGTGAAGATTAGTTCAAGGATGACATCGGCCGGCCACTCACCTAAGAGAATCTGAGCGAAGGCAGAGTGGTCGAGCCTCGACTGGATCAGGATCAGGATTGGGAGAGTGACCGCCAGCGCGAAGAGCAGCTTTACAGCCCAAAGGCCAAGCCAGAGATTGCGGTAAAGGCGTGGGATGGTCAGCGCAATTTCGATTACTCGTCTCTTCATATCCCCCACACCAATGAGATCATTGACTCGACAAGGAAGGTAATTCCAGAAAAGAGTCTGAAGGCGGCGCCGTGGCCACTACGCAGATACGAATTATTGAGATAGTCGGTGTCCATGGCGACCAGTCCATCTGGATCAAGATGCGCGAAACTAACCGGCTCGGCTCGTTCGATGGTGAGTGTTTGTTCGCCCGGCGACAAGGTTATAAGGGTATCGAAAGCCGGTTCGGACGGGAATCCCAGGCGTAATGGTACCCGATACGGGAGCGGGTGAATCGCGTTCAGATAAACGGTTGATCTGTAGCGGTTGCTATCTGGTATCTCCTCTGAAGTGATGTTCGTGACCTGGTAATCCACCGCGTGCGCCATGCGTATGAGATCACCCGCAGATTGTCTCTCTCTGAAGGGCGAATATTCGTTGAGCAAAGCGATAAAGTCGCGCTCAGTCGGATGCGCAAAGATGAAGCGTCGATAATATTCCTGCCAGAACGTTTGCTCCTGATCGCCTAGCAACCCGACGACCGTTTTGATGACCATCGGCCCTTTGCCATAGACAGTCGGGAAATAATCTTCTCGGCTGTACGCCATCGCCGACCGGGTGATAGGGATATGGTCAAGGTGACTGTAACCGCGCATTCGACTCTCTATCTGTGCCGGGGCGGTGATGCCGAAGAAATTGACATGGTGCCGTTTCCCCTGCATTTCGGCGTCATTAATGCGCTCGGTAAAATACTCTGTAATCGATTCATCCAGCCAGGGTTCCTCGGCCTGATTCGATGCGATTATCCCGTAAAACCACTGGTGGAGGGTTTCGTGAATGGCCACTCCCCGACTGAACCGTGTGTACTCTCCAGTGGACAATCCCGACTGCCAGTACATCTGCGGGAACTCCACACCGCCATTCATACCGAGAGGGACCTCGACCACGACAAGTTCCTTGAAGGGGTACGGCCCGACATTCTCTGCCATCCAATTGAGGGTGAACTTCACCGAGGCCGCGATCGAGTCGACTGCGGACTCATTCCGGGTACGGTAGTATAAACTGATAGTCGTTTGATCACTCGGAAAGCTTTTGAGCTTGAAATCTTTCCCCAGGAGCATCGCAAAGTCATGGGCCGGCGTAAGGCGAAACTGGTCTCTCGCACCAAGCTCCGTAGTGTCTGACAGATACCGGCCGGGCGCGATAAGTTGCAGCGAGTCCGGGTACTCAACCGCGACTTCAAAGTCATAAAAGTCGCCGACTAACTCTGATTCATCGTCGTACGGCACAACCAGCCAACGTCCATCCCGATGAGGTGCGGGCATCGGGAACCAGCCATCCAGCTGATAGATCCCATCGGAATAGCCAAAGCGATCTTTGGATTCTGGCACTCTGGCTCGGAAAAGTATTCTGACAGTCAGGCTTTCGGCAGGTGCGGAGACTTGATAATCAATTGCAAGATCGGTTCCGCTCACTGTTGGTTCGCCGTTCAATTGAACACCGTTCACCTCAGTAGAGTAGATGAGAAAACCGCAGGAGTCTGGGTCTGCCGAGGAGGCGCTATCACACACACGATTACCCCACAGGCGGAAATGCGGGTCGCTATAGCTGCTGTCTACCTGATACCAGATGACTTCCACGCGGCCGGAGATCGTTCTGCTGGAGTCATTGAGTGAGACATCCAGCAGTATTCGATCGCGCGCGGCAAGCGATCCAATCGCCAGCAGAACGAGTAACAGACTAAGCCATGCTATTCGCAAGTGTGCCGATCCCTTCCACTCGAACCTCGATAACATCCCCGGATTTCATCGGAGCGATCCCTGATGGCGTCCCGGTGGAAATAATGTCGCCGGGGTAAAGGGTCATCACCGATGATATATAGCTAATGAGATAGGGTATCTTAAAGATCATCAGCGAAGTCCGCCCTGATTGCATGACGTTGCCATTCAGGATCCCCTCAACCAGAACATCCCGCCAGTTCAGGTCGGTCACAATCCATGGTCCTACAGGACAGAAGGTATCAAATCCCTTGGCGCGGGACCACTGACCATCCTTCTTCTGCAGGTCGCGGGCGGTAACATCGTTGACGCAAGTGAAGCCCAAAATATGCTGTTCGGCATCCTCTTCCTTCACCCACGTGGCGGTCTTGCCGATGACCACAGCGAGTTCAGCCTCATAGTCCACACGCTCAGATTGCGGCGGATGGACGATCTTGTCACCCGGATTGATAATGGCGGACGGCGGTTTCAGGAATATCAGAGGATATTCCGGTGGTTTTTCGGCTGAGAATGAAGCCTGGACATGGGCGAGGTAATTC
>JAYRFH010000016.1:0-8891 GCA_041908405.1 Candidatus Zixiibacteriota bacterium
GAGCATTAACCGATGTTTATCGGTCGACAGCCGCTCCCAGAACTGACTCGGGAAGAATCCCTTTGCCAGTTCCGGCTTTTCCGCGAACAAATAATGGCTCTCGGCGCATCCAGTCTCTTGCGGTATCTCCACGCGGGACATCCCGCGCTTCTGTATCGCCCAGGTGATCGCGCTGTTCAACCATTCACCAAGCTTGCCTTTGAGCGGAAGCCCGGGTGAAATCGCAAAAGTGGGAAGATCCAGTTCGGGCGACACTATCGCCGAGGTCCACTGGGTCGAAGAATCCGACTTGCTCCCCGTCCAGACATACAGAAAATAGAGCGTATAGTATCCCTGACGTCGCGAGTATGCCTTGGTTATCCTGACATTCCCTCGCCCGATATTCCGCAGCCGGTTTACTTTGGCAGTCAACTCGCCATCGACTACAGCTATTTCGGTGAAGCCGAGCTCCTGCAACATCTGTTTCTGCTCGGCCATGAGCCGCCGGGAGTGACGGATAAGGGCAAATATTCCCCACGCCACTAGTCCGACCAATAGGTAAGGTAAATAGGCAACCACGTTTGATCTCCAATCTGCTGATAAGGACTAAGTCGGCAGAAACGGAGCCGACCTGAAGAGAGGACTGTCAGCAGTCCTCTTTGAGAGATAGATTTGTCTCTGTTGATGTTGACTAAAGTCAAGGGAGCGACTATTTCATCCTCGTATCATCACCCCAAACCAAACTGTTAGCATGGGGCGATTCTCCCATTTTGATTCTAAGAGGTACGTATGAAACGCTTGCTCTTTAATCTGGCCGCCCTGGCACTGCTGATTCCGGTAGTCGGTTCTGCAGAGACCTGCCAGGAATGCCATTCTAAGATCACACCGAATATCGTGACAGACTGGCAACTCTCCAAACATGCCGCCAATGATATCGGATGCGACGGCTGCCACGGTATTGGTCACACCACTGCCGCCGATGTCGACAAAGTCACGCTTCCGACTCCGCAAACCTGTGGCGAATGTCACAGCCAGCAGACCGAGCAGTTCATGAAAGGGAAACATGCCCACGCCTGGACCGCGCTCAAGGCCATGCCGACCACGCATGCCGCGCCGGTTGCGCTTATCGATGGCATGAAGGGCTGCGGTGGCTGCCACAAAGTTGGAATCAAGTCTGAGGAAGAGTTGAGGAAACTCAAGACCGACAATCCCGGTTTTGGCAATGCTTCTTGCGACGCCTGCCATACTCGACACACCTTCTCAGTGATCGAAGCGAAACAGCCGCAGGCTTGCCAGACCTGCCATATGGGGTTCGACCATCCGCAGTGGGAGATGTATTCATCTTCCAAGCATGGCGTGCGCTATCTGCTGAAGCAGAACGGCACGCTTCCTGAGTCCGCCTCCGCGCCGACCTGTCAGGATTGCCATATGCAGGAAGGAAATCACGAAGTCCGCACCGCGTGGGGATTCCTTGCGGTTCGCCTTCCTTTGCCCGCGGATTCACAGTGGGCCGCCGATCAGGTGACCATCCTGCAGGCGCTCGGTGTGCTTGACCCGACCGGCAAACCGACCGGACGGCTCGACGCGGTCAAGGCCGCGGATGTCGCCCGGCTGACACAGGAAGACTTCGATCGCGAACGGAACAAGATGATAGGCGCCTGTGGCCAATGCCATTCCGAGAATTTCGCCAAAGCGGAATTAGCAAAAGGTGACGACCTGATCCGCGAGGCGGATCATCTGCTGGCGCAGGCTATTCGAGAGATAGCGTCCCTCTATGCCGAAGGTATCCTCGCGAAACCTGCCGGCTACTCCAGCGCGTTTCCGGATCTGCTGACATTCCACGACGCACCGACCAGCATCGAACAGAAGCTGTTCGCCATGCATCTGGAACATCGGATGCGTGCATTCCAGGGGGCGTTCCACAACAATCCGGATTATTCGCTCTGGTATGGATGGTCCGAGATGGTGCGCGATCTGACGGAGATTCGTGAGATGGCAGCCGAAATGCGTGCCAACCACAAGGGGCGCAAGGGCTAACCTTTAACGTTCAATTTCTCTATTATTCACGGGATGGCGACTCCGCCATCCCGTTTCTGTTTGCCTCGTAGCGATCACCTTCTTTTCGCCCGATCTGCTGTCTACTAACGCATGCATTCTTCTACTAATGGGTCAGGTTTGTCAGTCCGATTTGGCACTGGAAATACTCAGTCGTGGACCTCTCTGCCGATTTGCTTGCGTTACGGAAACTTCCTCTGCATCTTTGCATTTCAAGTATGAAAAGGGCTCACACAACCAGTAAATCGGCCATACGCCAACCGGAGCGACTACTGTGAAGATCGCGGTTCTTTCCAGCCTCCTGATCCTGCTTGTTTCTGGCTGCTCCAAAGAGAAAGAAGTGGTCCGGGAACCGACTCCGGCGGACATTTTTTCTCTCGAAGCCGGTGATACGCTTGGTTTGCTCCCCCTCGAAGAACCAGCCGCGCTCAGCGATTCCACCGCCAGATATCAGTACTCCGCGCGCTTTCCGCGCACCGGCGAACCGATCGTCGATACCCTGATAGAGCAATTCGTGCGGGCGCAGATCGACAGCTTCCTGGCGGCGGCACCGGATAGTTCGGAATCTCCGGCGTGGCAGGCGGAACTTGATATCAATTACAGTTCGTCCGTTTTTCCGCCGAATGTCGCCTGCTTCAAGTTTGATGAGTACTCATACACCGGCGGCGCGCACGGCATGACCACCGTCACAACCTTGAATTTCAATCTGGCGACCAAAAAACTGCTTCTCCTTTCTGACCTGTTCGAGCGACGGGCCAGGGCGGCGGACAGCCTCTCGGTATTCTCCCGCGCCGAGTTGCGGCAGGTCTTGGGTGAGATGTATAATGAGGAAATGGTTGAGGTCGGCACTGAACCGGATCTGGCCAAGTTCTCCCGCTTCATGCTTGCCCCGCGCGATCTGGTGATATTCTTCGAACCGTACGCGGTCGCTCCCTATGCAGCGGGAGTGCAGGTGGTCTCAATCCCTCTGGAGCGCCTGGGTACCATGTTAAAACCGGAGTTCCGCCCACAATCGCCGCAGGATTCTTCGCGTTCCTAAGGCGCGAACGCCCGGATAATCTCCGGAACTGATGACTATGTCACACGAGCCGGCAAGATACAGCGCTTACTACTTCTCTTCGCGGCTTCTCCTTCTATTTCTACTATTGCTTGGTAGTCTCCTCGCGTCAAGCATTCTGGCACAATCCGGCGCCAAGATCACGAAGATCGATTTTGCGGGGAATGAATCATTCTCCGACGGTGAACTTCAGACAATTCTCAAGTCCGGTGGTTCATCCGGCGTTTCAGGCATATTTGGCGACGATGACTCCTATCTCTACGACCCGGATGTCATCAGCGAAGGAATCGCCAAAGTCCGGCGGTTCTACCAGCAGGAAGGTTTTGTCCGCGCTACGTTATCTGATCCGGAAACAGTCAAGTACGACCAGCGAAAGGATGAGATCAAACTTCGAATCGTGGTCGACGAAGGAGAGCCGATCGTCATCGACAGTGTCGGCTACGAGATACCGGATATCGACGAGTCGGAGCGGACCATGCTCCTCTGGCAGTTCCACAAAGTTCGCGATGAATTCATGCTGCAGCGAGGGAATCGCTTCCGCGATTCTTCGCTTCTGGTCGACCGTGACAGCCTTGTCCTGCTAATGTCCAACCAGGGCTACCCCTACTCCAAAATAGGCCACGAGCTCCTGATAGATACGCTCACTTCTCGTGTGATTGTACTCTGGAAGATCTCGGCCGGGCCACTGGCGACCTTTGGCGAGACAAGTATCGCGGGAAATGAGCGCTTTGCTAATGGCTCCATTTCACGCATGCTGGCGTACCAACCGGGACAGCGCTATGACCGCCGACTCGTTCTCCAGTCACAGAAACAGGTGTATGGTCTTGGGATGTTCCAGGTTGCAACCGTCCATCCACAACTTGGTGATTCAGCAACACGGCAGATTCCAGTCAACGTCGCCGTTCGTGAGGGAGCGCGCTACAAAGTTAGAATAGGCTTGGGCTATGGTCGCGAGGAGCAATTCCGTGCCTACGGCGATATCCGAAAGTACGGTTTCCTCGGCGGCCCAAGGACATTGCGGCTATATGTCAAACATTCCAAGATCGAGCCATACCTGGTGCGTTTGAGTGTCATTCAACCGGCGTTCATTCATCCGCGGACCACGTTGACCCTTGGCCCTTATCTGTGGCGGCAGGATGAGGAGGCGTTTGATGTCCGACGTATCGGCGGCGACATCCAACTGAGCCATACGTTCACAGATCATCTTGGCGGTGCGGTTACCTACACGTATGAAGATGTCAAGAATCTTGACCTCTCCGCGGCCCAGCGCGCGGTGATAGGCGATATCGACGCCGAGGAGTACACCAAATCAACTTTGGCCTTCGGCGGGCAGTTCGAGAACTCCAAACCGATGTTCTCGCCCACGCGCGGGTTCTTTCTCTCCACCAATGTTACGCTAAGCGGACTTGGATTTGGGTCCGATTTCCATTTCTGGAAACTCGTGAGCGAAGCGCGACACTATCGACATTTTGCGCCGTTCACCCTGGCGCTTCGCGCCAAGATCGGCGGGGCAAAAGAGTTTTCCGCCGAGGATATCATCCCATTCGAGGAGCGGCTCTTTTCCGGCGGAAGTAACTCTGTGCGCGGATGGGCTCGCCAGGAACTGGGGCCGCAGATCGATGGCGACCCGGTAGGTGGACGAAGCCTGTTCGAAGCGAATGTGGAACTCCGCTTTCCGATCATCGGACTACTGACCGGCGCCGCGTTCTGCGATCTCGGCAATGTCTGGCTGGGCGCGTTTGATTTTCCAATGGACGACCTGCGATATTCGGCCGGCCTTGGCATTCGCGTCACTACCCCCATCGGGCCGATTCGTCTCGATGTCGCCGCGCCGATATCAGATATCGACAAAACCATCCAAGTCCACATCAGTGTGGGGCAGGCATTCTGATGGGCAGCTTCCTCAAGCGGGTGTCCCGCATCCTGACCTATTCGCTGCTGGTGATCATCTGCCTGGTGGCAATTGTCCTGCTCTTGCTCCGCACGCAGTGGGTGAAGCGGTATCTATTGGATATGGGCGTCGCCAAAGTCAACACCCTGCTGAATGGCGAACTGGCGGTTGGAGATATCTCAGGAAGTCTGTATGGCGAAATTGAGCTCTCGGATATATCACTGGTGCGCGAGCAGGATACGATCTTTACGATCCAGCGCCTGAAACTCGGCTATCAACTTTCGCCTATCCTCGACCAGCAGATCAAGGTCGACTCTGTCATTATCGACTCAGTAGAATTCTCTCTTCGGCAGTATGCGGACAGTAATTGGAATATTGCCGGCCTGATGAAACCGGATACGACTGCAGGGATCGATACTGCCGCCGCCGAAAAGCCCTTCGGCTACACGTTGCTGTTGGACAACTTCACGCTTCGCAACACTGTTGCCTCTGTCGCGGCACTGGATACAACCTTGCGGCTTCGATTCGAGGATATCCTCCTGCATTTCTCCGGAGTGTACGCTGATTCAGCCTCGCGGCTGTCATTGGAAGAGCTGCAACTGCAGTTGGCGGACCCACTGCTTCGGCTGGAGCGACTCGCGTTTAATGCCACGCGCAAAAACGATATTCTCACCATCAGCGATCTGACCATCGAAACGAAGCGCAATAAAGCCGGCGCGACTGCCAACTATGTCGGGACTGACACTGTCACCGCCTCCGCCAATATGACCAGCGCTCCGTTCGACTTCACAGAGTTCGCCGCCATCTTTCCGGAAATATCGGTGGCGGTGACGCCGCGGATCGCGCTCTCCGGAGATCTGGTCAAAGACAGCCTGTATGGTCACATCACACTGACCGACAGCGCGCAAGTTGTCGATCTGGATATCGCCACTTACCCTCTTAGTTATTTGCTGAGCGAACAGACACGTGATTCGGTCGGCTACAAACTTGGTGGCTCCCTCGCGAATATCGATATCGCGCGATGGATCGGCGATTCCTCGATGGCGTACGTGGTCAATGGCGCACTCGATATCAGTGGCCGCGGTTTGACACCCAAGAAAATGCGGATTACAGTTGCGACCAACCTCGGCGAGTGCAAGGTGTTGGAGCATCGCCTGGATACGGCGTCGTTTGATCTCGCTTTCGCCGACGGCAGACTCACCGGCGCCGGAACTATCGAATCGAACTTCGGTTCCGTTGCTCTCGACTCGTTGTCGGCCGATCTCCTCGGCGATGAATCCTATTCTCTTGCCGCGGAGATTCGATCGCTTGATCTCGCGCCATTATTCGACAATGATTCGCTTAGGTCCGACCTGAACATGACGCTGGACCTGCGCGGTCAGGGATTTGACACCAGTACGGCGACCGCCTCGCTTACGCTCGATATGAACGCCAGCCGTATGTATGATGTCGCTATTTCCCAGTGCCAGGCTCGAGTCAAATATGCGCCAGGGCTCATCGACATTGACACACTATTCCTGAAATCTGACTTGGTTACACTGAGCGCCGGGGGAGAGATCAGCGATGGTGAACAGGCCGCGATCAATTTCAGAGCCGTCATAGAAGATCTGTCGCGCTTCCACACGTTTGCCGGGACCGACAGTCTTGGCGGGAGTCTTGAGGCGGCCGGTGAGATCACCGGCAGGTTGGATTCAATGGTAGTCGCGGGATCCGCGAGTGGAAGTGACCTTCGCTATCTGACCACATCGCTCCAGACACTCACGTCATGGTTCGATCTGGCGCTTGTCGATTCGGCCGTGCTCGGCACTGTCAATCTCCGCGCCGATCAGATTGTCGCGTCCGGTTTCATGATAGATTCGCTGACCGGCAAGGCAACGCTTTCCGAGGAATTAATCGCGAGCGAACTGCATTTCGCTACACCGGATGGCCTCGCGCTCGCTGGAAATATCGATCTTCCGAGTGATTCCATTGTCACCGCCATTGTGCGGAGCCTGACTATCGACTATCTCAATGAACACTGGTCAGGCGGCTCTGCCGAGACAAAGGTTCGCATGCTCGACGATGCGTATATCATCGAGCAGTTCCAGTTGAGTAGTCAGCCGGACAGCGCCGGCAACGTGCAACAACTCGCGGTTGATGGCCGATTCTCCATGACCGGCTCGCAGGACCTTCGAATTGGCTACGACAGGATCGCCCTCGCGCCAATTGCCGAGTTAATGGCGACAGAGTACGCTATTGGCGGTCTGCTCTCCGGTACACTCCATCTGAGCGGAACCGCCGATAAACCTGAGCTTACCGGCCGATCAGTCCTGGCAAATGGATTGGTGCAGAAATTCACCTATGATTCCCTCGCGTTGGAGTACACATATGCTAACGAGCGTTTCAACTGGACTGGTCTGCTTAACCCTGGATTGACCGGTGAATTGACCACGACCGGCTATTTCCCTCTGCATCTCTCTCTCACCGATAGTTCTGATGTTCTATTGCCGAATGCTCCGATGGAGATCAAACTGGCCTCCAATCAACTGCCATTCGCGGTGCTGGGCAGCGTGACCGACGAGATGAAGATCAACGGCGGCGTTATCAACGCGGATATCACTTTGGGCGGAAGCTGGAATCAGCCCGACATGGCCGGTGCGCTCTCAATTGGCGGTGCGTCATTCGCGATGGAAGAGATCGGCGCCGAGTATGACAACCTGGCGATGGCGCTTTCGTTCAACGATAATCGCGTCATTCTGGACTCACTCCTGGTCGCCCGAGGCAAAGGATTCCTGCGTGCGACCGGGCAACTTGAATTCGAAAATGCCCTGATGTCCGGCGTGCTTCACTCGACAGACTTCACACTGGTCGCGGACAAGATATTCCTCGCCCGCCACAGCAATTTTGAGATCCAGATATCCGGCAATACGAATTTGAAAGGGAGCACCGCCAAACCGAAGTTTGGCGGTGAGGTTACGATCGACCGCTCCAAATTCTATGTTCCGTTCCTGACCGAAATGGCGGCCAAATCCGGTGGTACGCTTGAATCGCCGCCGCTGCTGATGGCCGCGCTTTATCCCGATAGCACAACCGGTGACTCAACAGGTCAGGTGGCAGACAGCGCGGAGAACTCCGCGATGGCCTCTTTCGATTACTACCGCAATCTGCGGGGAGAGATGGCGCTGACCATCCCCCGAAACACCTGGCTCAAAAGCCCGGAGATGAACATCGAGATCTCCGGCGATATCCGGATGGTCAAAAACAGCCCCGAAGACTTCGAACTGTTCGGGCCGATCACGGTTGTACGTGGCAAGTACATTATGTACGGCAAAGAGTTTGTCATCAAAGAAGGGACGCTCAATTTCACCGGCGGCGCAGAGTACAATCCCGATCTTAACTTGATAGCGCAGTATGTTTTCCGCTCTCTGGAGCGGGAGAAGCACACACTGGTCGCGACGATCACTGGCAAAGCGTTTACGCCGCAAGTGGCGTTTACGCTCGATGGTTCAGAGATACTCGAGCGGGATGCATTAGCGTACGTTGTCTTCGGGCGAAGTATGGATGAAGTCACCGCGTCGGGCACCGGCGGCGGTTCCGGCGACATGGCCAAAGGTGTCGCGGCGAATGTGCTCGCCGGGCAACTCGCGTCCACACTGGGCAAAAGCCTCGCGCTCGATGTTGTCGAGATCGACGCTTCGTCCAGTCTTGCCGGCGCGACCATCACGCTGGGCAAATATCTGACGACTGATCTGTTTATGAGCTATCAACGTGGGGTGGGGAATCCGTCGGAGGACGAAGTCACACCGGTGATCGTCACTTTGGAGTATGAACTGACTCGCAACCTGGCTCTGCAGCTCCTGCAGGGTGACCCCAAGGCGAGCGGATTCGATTTTGTATTCAAGTTCGCGTGGTAACAAAATGAATTCAAGA
>JAYRFH010000017.1:0-6873 GCA_041908405.1 Candidatus Zixiibacteriota bacterium
AATCTCAATCTCCGCTCACGGACTTCCGGCGATGTCTCTTCCGGCGACACGGTTGATCTGGAGAAATCCAATATCCTGATGCTTGGCCCGACCGGAACCGGCAAAACCCTTATTGCCCGTTCGCTCGCGAAATTCCTCAAGGTGCCGTTTACGATCGCCGACGCGACTGTATTGACCGAGGCCGGCTATGTCGGCGAGGATGTCGAGAATATCCTGGTCCGCCTCTACCAGGCGGCCAACTACAATCAGGCGAAGACCGAACGTGGGATCATCTATATCGACGAGATCGACAAGATCTCCCGAAAAGATGGCAACCCGTCTATCACTCGCGATGTCTCCGGCGAGGGTGTCCAGCAGGGTCTGCTCAAGATCCTCGAAGGGACTGTCTCCAATATCCCGCCGACAGGTGGACGGAAACATCCCGAGCAGGCGTTCGTGCAGATCGATACCTCGAATATCCTCTTCATCTGCGGCGGCGCGTTTGATGGTCTGGAGAAGATCGTCGCCCGTCGTCAGGGGAGTCGCATTGTCGGGTTCGAAGCGAACAAGAAGTTCGTCGGCCAGAACTCTGACGAGATCCTTGACCATGTTATTCCCGCCGACCTTATCGAGTACGGGCTGATTCCCGAACTGGTCGGGCGATTGCCGGTCGTGGCGCCGTTGCGTCCGCTCGATGCCGCCGCAATGATGAATATCCTGACAGAACCGAAAAACGCGCTGACCAAACAGTACGCGCGCTTGATGGAGATGGAAGGGGTCAAGATCCGCTTCGAAGACGACGCTCTGCAGGCGGCGGTGAAGATCGCGATGGAGAAAAAGACCGGCGCGCGCGCCCTTCGCTCGATCTTCGAGAAAGCGATGCTTGGCGTGATGTACGATATCCCGTCGCACCCGGAAGTTGCCGAGGTTGTGGTCGGCGCCGACACGATCACCGAGGGCAAACCGCCGAAACTAGTCACCCACGCGGAAAAGAAAAAAGCCGGGTGAGATTGTCTCCCCAATATCTGAATACAAAGCCCCGCGCGAGCGGGGCTTTTTTTGTTGGTCAACGGATAGTCGCAAGCGACCACTACGGACAGGCGCAGTAGTCTATCTCACTCCAGCACGGATGGGAGCTTCCAACCGGTGTGCACCACCAATCTCCGTGAACGTCTTTGACCATTCTTCCTGGGGCACCACCAATGCAGTATGGCCCACATGAAACTAGACAGCAGTCGTCTGCAGTTGCCGTCGCTGCCTCTGTTAGGCACAGGGACAGCGTAACTCCCAGTGCAAAGACAATGGCTGCAACGAGCACTGTTGATGTACTCGACTTCATAACCGTACCTCCTTTGTGGGTTATATAGTGCTGTGGAATCGGCTGATTGCCGAAACCAGCTACCTTTTCAAGATTCCCTTTGCCCTCTCGATGTCCAATTCTCCAACCACGATATCAAGAACTCTCATATCACTTCCAACCTGGAGAAAGAACGGGAAAGTGAATATTCGTTGTTGCCCGACCCAAGTCCTCTCACGGTCGTACAAAATTTGAGATTTACATTGAATAGAGTCTGAAATTGCCTTCAGTAGGCTGGGATCAGAAGGCGATATGAACAGGAAGTCGCACGCATAAAGCTTGTTGGACAGCAGTGGCTGCAAGACGGACAGGTTATGTCTGCATGATTCACATTCCGGCTCAATCACTCCAATCCAACCATTCTTTGGTAAGACCTGTGACAGCAACAGCTCCTGTCCTTTCAAGTCCTCAAAGTAAGCATCCGCAATTGTGTCGCCGACAATAATCGTATTCATTTGAGCAATGACTGAATTTGTACGTTCGATCTTTGATTTGCGTGCCTTCTCGGCTCGGTCAGATCGCAGAAACAAGTGGATCCCAAATCCGACAGCACACCCCATTACCAGAAAACACACCACCACAAGCGCAATGCGCGTAAGTCGGCTATGCATTTCTATCCCTCCTAAATGCGATTTGAAAAACAATGGATTAACTCCACCCTGTTATGTAGCGATGTAATGAATCGTATAGTGGATTGTCAAGTGAATATTTGCATGAAAATGATCTATTGCGGTGGTGGTTCGGGATTTCCTATATTTAAGCGGGAGGCGTAAGTCGAGTGTGCCCTTCCAATACGAACTTTTGTGGGTGGGGAATATAGCTTCGATGCATACCGTTCTGATTTACTCAGCAATGATTCTATCGATTCTCACGTCGAATATAGCTCACTCCGCCACACCTGCTTACTGCACTGGCACTCACGATGTGGGCAAAATGCGACTTGTTGTCACAAACGGCGGCGTGTTCGGGATGTTAGGATCAGTTGGACTGACTGATGAACCAGCTGTCTGGCCCTATGAGTATAACGAGTCGGCGTGCCACCTTGGGTCAGTACTGACGCCCGACCCGATTTTTGGCGCAACTCAGGAATATCCAGCGGCCTCCGGAGCCCGACAATTGCAGGCCGCCGCCCTTTGGATTGGTGGAGTGAATTGGGAAGGTGACACGCTTGTTTCGGTTGCAGTTGACGGCTGGCACGTCAATCTTGAGCTGCACCCTAACAGCGCACCATACGGAGAATTGTTCCTGCGGTCGCCGGCGAGCGATCCGCTCACCAACTCCTATTCGGACCAGGATTATATTGCAACATTTACAGATACTATGGTCTCCGGAGTAATTGGATTGACAACCGATTACTTGACTCGCCGTGGACACAAGCCACTGGGACTCAGCATAACGCAAACATCCACTGTCTGGTCATCACCACTTGCGGACGATTTTGTAATAATCGAATACCAGGTGACTAATGTTGGTCCGGAGGATGTGAAAGACATCTATGTGGGCGTCTTCGTCGATCCACTGGACGGAAATCTTCTCTCTGGATCGGCAACGTACTGCCATAGTTGCGATGACCTGTGCGGGTTTGTTCATACGGCACAGCTTCCGAATAGCTGTGCATTTCTTGATACACTCAATATTGCATGGTCGGCGGACAACGATGGTGACCCTGATACCTTGCAAGAGGGCTGGGTAACAAAGGGGGGATTCAGATCCGAGCGTTCGGCGTTCGGCGTTCGCTTCCTATCAGTTCCGAAGAGTGGGAGCGGAGTGTCATTCAACTGGTGGAATAGTTCCAGTGACCCCACCGCCGACTACGGTCCCTACCGCCATTCAGCGAACGGACAGACCGCCCCCAATTTTGGGACCGGAGGAAGTGGCACGCCCGAGGGTGACAGGAGCAAGTATTACCTCATGAGCAATCACGAAGTAGACTTCGACCAGCCAAGAATTCCACAGATTATGGCCAACGATTCTGTATGGGAGTTTCCCACGTCATACGCTCGAAATTGGCTGCGCTGGGGAGGAGAGATTCGGTATTGCCTCTCTACAGGTCCGTTCAGTCTTGAGTCCTATCAGACCGAGACATTTGTCGTTGCGTTCGTTGGTGCAGAAGAGTTCCACATGGATCCCACAAACTTGGCGAGGCTTACGCTTGGTGATATCGACGCTTGGTACGCTAATTTGAATTTTGGCAACCTTGTCAAAAACGCCAAGCAAGCCGAGTGGGTCTATGACAACCCCGGCTATGACACCGACGGCGATGGCTATCGCGGCAAGTACCATGTCTGTGTGATTGATTCTGTGTTGGTTGATTCAACCTGGATTCCCTCGATTGCTGAGACTACCTACTACGCCGGAGATGGCATTCCTGATTGGCGTGCGGTCGGCCCACCACCCGGACCCAAGTTCTGGCTCCACCCGTACGACAAAGGGATCCGAGTTCGGTTCAATGGACTCTTAAGCGAAACGACCAAGGACTTAGTTTCGAATCGGATTGATTTCGAAGGGTATCGGATCTATCTCGGTCGGGATGACCGCGAAGCATCTTTGGCTCTCGCCGCCGGTTGTGACCTGAAAAACTACGATAAATTCGTCTGGAACCCGAAGTTATATCCGTCCGGTGGCTTCGAGGTTCAGGAAGTGCCTTTCACTCTCGACCAACTCCGCTGTCTGTATGGATTAGGGAACGATCCATGTCATGATTCACTCTTCGACCCGCTCGCTTACACAGCGAGTGCGCCATATCGATTGCCGGGATATCTTGGCGACTCGATCTTCTACTTCGTCCAGCACGGCTACAACGCCAGTCGGTTAGGGGTGGACACTCCAATCCGAAAACTCTATCCCAACCAACCAAAACCGATCCCCGGTGAACCAATTCCTGATTCTGCCTACACCGAGGATGGCTATCTCAAATACTACGAGTATGAGTGCATCATCGACGGCTTACTCCCGACCGTCCCTTACTATGTCAATGTCACCGCCATAGACTACGGTGACCCGGCAGGTGGAGTCGAAGCGCTCGAATCAAGCAAACTCCTCGGCTTACAAGACTGCTATGCACTTGAGAACGCTAATCAAACCGGCGCGACCAACAAACCAGTCTACATCTACCCGAACCCGTACCGTGCCGATGCGAAATATCGTGAGATGGGATACGAGGGACGTGGCTCCGACCGAATCAATGACCGCGAGCGAAGAATCCATTTCGCCAATCTCCCCGCCAAATGCTGGATTAGAATACACACCCTCGATGGCGACATGGTCCGTGAGATCCGCCACGACATGGACCCGAACGACCCGGCGTCCGACCATGATACGTGGGATTTGATCAACCGCAATGTCATGGCGGTGGAGTCGGGGTTGTACTATTGGTCAGTCGAACCAGATAGTGGTCCAGTGCAGATAGGGAAGTTGGTGATAATCAGATAGTCGGGCGTTTCGCCTCATCACCGTGCTTTGTATGACACTTGTCAGTTCCCCTAACTCTGTCCCCATTAATAGAGGGAGTAGTCTCATCATCCCTCACCGAACCGACCAGCGGTCGAATCTGGTTCGCAAAAGCAACCATCATCTCGTTGCCCCGTATCACGAACCCCATTTTCGATAGGAACGACTTCGCGCCTACACCAGCTTCTGTTGAATCCCAATCACTTGATGGTTGCTGAATGTTGCCAATTTCGGTTTCCCCTTGAACCTCACGCACTTGACGGTTGCACTCTGCAACCCCCAACGCTGCTATATCCTGAACAAATACTGGAATTTCGCGAAGAAGCGCTGGGAAGAACGGTAGAGCTTCCCTTCCTGATTCACATCCCAGTAGTCATGGGTAGAACCGACATAAAAGATCGTGAACGGATTCAGTTTCCAGCTCAACAACGGCTCGATCGAAAGGTACGCCTGCTGGTCGTACGCATACCCGGTACCAGTATTGACGATCTCTTTCCCATGCACGTACTCTACCACCACGCGCAGGAACCATTCGCGACTGAGTTGATAATTGAAGCGTGAGCGCGCGACATAGTAATCGTAAATATTTCTGCTGGCGTTGGGGTTCTCCAAAACGTACTGCGCGTCCTCAGGGAAATCCAATTTGGAGTATTCGATATACGGTTCAATCAGCAGACGTTTGGTCGGTTTGAGCGATATCCAGAGGAAGTAGTTCTCTCCTTTGCCCAGTACCGGTTCTTCGAGCTCACCACTCCGCGCGATGAACCGCCCGAAATTGGTGTTGATCTCAAAATTGAAGAACTCCGAAGGCCGGCCATTGACGCCAAAGGTTGCTCTCCTGATCCCGGGAAACCAGACATCCCGGAACAGCTCGCGACTCCAAAGATACTCCGCCCAGACGAATGTTTGGCCGGTCAACTGCATCTCGAGATGCGGGACGAGCCATTCATCTTTGCGGGTCCCGTCCCAATCCCACAGACGGCCGATCCCGACCGATGGCTCGAAACGTTGCAGCAGTTTGTTATTCTGCTGGAAATTCAGGCCGGTCCAGATGTCGATCGTCCGATTGCTGTTGCGGGTGATAAAGCCGTTATCCGCGCGGAAGGTCGGGCTATATTGATTATAGTCGATATTTACATTCCAAACACGGGCATTGCGCTCGAGACTGAAATATCCGGCATGCCCCCAGAAGGTCTCGCCATCAAAGGCAACCGTGTGCGCGGAATCATCAAAGCGTGCATCGCCGGCGCCATCGGAGAGAAGAGTATCGTCCGGCTCATCGGTCCTACTACCAACTAACTGCCCCTCGACCTGGTAATTCTTCAGGAATTGATAGGAGAAGTCGCCGCCAAAGACCGTTCCCGAGCCACCTCCGTCGAGTCGACGGTCGGTCAGCATGCCACCGATAAAGGAGCCATCTTTGATCTGATGTTTCATGCGAAAGATATTCGACGTGCTCTTGCCGCCTTGCCAGAGATACGACCGTTCCTTCTGCGGAACCAACAGTGGCGTGTGCTCATCGCGGCCAAGCAGGTAGGTGAAACTGGTGCGTCCAAATTTGCCGGTCAGTTTTGACGCTATTACCGGGTCGGCGATGGAGCGAGTATAGATTACATCGATGAACGAGCCATAAAGATCGCTTCCCTCCTGGAAGAAGGGGCGTCGCTCTTCGAAAAACAGCGCGAACGGTGAGTTAACATCGATCTGCGTCGCATCAGATTCAACCTGGCTGAAATCCGGATTAGCGGATACTTCGGCAGTCGCGTTGGACGATAAGCTATATCGCGCGTTGAATGAAACCTCGGCATCGGCATCACCATTTTCAAAGCCATCATCGGGGTTGCCGTAATCCCGCAATTGTCCAGACTGAAACGCGATGATATTCGGAAGCACTTCCAGCTTATTGCCTGATTTTATCCCGGAAATGCCGGTCAGCGTTCCCCACTGACACAGGAAGCAGGGGTCATCGCGGCTGATAGCCGCCCAGCACATGCGACGACGTACCTCGCGCTGACGATCACGCCAGAAATTGACCTTCCAGACCTGTTCCTCCTTGTTGGGGAATCGCAGACTGGAAAACGGTATCG
>JAYRFH010000018.1:0-2443 GCA_041908405.1 Candidatus Zixiibacteriota bacterium
GAGATAGGCGGCTGAAACTCCATCCGCCCTCTCCCGATGTATATCCCGCCGAACCAGATCTTTCCCGAATCCAATTCCAGCGGCAGAAACGGCATGAAGTCACCCTCTTCCAGGAAGAGACGCATATCGCGCTGAGCGATGACCTGCTGACTCAGGTGCAGGACTTGAGACGTATCCATCGGCAAATCGAGGATCTGATCAGCCGCTCGTTCCACAGGGGATGAAGAAGGGGTGGAAGGGGCGGATAGAACGGACGCGCTCAGCAGGCAGAGCAGCGGTCCAATTATCGAGGAAAAACGCGTGATACGCATGGAGGAACTCCTCCCGAGAATTATCCCGATGTTTAGTTCATTCTCGTAACGCGAGCGGGTGTTCTGCTCGATATTGTCGCACAAACGCCATCCGGTCCTTCAGCGCCGGATGATCATAAAACCAGAACTCGATGATCGGATTCGGATCAGGGTCGGACAGATTGTAGGCTGACAATTTGTCAAACGCTGAAGCGGCCTCCTCGCCAGATATCCCTGTCACATCCATGCCGAAGACATCGGATTGATGCTCCATATACCGGCTGGCGTAGTTCTGGATCGGCTGCAGGAAAAAACCGAAAATAGTCAGCAGCGCAAGCAGTAGGGGCAACGAGGCCATATCTCCCAGCCGTTCGAACTTGAAGGCGTGCCGCCACCGACCAATCAGCTTGTGCACGGACTTTTCCATCAGCCAGAGGATCGCGATGAGATAGAACACCATCAACCCCAGCCCCCACCAGATATGCTTCATGAGATAGTGCCCCATCTCATGCCCCATCACGAATTTGATCTCGTTGTAGGTGAATCCTTTGATCAGGGTATCATAAAGCACGATCCGCTTGGTGTTCATCAATCCGGTGACATAGGCGTTGACTTTGGAAGATTGCTTTGACGCATTCACCTCGAAGACATCGGATCCCTCAATTCCCGCCTTGCCGGCCAGCGTCAGGATCTCCTGCTCGAGCCTTTTGTCATTGAGCGGCTCGAATTTGTTGAAGAGCGGTGAAATCAGCACCGGCGCGATGACGATGAAAAGCACCATGAAAGGAAACGCGCCGATTGAGAACGCCAGCCACCACCGTTTGAACCGCTGGATCACGAAATAGAGAAAAAAGACCGGGATCGGCACAATGATCAGCATAACCGCCAGTGATATCAACTGCTCCCCGAACCAGTCACCAAATGACTGATTCATGAATCCATACTGAACCTCAAGGTGGTAATCGCGATAGTAATCAAAGGGGAAACTGAGTATGGACATCGCCACAAACAAAAGAATGCAGTAGAGCCAGATCTTGAGATAGGACAGCTTTGCTACTCCCGCCCAGTCCCTGAAGCGCGCGCTTAATCCAAAGAACAGGATCACGGCGATCACCAATAGACCGGAGAACAGTTCGACAAATCGCCAGAGATTGACCATATCGGCGTATTCGGCCAGAAGGTCTCGACGCTCGGGTGACAACGGGTAAAGCGGCACGCCATCTTTGGTCAGGATACCGGCGCGACTTCCGATTGCATCGCTGCCAACCAAACCAGCAGAGTCAGTGGCGCCTGCCGCTACTGTACTGTCTGATGTTGGTGTTGCGAGGAGACTGTCGGGTTGAATTGAATCTGGAGAGGTCTGCGCGATGACTGATGTCACCAGCACTAGTGCGATGAAGATCCCGAAGAATGATCTGGTCATATTCCCACCTCAGGTTCGTCGGTCGAATAGTCCAAATTATCCTAACCGAAGGATGAAGTCAAGGCTCGTCTGGAGCGAGGAGGTTGTGAAAGTTGACGGCACCCAACAAAAAACCCACTGTTGCCAGCGGGTTCATGTCTTGCCATCGTATCCGGTTTTATTCGTACACCGAGACGCGCTTGCCGGTCTTGCCGACACGTTCGTACTTAACGACGCCGGTCACTTTGGCGAACAGCGTGTAGTCGCGACCAGTGCCGACATTGTGACCCGCACGGATCGGCGTGCCACACTGGCGAACGATAATAGCACCGGCGGTCACGGCCTGGCCGGAATAGACCTTGGTCCCACGTCGCTGGCCGCCTGAATCGCGACCATTCTTGGAGGAACCTACACCTTTTTTGTGAGCCATCTCAATACCTCTATAACTACGTTCTTCTTCTCTAATCTTGACCGCCCCGGCCATACCTTCCCCACGGCTGCCGGAACAGGGGACGCAATATACTAGTTCCAACCGATTAGGCAAGAAATATCGTAAGTAATTGTGCAACATCTAATTATATCGGCGCGAAAGGCCCGTTTATGCGCGCCCGAATCTACAAAAAAACCCGCCCGGTTGCCCGAGCGGGTTGTTGACTTCAGGTTGAATTCGCTGATTTACTGCCCGACTTTTTGCTCTTTCGGCGCGGCATTGAACGTGAAGGTCAGCCGATCCAACTCGGCGGCGATCACC
>JAYRFH010000019.1:0-46513 GCA_041908405.1 Candidatus Zixiibacteriota bacterium
CAGGGAGTTTTTGTCACTCTCATGCTGGATGGTGACCTGCGCGGATGTGTCGGACGTATCCAGGCGCGCGAACCGATCACCGATGCGGTTGCCGCGATGGCGCAGGCGGCGGCGTTCGAGGATCCCCGGTTTGCGGAACTGGCCGAAGAGGAATTCGAGA
The DNA here is from genome assembly GCA_041908405.1 of Candidatus Zixiibacteriota bacterium. Taxonomy (GTDB): domain Bacteria; phylum Zixibacteria; class MSB-5A5; order GN15; family FEB-12; genus FEB-12. Next base: position 161 of record JAYRFH010000019.1, read on the forward strand.
AACTGCATATTGAGATATCGCTCCTCTCCCGGCTCGAACGGGTGAAGGATTTCGCCAATGATATCGTTATCGGCCGCGATGGCCTTTTGATCAAACTGGATATGCACTCCGGCCTGCTCCTTCCGCAGGTGGCGACAGAGCATGGCTTCACGGTGGAGCAATTTCTGGAGCAGACCTGCCTGAAAGCGGGCCTCCCAAAGAACGCGTACAAAGACAAATACGCTGAAGTGTACAAGTTTTCGGCGATGGTGTTTGAGGAGAAGAAGTAAGGCTTTTGCGCGGCAGACCCCCCGGTCTGCCCGGGCTGTGTATCGATTTGAGCATCAGGGCAGACGGGGACGTCTGCCGCTCAAACAAGGCCTTCATTCCACCGGCACCTGCACGTAATTCAACCCGTAATCAGCCGGCAATTCGTACTCCAGAAAAAAACGAAATGATTCCGTGTGCTGGTCATGGAACAGCACGACAACTTCGATCGGGAATTTCCCCCACGTGTAAAACTGCTCGGTGAACGCGGACGCGCGGTCATCGTTGTGCCGGATCGGCTCGGCGAAGGTCTCATGCAGCCGATATTCGACTATCCGGATCTCATCCAGTATCTCCGACGGTTCATCCACAAAGATCGCCATATGGAAGTGCTTCTTTTTCCCCGGACGCTGCTTGTACTCTATCCGTCCCTGAGAGTCGGTGACCAGTCGATAGCCGAATTGCATGCGGCAATATAGCCACTTGTCGGGGGGCATACAAATCTGTACATTCGCCGCATGGCGAACAAGACTGTCCTCATCACCGGCGCCAACGGGTTTATCGGCTCCCGCCTCTGCCTGACATTTCTGCGGCAGGGATTTAAGGTGATCGCCGGTATCCGTCAGAACTGCGACCGACAGCTTCTCGACGGGCTGGCCGTTCAGTACCGATATGGTGATGTCACGGACCCCGCCTCGCTCCCCGCGATGGTCGCGAATGTTGATTTCGTCATACACAATGCTGGAGTTGTGAAAGCAAAGAATCGCGAGGGGTTCTTTCGGGTCAATGGTCAGGGGACAGCCAATCTACTTGCCGCTGTCGCGCAGCATAATCCGAATGTAACGCGAGTGGTCTATGTGTCATCACAGGCAGTCGGGGGACCATCGATCAACGGCCGACCAGTTGTCGAATCGGATGAACCGCATCCGGTCACAACGTACGGCGAATCCAAGCGGGCCGGGGAAGAAGCGACCATTGCGTACAAAGATCAGTTGAATGTGGTGATCGTCCGACCGACCGGCGTCTATGGTCCCGGCGACAAAGAGGTGCTCAGCTTTTTCCAGATAGCCAACAAGCACCTTCGCGTCTATTTCGGCGACACCACACGCAAAGTGCAGATGGTGCATGTCGATGACCTCTGTCGCGGCATTCTGACCGCGGCGACCAAAGAGAGCCGTTCCGGTTCGATCTATCATATCGCTGAGAAGCAGGCGTACACGATCAAGGAACTGGTCGATATGATGCAGGCGGCCGTCGGTAAGAAAGCGATGACGCTGAATATCTCGGCGTCGCTTTTCCGGAAAATCGCCGCTATCTCCGAACGGACCGCGCGACTGTTTGGCGCGACTCCGATGCTGACTGTCGAGAAATGCAACGAACTGCTGGATAGCTGGGAAGTTGATGTCCGCAAGGCCAAGGATGAACTTGGATTTGAATCGGCGATCCCCTTTGCGCAGGGAGCGTCCGAGACCTATAGCTGGTACAAAGAGAATGGGTGGCTCTGATGGTTTCGTTTGAACTGCTGATGTATTGCGCCGTGATCGGCGGCATCTATCTGCTGGTGATCTCTCTCCTGTTTGACTTTTTGGAGCGGAGGCTCAAATTGACCGCGGGGATCCCGAAGGAGATGCTTGAGGAAGAAGGGTGTCTCTGGACCGCTATGAATTTCTTCATGGAGATTCTTTTCTACGTCATCATACCATCAGTCGCCTACAGTTTCTTTTATCTCATACTGCCGCTTTCAGGCGCGAAGGCCGGACTTGGCTCAGCGTTGTTTGCGTTTATCCTCGGCGCGGCGCCGGTTGGGATGCGGCTTTCGGTAAGGATAAAGCTCCCGATGTCGTATATTCTCTTTATCATGCTGTCGCATATCGTCAAGCTAGGCGGCTCACTGGCCATCATCGCTCATCTCTACACGCTGTAGCGGAGATGGAAGCATGAACACCGTTTCATCCGCCGCTGATTTCGCCTGGGCGCGCTCGCTCTTTCCGCACACCGGAAATGTTGTCTACCTCAATACCGCATCCTATGGTCCGATCTGTCTGCCGGTCAAACAGGCGATCGATGAAAACATGGAGATGCGGCTTACGTGCCGCAAAGACGACACCAAGCTTGTCATGGCTGCCGCGGAGGAACTGCGTCACGGCTATGCCGAACTGATCGGCGCGCAGGCGCGCGAGGTGGGAATCGGCCTCAGCACAACCTTTGGCATCAATATCGCGGCCTTCGGCCTTCCATTAAAATCCGGCGATGAGGTGCTGCTTTCAGATGTTGATTTCCCCGTCAATATCTATTGCTGGAAAGCCGCGGCGGAGAGCCGCGGATATAGATTGAAGTATATCCCGTCACCGAACCGGATGTTTGATGTCGATGTACTTCGCGCGGCGATCACGCCGAAGAGCAAAGTGCTGGCAATATCATTCGTTCAGTTTTTCAACGGCTTCAAATGCGATATGGTGGAGATAGGGAAGTTCTGCCGAGAGCAAGGGTTGTACTTTGTCGTCGATGGCATCCAGGGGATGGGGGCTGAGCCGATCGACATGAATGCCGCCAATATTGATATCTTCGCGGTCGGTTGCCAGAAGTGGATGTTATCTCCGCAGGGGTCGGGGTTTTTCTATGTCAGTGACCGGATCCAGTCGAAGATGACGATTCCTTTCGGCTCCTGGCTGGGGTGCGATTGGGGCGGGCAATATTCGGACCTGCTGTATCACGACAAGGAGTGGCTGGAGAGTGCCCGGAAATTCGAGATGGGGTATTACGCGGTCTGGAATATCCTCGGGATGAAAGCCGCGTTGGAGATGTTCACGCGATTGGGGATAGAGAATATTCGGCGTCACAATCATGCGCTACTTGATCGACTGATAGCGTACTTGCGGAGTGAGCCAATATTCACGATCACATCATCACTGGAAGAGAAACATCGGTCATCGATCGTATCGTTCAGCGCGCCGGAGATCCCGAAACTGCACCGCAAGATCCTCGATGCCAGAATCACATTGGTCCATCGTGAGGGATCTATCCGTGTATCGCCGCACCTGTTCAACAACGAATCGGATATCGATCGGCTTATCGAACAACTCGACCAGTACGCGCGAAGCTTGCGCGCCTAAAAGCCGACCGAAAGCTGCATCGCGAAAAGATCAACGTCCAGCTCCTCATTCATCTCGCAGCGGTTTAATTGGGTGACCAGCTTCAGCAATGTCTGACGATTCAGTCGGTGCCCAATTCCGAATTCGTATCGCTTGACCGGATAATCCCACTTCTCCTCATCGCCTGAAGAGGTCGTAACCGTCCCCGGTTCAAAAAAGTCGTAGCGGCCGGCAAGGTACCATCCCGGCGAGAACTTATACTTCGCTTCGATATATCCGGAAGTGACTGAAAGGTCGGGCAGATACGGGTGTTCCCACTGTGCCCAGTAGCTTTCCGAGAATACTTCTATATAGCGGCTCGACCAGTAGAAATCGTACCCAACACCTGTATTCATATAGTCAACATAATCGTGTCCTTCGGGGATAGCATCGGCATAGACATACTCAGAAAGATAGGGGCCGTAGAAACCGGCCGCGCCGATCATGAGACCGGGAGTAAAGTAATAGCTCAGCTTGGTCGTTACCTGCGGGATATCTTTGCCTTGCTCCAATGTAGGGAGAGAGACCGCGCCACTGAGCAAGGCAAGAGAGTAGTCGAGCTTTCCGATAGAGCCGTAGAACTCCGCGCCGGTATTCCAGCAGGCATCGTACACGATCGGCAGACCAAGGTTGTAGCGAGTGTCGCGACGAGCCAGGAGTTGGTCGACAGTGCGCATGGAGTCGGATATAAATCCAACCAGGTTCGAGTGATAGTTGAAAAGAAGCGGCGTGCCAATAAGTGGATTCTTGTCACTGTAGACACGGGCGCCGAATGAACCGACCGTGGTTGGAATGTATCCCGCCTGGAGATTCAGGTATTTCCCTGCGAGATTTGTGAAGCGAATATAAGCACCATAAATGATCACCGAATTGTTGTCGGTCATGAGTTGAACGAAAGCGGATGCATTCTCAGAGAGCGTGGCATCAAAGAATAACCGCGTCCTGAGCGTGTGAAACGGCGAGTGCTTCTTGAAGGTGATATTGGTATAGTCATCGTTGTCGGCGTTCTTGAAGACGATATCCGTCATGCCACTGACCGACAATTCCGCCGAGGCCGAACCGGCTAACAGCAACAGAACGACAAGGAGTGTGAAGATCCTTTTCATGTTTACCTCACGCAAATACAGCTTCGTTCTCCCGCGTTGCGGTGGTCAACGCGCGGGGGAGGGCGATGACAAACCGGCTCCCTTGACCGGGCGCGGATATGACTGAGATCACTCCGCCATGGTCATCGATTATCTTCTTGGTGATGGCGAGCCCGAGACCGGTGCCGCCTTCTTTATTGCTGGTAACGAACGGTTCAAAGAGAGTTGCCTTGATGGCATCAGGGATCCCGGGCCCATTGTCGGCTATCTCGATAGTGAGCGCATCTTCGGCCAGTCTCCAGCGGATCTCCACACGGTCACCCGGTTTAAGCGCCTCGCGCGCGTTATTGAGAATATTGTCTACCACACGGCGGAATCTATTCGGATCAAGGGTCACAGTTATGGGGCGGCACACAGGCGCTATCAGTTGTATGCCGACTGCCTGAAAGGAGGCCGAGTGGAACTCTTGAACGGCGGCAAAATACTCGGAGAGGTTCACCGGCGCGAGATCGAGTCTGCTTTCACCACGAGAGTAATCGATGACATCGCGGGCGAGGTCGACCATCCGGTCAACCTGTGACTGGATAGTACCGCAATAGGCGACCAGTTTGCCATTGGATGGGTCCTTACGCTGGATCAGTTCGACCGTCCCGCGAATGACCGCCATGGGGCTCTTGAAGTCATGGATGATGCCGGTGGCCAGTTTACCGATCGCGGCCAGCCGTTCCGACCGCAGTGACGCGTTGTGTGCCTTGTCGATATCCTCTCGACTCTTGACTATCTGCCTGCGCATCTTTTCGAATTCACCCGTCAAATAGCCAAGTTCGTCTTTCGACAGTGGTGTTACATGAAACTCCATCTGTCCCGACGCTATTTTTTCGGCCGCCTGCACCAGGTTGGTGATCTGTCGCCCGATCTGGCGCGACGTGAAGATATAGATAACCAGCATGGCGAGCAGACCACCACCGGCCGCGAAGAAAAGCAGATAGGTCGTGATCTCCGATTTTATTGGCGCAATATGCTCATCGAGCGAGGCCACAAACGTCACGGTCGTCATTTCGCCAAGCCCCGGTGACGTGGAGAGGACCAGTTCCTCATCCTTCACACGCAGGGTACTGAGGAGCTGTTTGTCCGCGGCCAGAAGCGACAACTGACCATCACTGCGCAGACGTGTCATAAGCGGTGACTTGCTTTGGCCGATAACCTCATCGCCGTGAGTGATCAGCACATCAAATCCGGTCAACTGCCGGAGGTCTTCGGCAAATCCCTGCGAGGCAGAATGCCCGGCCATGATCCAGCCCAACGGTAATCCGTCGGAGGTAGTTACCTGACTTATGAGCACTTCATAGGTGATAGTGTCGGAGCGAAGAAAATCTGATTCAGGGTCATTGGCATTCAGCAGTCGGCGTGACTGAAGCTGTCGTGCGACCGAAGGCGGGATATTCGGCGTGAGATAGGTCAGTTGCCGGCTGGAACTGAAGCAGGCGAGGAAATCCGCGCTGAGGAGTTCCTCGTAGGCGGGAAGCTCGATCGCGATCGTGCCGGAGTCTTCGGTGGCCAATGTCGCCAGAAAACGCGGCGAGGTGAGAACAGATTCAAGCTCGCGAATTCGCGTGTAGCGGTGCAGATCGGAGTATTGCTGCAGGACCACTTGCGCGCGGCTGAACCGCTGGCGAAACATCTCGACCAGACCGGATTTAACGACATGCGAGGTGATGACCTGGGAACCAATGATAAAGGCCGCGATGACCGCGGCGAGAAACAACAAGTACCGTTGGGTAAGCGACAGCGCCAGCTTCATTCAAGCTCCAACTGGATGGGCGTGTCACCGACCGTCAGCGGCTGAGCGATCTCCGGCTGATTCTCCTGCCAGACATGCAGCATGTAACTTCCGGGGCGGACATCGGGGATCGTGAAATGACCCTTGTCATCAGAAGTAACACAATACGGTGTCGCGAGCACATGGATATACCCGCGCATCGAGTAATGGATCTCGCAAAAGACCTTGATCACTCCGGGCTTATCGAAAGTGACTTCGGCGGTCTCACCCTCGGGGTAACGGCCCAGATCGAATTTGCGCGGCTTGGAATAGGAAAACACATTGTGAAAGAATGGATCCTTATTCGGGAACGAGACCGTGGTGCCAACACCCACCGCAAGCACCGGCGGCTGAAACATCATATCCTTTTGAGCCATGCTCGGCATGACCGCAGGCTGGGTGATCGGCGGAAGTGAATCACCGGTGAGCCAGACGACAGAATAGAGTCCAGGATTGCAGGCGCAGTTCGAAGCATTCTTGTCGCTAGTGACAGGCGCGGCAGATCTTCCCCGGTAGCGATCAGCACCGCGAGTCGGTGCCGGTTCCGATGGCTTCCGTTTCACGACTCCGGAAATATCCGCGGCCATCACGGAACCGCTGATGGCGATAGCCAATCCGATGGTCAGAAATGCGAGTGGTCTCTTCATTATATATAGCCTCTTTGATGGAGTATCGGGCAAATCGGCCAATGGTTTAGCCACGTTAGGACTACCCGTTCAATAACTCCTTGACTATTCGACGGTTACGATTGGTATAGTGGTCTAATATGGTGCATAATAACGAGTTAGATGACTGGCCGCCCATGGCAGATCGGCTGGTGGGCATAATGCGGGCCTCTTCCTGATTGAAATGACAAGCGCGGGAAAAACGGATATATTCACCCACTGATGACCATCGACACGAACTCAAAGATCCTCGTTACCGGAGCATCGGGATCGCTCGGCAAACAGCTCCTCTACGAACTGACCAAACAGGGATACCGCCCCATCGCGCATCTTCGCGAAAGTTCGAAATCAGAATATATCGACTCGCTCGGCCTGGAGAAGAGGTACGCGGATATCCGCATGCAACCGCAACTCGAGAAGCTGGTGGAGGGGATCGATGTCGTCATTCACACCGTTGCGCTTGTGAATTTTCGGCGCGACCGACTCACCCAGTTCACCGGCGTCAATACGTTTGGCGCGACCGGGATGTACACAGCCGCGAAAAACGCCGGCGTAAAACGGTTTGTGCATGTCTCCAGCGTCGCCGCGATCGGCGCGGTCTTTCGTACCAACGGCGAAGACCTTGCCCACCCGAATGAACTGGCCAATGAAGAATTCGAGTTCAATCTGCGCCATCTGCAGATACCGTATATTATGACGAAGCGCGCGGCCGAGGAAGAACTGACCAAACTGGCCGCGCTGGGCGGGCCCGAACTGGTGATCGTCAATCCCGCTATTATCGTCGCGCCTTCGCGCACTGGCGATGACCGCGCCAAAGCGATCAAACGATTCAATCAGATCATCCTCCCGGGACTGCACAACTGGGTCAATCTGGTGGACATTCGCGATGTTGCCCCGGCGATCGTCGCGGCCATGAACAAAGGACGCTCCGGTCATCGGTATATTCTCGGCGGCGACAATATCACCGAACGTGATCTGGTCCTGCATGTCACCGCAATGCTCAAGATCACGCCGCATGTCTGGTCGATTCCCCGCGGCCTGACCGATTTTGCCGGATGGTTCGCCGGGAAATATCATGACATCCGCTCACGCTTCGGCTCCGGCCATAAGGTATCCTTCTATCCGGATATCGTGAAATTGCTGGACTATGACTGGGCCTTTTCATCGCAGAAAGCACGCGAAGAATTGGGGTTCCGTCCCCGCTCACTGTTTATCACGCTCAAGGATCTGCTGTCGAACGATTTCCGCGGCACCTATATGAAGCCGTAGGTTCTGCCGATACACTCTGCATCGACCGGGCAGAAACGGAGTATTAATGCGTCGACAAAACTCAGTAACATCCGCTCGCTGGTTTCCAGTTCTGCTGGGAGGGATCATCGGCGCGATCACGCTCTGGCCGATGTCCTACCATACGCTGAATAACTCAACGTCCGGAATCGCTCTCGGCTGGGGGATATTCTGCGCCATCGCCGGTCTCTATCTTGGCGCCACGACTGACCACCAGTTATCCAGGATAGCGCTGCTCATCTGCGGGGGAGTGGCGTGCGCGATGGTGATACGGATAATTGTCGACTGCGCGATCGACCCGACCAACCACAACCTCTGCCCTTTGAATTTGTCTGGATGATGATGGTCTGTTTTCCGGCTTCGTTGGCGGGAGCGTTTCTCGGAAGGCGCTTGCTAGCGAAATAGCGATTTCCCTTCGCCCGTATTACATGTGTCAGTTCTCCTCAATGTGTCCCCCTTAATAGGGGAGGCCTTTCCCTTACCCCTCTGCACACAATAGTTCAAAACAGATAACCGACTGAACCGCAATAGCCTGATGGTGACAGCCTGACATCCCCCATGTCACATCTGATATCCGGGTGATTCCTTGCCCGATTTCCGGTAGACGATTCCTGCGCTCCCACGTACATTAATGCCATGAAACCGATCCCGTACCCGCAGATGGTCCATGCCATGCAGACCAATGATGCTTCGTTTAATGGTCGCTTTTATGTTGGGGTCCATTCGACCGGCATCTTCTGTCTCCCGTCCTGTCGCGCGCGCCTTCCGAAACTGCAGAATGTCCGCTTCTATGGCACACGCGAGGACGCAATCGGCGCGGGGCTTCGTGGCTGCAAACGTTGCCGCGCGGAGTTTTTTCCGAACAATCTCCCGTCCTGGCTCTATGCGCTGATCCATCATATGCGACAGCATTGCGAGGAGCGGATGTCTGAGAAGCGGCTGGTCGAGATTGCGGGAGTCGACATCTCCACCATCCGCCGCCATTTCAAAGAATCACTTGGGATGACTCCGCTGGCTTTTCATCGAAAACTTCGGTTGGAGTATGCGCGAGAGATGATCGAAAACGGCGAGCGATATCTCGATGCCGCGTACGCAGTCGGGTATGAGTCGCCATCAGCGTTCCGGGATGCCTTCGTCCGTCAGTTCGGCAAAACGCCGGGAGAGTATTATGCCCAGCACTAGCGCGATATCGAGCGAGAAGATGGTCTGTTGCGATCTCCCCAGCCCGCTCGGTGAGATGATCGCTGGCGCGAGCGAGAAGGGGATCTGTTTCCTTGAATGGCATGACCGCGGCGGAGTCGACCGGATCAAAGCGCGCGTGGAGAAACGGTATCGCCGCGAGATCGAACCGGGGGAGAACCAGCATCTGTCAAAACTTCGTGAGGAGTTGGCGCGCTACTTTGATGGCAAGCTCTCCGGCTTCACGGTCGAGCTTGATATCCGCGGCACCGAGTTCGAGCAAATAGTCTGGCGTCAATTGCTGAAGATTCCGTATGGAGAGACTCGGTCGTACGGCCAAATGGCGGTTGATCTGAATCGACCCGGTGCGCAACGCGCGGTTGGTCGGGCGAATGGCGCAAATTATATAGCGATCGTCATACCGTGCCACCGGGTGATCGAAGCAAACGGGAAACTTCGCGGCTATGGCGGCGGTCTTTGGCGCAAAGAGTGGCTGCTGAAATTGGAGCATTCGCAGCGCACCCTCGCCCTGTAACCCTCTTAACCGCTTGATGTATTGGCGGTTACCACGCCTCCTCAAATCTTTGAATACGAAACAAATATCCGGAGTATACGTTATGGAAGATGCGGTGATTGGATGCCGTCCGCCGATAGAGTATATTGGTATGACGGCTCGACGATGATCGACCACGCGCGAGACTGCGTACTGGTGATCTCAATCACCGTACCCCACCATGTATGGTGGGCGTGGATTGGTGAACGTTGATCGCACGGTAAGCGCGAAGCGGACCAGTGCAGACAGCGTCTGTTCTTTGAAAACTGGAGAGTCTGCCATGACTCTCACGTACATTCTTGAATTTGTCTCTCACGATATGGGGGTGACAGGTTTCGACGGGTGTAGCGGGGAGTTGTTGGCGTGCCGGGGTTGTCTGGGTCCCCGTTATCAAACTAGGCAAACCACAAATGGCGAAAATAACTACGCCATGGCCGCCTAACTTAACCGTTAGTTGAAGGCCCGTCGTACTCGAGTGTTTGTCTCCATGCTCGGGATACGGCGTCGCTAAAGGAGACTCGATGATCTGGTGTCGCGACGGATCGTTTAAATAAAGCGGCTGGTGTCCGAAGTGGTCTGCGCCACGACAGCTTCGGATACGAGATAAATAGGCGGGTGCTACGCACGTAGAAGACAGCTTGACGTTATATTCGGACGGGGGTTCGATTCCCCCCACCTCCACCAGATTTTCCAAAGGTCTCTCCACGTTCGGCACCACCTGTTTCGGCACTTCCAGATCCAGACCCTCCCGGATGAAGCACTCCGACTGGAACCGTTCTCGCCAAACTCTTAAGCTCAACAGGCTATCCACCGGTAAAAACACTAAGCATGGGGGTTGCTCTTCACCGCGGCGAATTTGTCTCCCATCGATTAGCACGGCCGCGGCCAATTTGTCTTACCCCTGAAAAACACGGCCGCGGTGATGAGGCCTTGTTCACCGATTTTACCAGACCAGTTGCTCTTGCTATTTCTACGTCGCCATACTATACCAATCTTAACTCTGAGTGTTCGAACTCACCGCGGCGCGCCCCCAAAAGCCGCCCGGGAGAACCTGCCGGCCACGGTCACTCAACCGTGAGTAGGGCAAAATGGAGGTAAGAACCATGCAGCCAATTGATAAATCCAAAGCTACCTACTTGTACGATAAGATCCTCGACGGCACGCTGGGGGAAGAACTCTCCGAACAATTGCGGGCATTTCTGGCCACTGAACACATCTACCTGTCGGCCACACGGGAGATTGTCACCAAATTAGAAAATCTAAATGACGAGTTCAAGTACAGTCGACATCATAACCCGATCCATCACATTACCGCTCGTGTCAAGACTCCCAAGCGCATCATGGAGAAACTGGTCAGGAAGGGATTCGAATTGTCTCTGGCTTCGGCGCGTCAGAATATTTATGACATTGCCGGAGTGCGGGTCATCTGTTCCTATGTTGACGATATCTACCTGGTGGCTGACCTGCTGACCTCGCAAAGTGATATCGAGCTGGTTCGCGAGCTCGATTATATCAAGAACCCGAAGCCGAATGGCTATCGCAGCCTGCATCTGATCATTTCGGTCCCGGTCTTTCTCTCAACCGGCCCGGAGCCTGTAAAGGTCGAAATTCAACTTCGCACGATCGCCATGGATTTTTGGGCATCGTTGGAACATGAGTTGGCCTATCGACTGGCCGACCCGCAGGGCGTGGAGATGAAACGAGAGCTGAAAGACTGCGCGGATGTCATCGCGGCGACGGACATTCGTATGCAGAAGCTCTATAATGAGATGAGTCACCTGTAGCCTTGTCCAGCCCTAACTGCTTACTCGCGGGGATGTTAACTTATTTCGCTCCCCGCCTCCAAGGCGCGTGGCTAACCACTCCAGGATAACCCCCGCGCCAGCGGACTAGGGGAATCCCTTAGCTCACCCTGCTCTTGACCATTCCTGAATTCCTCCTTTGGCTAATATCAGTTACGCCGATCACTGACTCGCGATTCTCCAGAAGCCGCGACGTCTTTCCTCACAAACACCTCCGAATATCCGGCCACGCCCGATATCCGCAATTTCACAGATGCCGTTATTTCTCACAGAAGGAACAATCGACTCCAGTCGCCACCAACCAGTGAACTGGAAGTTGAAACACGAAAACAAAGCGAATTCATGATACCGAGCTTTCAGACCTTACAATCTAATGGAGGTAAGAGACAATGAAGAGCAAACGACTCGAGTCAAGGGTGCTCAAACAACACGGCAATTCCACCAATTTGCTGATCAGGGCCGGGGACACAGTGGTGCAGGCAAACTACTCAGAACTGGCTCCATGCGAATTTCCGGTCTGGACCGGCAAACCTGTGCAGGTCGAAGTCCCCACCGGTGGCGTCAAACGGCATGTAGTGGGTTTATCCTCTGAGGATTTCCTCAAGAAGCACGCGGACGGGGGATTACCCAACACTATTAAGTTCCCGGTCTATTCCTATCAGGCCCTTTCTACAGCGGAGATGTTCGAGAATCTCTCGGGGTCCGCGGATGGCGCAAGTCGCGCCGGCACTGCGGTATTGCGCGAACCGATCGCGGCCCTGGGTGTCTCGGCCTCCGGCTACTCAGCCGACGGCCTGCGATCAGAGATTCACGGTGTCCTGCCGGTTTGGCATGATGGCACGGCGGTCCTGGTCACGCTGCACTGGTACGACGGCGAGCCGAGCGAAGGTACGCCAAATCCCGAATGGTTTTTGCGCGGAACCGAAGGTATGCCGCTAGAGCAAGGGCTGCAGTCCGTTCGGAATTTCGTGCTCCTGCCGGCCCACCTGACGGATCAGCGCTATGTCCTCTCGCTGTCGCCATGGAAGTTTGGCGAGGTGTTTGTCGGTGACTCCGGCAGTGAGATCAACCACAAGATCTGGCAGCGCGAATGGAGATTCACCAGTATCGACGAATTCAGAACCGCACTCGGTCGGGTCTGTGATGGCATGTTGGGCCAATTCACAACCGGGCGACAGTCGCTCGTTGGTCAACGAGCCTAATTGAAGAGCAATAGTACAATAAGGAGAAAGATATGCGAATCGTAGTTCCCAAAGAGATCCTGCACGCTGAAAAGCGAGTTGCCGCCATTCCTGAAACGGTTGAGAAATTCCGTAAGAAAGGATTCGACGTCGCCGTTCAGGCTGGCGCCGGTGAAGGCATATTTGTGTCCGACGAGGCCTACAAGAAGGCCGGCGCTGAGATCGTCACCGACGTCCAGGAACTGTTCGGCATGGCCGACCTGATCCTCAAGGTCAAGCAGCCCATCTTTAATGAAACTGTCGGCAAACACGAAGTGGATATGATGCCTCGTTCGGCGACGCTGGTGACGTTTCTGCATCCGGCCTCCCCGGACAGCCATGAGATGGTTCGCAAGTTAGCGAGCCGCGGCATCCTGTCATTCACGATGGATGGCATTCCGCGGATCTCTCGCGCGCAACGTATGGATGCGCTGACTTCGATGAGCACGGTTGCCGGATACCGAGCGGTACTCGATGCCGCGGAGTACCTGCCGCGTTTCCTCCCGATGGTGGGAACGGCGATCGGCGCCATCAAACCGGCGACCGTGCTGGTCGTCGGAGCCGGTGTAGCCGGTCTGCAGTCGATCGCGACGGCCAAGCGCCTTGGCGCTGTGGTCAAAGCCTGGGATATTCGCGAATCGGCCCGTCAGGAAGCCGCCAGTCTTGGAGCCAAGATCGAAGGATTTGAGGTTCCTACCGGGCTGGCGATCGCTGAAGGCGGGTACGCGAAGCAACTCCCTGATACCTGGCTGTTGCAGGAGCAGAAGGCCATTCGGGATATCGCCCACCAGATCGATATCATGATCCTCTCGGCTCTCGTTCCGGGTTCTTTGGCGCCTACCATCGTGACAGACGAAGCGGTGGCGTGCATGAAGCCCGGCTCGGTGATCATCGACATCTCCATTGACCAGGGTGGCAACTGCGAGTTGACCCGTCCCGGCCAGGAAGTCATGAAGCATGATGTTCGTGTCTGTGGCGTGCAGAACCTCCCTGGTCGCATGCCCATGCAGTCCTCGTGGCTCTATGCCAACAACATGTACTACTACATCGAGAACATGTACAAGCATGGGGCGCAGTCGCCGGACCTCACCGATGAGATCGTCAAGACCTCGCTGGTGACCAGCGGCGGCAAGATCGTCTATGGACCGGCTCTCGAGGCTATGCACGAAAGCGTGGCCGCGAAGTGACCAGCACAAAGGAGAACTAACGTGTCTGACCTGATTTTGATGTTGTCTGTTTTTGCGGTGGCGTTCGGAGTGGGCTATCTGCTCATTTCGCGGGTTCCCCCACTCCTGCACACGCCGCTGATGTCCATGACCAATGCGGTCTCTGCCGTGACCATCCTGGGAGCGATCCTGTTGTTCACTGTGCAGTCTGACACCGGCTCGATTATTGTCGGTATGCTCGCTCTCGCGACCGCGGCTTTCAACCTGATCGGTGGATTCATGATCACCGATCGGATGACCCGGCTGTTCAAAACACAGCAAGCCAACCACGCAAAGGGTGAGGACCGATAATGCAACTCACAGCTGCTGCCGCGCCTGACGTTCCGGTCCCGGAGAGAGTGGAAGGCTGTCTTGACGGATCAGCACATCTCGATCGTCATCGACAGTCGAGCGGATCTGTCAAGGCGCGGTCCGGCTGTGAAAGGGGAGAGGCACACCAACTAATTGTCTGCTCGGATCGTGCGATCACATCGTTCCTGGCGAGACATGACCAGACCGGTCTGGCTTGCGAGGTAGGGATGTACGGGCAGCGAATGTGGAGTCACACACATGGATAACCTAATAAAGTTCCTCCTGGAACTACTGATCATAGTCCTACTGATAGTGGGCATTACGTTGTTCCGTTCACCGCGCGGGGCGAGATGGGGCAATCTCATTGCGGCTGCGGCACTGCTCGCGGCCATAATCCTGGTGACCGCGACTCACCAGATATTCGATCTGCCATGGTTATTGGCGGCCCTGCTCATTGGCGGAGCGGTAGGTATCGTCGTGGCCATGCGGGTCACCATGATCCAGATCCCCGCGATGGTGGCGTTCCAGCACGGGGCGGGAGGCGTTGCCGCCTGCACGATCGCGTTCGTAGAATTGACCAGATCCGGCGCGGAATTGACGGCCCTCGGCGAGGTCTCGGGCTACCTGGGGCTCATCATCGGCGCGGCCACATTTAGTGGAAGCATGCTGGCAAGCGCGAAGCTCGCCGCCAAGGTGAGACAAACACCGACCATCTTTGCTCATCATAATGCCGCGCTACTGATCGTCCTTGGCGCCATCGTCGGCCTGTGCGTGACGGCGGCATTTTCACCCGGTGCTGCCCTCGTGGCCCTGCTTATCGGCGTACTGGTCGCAGCGGCATTTCTCGGATGGCTCTTCTCCATTCGGGTTGGCGGCGCTGATATGCCGGTGCTGATCTCATTCCTCAATGCCACGGCGGGTCTGGCGGCCGCTTTTTGCGGCATCGTGATCAAAAACCAACTCCTGATCGCGTGTGGAGCAACGGTGGCCGCCTCCGGGTCTATCCTCACAGCGGTAATGTGCAAAGCCATGAACCGATCGTTCGTCAAGGTCTTGTCTGGTGCAAAGACAGCTCTCGCCCCGGTGACCAATCGTTCCCAGGAACCACAGCCCGTCGAGGTCACGCGCGTCGAGCGAACGTTCTCCGAGTCAATGGGCCAGGCGAAGAAGATCCTGCGCGAAGCAGGCAGCGTGATCATCGTGCCGGGATATGGCATGGCTCTCGCCAAAGCGCAATTCCAGGTAGCCGATCTGTCCAGGCGACTGATGGCGACAGGAAAACAGGTCAGTTTCGCTATCCATCCGGTTGCCGGGCGCATGCCGGGCCACATGAATGTCCTGCTGGCCGAGGCGGACGTTGATTATGAACTGCTTCGCGAAATGGACGAGGTCAACGACGAGTTCAAGTCGACTGATGTCGTACTGGTCATCGGAGCGTGCGATGTTGTCAACCCCGCGGCGATCCGGAAAGCCGATACGCCGATCTCCGGCATGCCGATCCTGAACGCGCATGAGGCCAAGCATGTGCTGGTCTTCAATCTCGATGAACGACCGGGGTATTCCGGCGTGCCCAATCCGCTCTATGATGAGCCGACCACTCTCCTGTTGTTCGGAGACGCCGCGAAGACGGTTGGCGAGATACTGGAAAGTGTGGAAACCGGTCGACAGCTTGAAGGAGCCAGAGTATGACGCTCACCACCGGACAACTCAACGAAAGGCTCTTGCGCGCGCAGTATGCCGTGCGCGGGCCGATCGTCCAACGGGCGCAGGAACTTGAGGAGGCCGGCCAGAAGATCATCTACTGCAATATCGGCAATCCTCAGGCGCTTAAGCAAAAGCCGCTGACTTACATGCGCCAGATCCTCTGTCTTCTTGAGTATCCCGATCTGCTGGAGAATGCGGATATTACTCGGCACTTTCCGCGGGATATTGTCGAACGGGCACAGTCGATCCTTTCAAGGCATCCGCATGGCATGGGTGCCTACAGCCAAAGCGCAGGCATTCCGTTTGTCCGCAAGGCTGTCGCTGATTTTATCGCCAAACGAGACGGCATTGCCGCCGATCCCGCTCACATTATCCTCTCGGATGGCGCGAGCAAGGCGGCGCAAGCGGTTCTCACCGCGCTCCTTCGCACCAGAAGCGACGGTTTCATGATCCCGATCCCGCAGTATCCTCTTTACAGCGCGTCTCTTGAACTGTACGGCGGCCGGCAGATCGGTTACATGCTCGACGACGATGAGCACTGGCAGTTGAATCAATCAACCCTCGAAGACAGTCTTGCGTCGGCAAAAAAAAACGGGATCAACCCGGTGGGTATCGTGGTGATCAACCCGGGCAACCCCACGGGCGCGGTGCTCAGTCTGGAGAATATCCAGATGATCATTGCCTTCGCGCGGCGCTATCGCCTGGCCATTATCGCCGATGAGGTCTATCAGGAGAATGTCTATGGGAGCGGGCGAAAGTTTCACTCTTTTGCCAAAGTGATGGATCATCTTGGCGTGAAAAACGTGCCGCTCTTCAGTTTGCACTCTGTTTCAAAGGGATTCCTGGGAGAATGCGGCCACCGGGGCGGCTATCTCGAGGTTCGTAACGTGCCTGACGATGTGTTTGCGGAGTTCATCAAGTTGCAATCGATCGGCCTGTGCGCGAACATACCGGGTCAGATAGCCACTTACCTGATGGTCTCCCCACCCCAGCCCGGGGAGCGGAGCTACGAAACGTATGCCGAAGAACGCGGCACTATTCTGCGCGATCTGGAGACCAAGGCACGTATCCTCGGTGAAGGAATCAACCAGATCCCCGGGATGTCGGTTGATATTCCACAGGGAGCGATGTACGCATTCGTGCGTTTTGAACTGCCGCGAGAGCAGGGGATCGACCTCGCTCAGTTGCAGGCCGACAAGCTGGCGGCATACGTTGAGAAAAGGGAAATGGAGTACTGCCTGGCGCTTTTGGAGAAGACCGGCATTTGTGTGGTGCCCGGTTCAGGTTTCGGCCAGAAGCCAGGGACCTTTCATTTCCGCATAACGTTCTTGCCGCCTCGCGATGAGATCCAGGCCCTGGTGAAAAAACTGAGTGATTTTCATCGGTCATATGTCGCGCCAAGCAATGAGCATGATGGCGTGGCAACAATGTCCCGGTGCTGAAAGAGGATCCACGGCAGTCACGAGATTGCCGTGGACCTGTCGGTCATGCTCTGGTCAGGCGGTCGAATCGTCGGATGTGTCGAGAGAGGTCAGCCCTTCTCGAATCGCCAGCTTGGTCAGATCCGCCACATTTTTGATGTCCAGCTTCAACATCAGGTTCTTGCGGTGGGTCTCCACGGTCTTTCGACTGACATTGAGTTTGGCGGCGATATCCACGGTCGTGTTTCCCTCCGCGATCATCTGCAAAACCTCACGTTCACGCACCGACAATTTCTGCAGGGCCGAACTGAGAGCCGGCGATAAACGCTGCGCATAATCCTCTACGACGATATCGACGATACTTGGACTCAGGTATCGTCCGCCGCGCGTCACAATGCGTATGGCTTCATTGAGTTCCGTGAACGCGCTGTCCTTTAAGACGTATCCGGATGCCCCGGCCGATAACATGCCTCCTACATACTGCCGATCCGCGTGCATGGAAACGGCGAGAACCTTGATATGCGGCATTTCCGCTTTGATCTGTCGGGTAGCATCGATCCCGTTCAGTTCGGGCATGCCGACATCCATCACGACCAGGTCGGGGGACAATTCCCGACAGAGTCGCACCGCCATGCGGCCATTGTTGGCTTCGCCGACGATCTCCATGTGCGGTTGTTTCTCCAACAGCACGCGCAGGCCTTCGCAAAAAAGCCGGTGATTATCTGCCAGCAGTATCTTCATCTACCTCTTCTCCAACTCTTAAGCCTTGATACGGTCCACTGCCGGTACCCAGAGGTGCACTCGCGCCCCTTTGCCCGGACTGGATTCGACCGTCACTCGCCCGCCCAGGTGGGCAAACCGTTCACGAATACTGAACATGCCAAATCCGCCGCTCGCCGAGGGGAATTTGTGCTGTCGGTCGGAACTGAACCCCACGCCGTTGTCCGCGACGCAGGCGTGGATGGCGTTATCTTCGCGATCAACCCGTATCTCCACGCGCGTCGCTTGAGCATGCTTGACCACGTTCGTCAACAACTCCTGGATCGAACGGTACAGCATCACCCGTACTCCTTCGCCCAGAACAAGCATCTGGTCCGCGTCCCGTACCTCGATAGTTATCCCGAACTGCTTTTGGAAGTGGTCCGCCAGCCATACCAGCGCTTCATGAAAGCTCAGTTCATACAGGATCGGCGGGCTGATCTCGGCCGTGATCGAGCGGGTGTCGCCGATGATCTGCTGGAGGAGCTCGATGATATTCTCCACCCGCTCCTTATGTTCCTGTGGCAACAGACTGCGCAACGTCTCCAATTTCAGTTTCGCGACCGCCAGTCCCTGGCCGATACTGTCGTGTAGATGCAGCGCTAACTGACGGCGCTCACGTTCTTCGGTTAACGTCAACTCGGATGCCAGCGAACGAAGGTGCTGTTGGTACGTCGACAATTGAAGCTGAGATTCCTTGAGCGAATACGCCTCCGACAATCGACCCGCCAGCGTGATCAGGAGATCCTCTTCCTCGACAAGGAACTCGGGCTGCGTTCCGTCAGGCAGAGACTCGCAATACCCTACTTCCAAAGCGCCAACCTTTTCACCGTCGACAAGAATATGCTCCTGTAGTTGCCAGCGCGGCTCACGGAAATTGGCGTTCTGGTAGGTACGATTTCCGAGGGTGACGCGGGCGCAGGCAAATTCGGGGTATTGCCATGCCGTGGGCAGAAGATCCACGATTCTCTGGAGGATCTCGCCCAATTCTACATTCTTGGCTTCAAAGAGATCGGATACTGAGTGAATGACCCCCAACTCCTTCATTCGCTCAGCCAATGCGTGAGAGCGAAGTTGCAGATCCCTTTCAAGCGTCTTGCGGCTGCGCGACTGACTCTGCCGCTTAGCCTTAGATTTCGTAGAGTTCGTCACACGAGCTGTTGATCTGGTAGAGTTCTTCTTCGGCATATCTACAAATACAGCACTATGCTTGGATACTGTCAAATGCATTTCCTTGGGGTGTTGAAATGTAAGGAATGACTGGGTTGCTTCCGGGACCTTCATCGGGAAAATTCGCTGACAGTCCACCAGAACGACATTCATAGAAGAGGACACGCCCCCTCACTCAGCGGTACAATTTCGTCGCGACGACCCGTAACTCCTTGTGCCGCTATGCGATTCGGAGATTCGGCCTCCTCCACGGACTAATCTCATTACTGATCCGGCGATTACAGAAAGATGGGGGACCGGCCCCCGGTCCTGGGGCATTTCCAGGTGCTGGTTTGCTCATAGCCTCGCGGTGTGGAAATAATCAGCTTTTCACTCTGTCATGGTCCGCGTTTCAGCAGAATGGGCTGTAACGACCCATATTATCATTGAATCACCAGCGCTCAGGTGTTACATTTGTATCCACGTCTAAAGACGGCGCCGCTAATATGCAAAAACAGCCCCAACCTCGAAAAGGTCGCATGATCCATATTCGACTCAATGACGACACCCACCGTCAGCTAAAGGTGCATGCCGCGCGGTCCGGACAGACGATCCAGGAGGTCGTCGAACAACTAGTGCGCCAACTCCTTCGTCGTCAAAAATAGTAATGATGAATCCAGATAGCTCAGTCGAAGCGCGGCAGGCCTATGAACTCTGGTGGAGTAGCTACTTCTCGGGAGATAAACTGACATTCGAATCTCTCGTGGATGATGCTGCGACCTTGATCGGCACCGCCGAAAATGAACGCTGCTTCAATAGAGCAGAGGTCATGGCATTCGTGCGCGACACCATTGAGCAAGTTTCCGGAAAGGTCGAATTGCGGGAGAGGGACGTTCGAGTGCGCCCGATCGACGACCTGGTCAAGATCGATGAGTTTGCCGACATGTACCTCCTGATCGACAATCAATGGACGATGTACGCTAAGATCCGGCTTTCAACGCTCCTTCGACAGAACGACGGCCGGTGGAAGATAATTCATCAACACGGTTCATTTCCCGACCATCGGGCCTACGAAGGAGAGACCCTGGCCTTCGAACAGGTCCGTGAGGAGAATATCCGGCTACGTGAAGCAGTCCGACGGCGTACGCTAGAGCTGGAAGCGAAAAACCAGGAGCTGGAAGTAGAGGCGTGCCTTGAACGCGTCCGGTCACAGGTACTGGCAATGAAGGAGCCGGACGACCTGCTGCGCGTAAGTGAAGTGCTCTTCAAGGAGCTGAAATCGCTCGGTTTCGATGCCTTGCGTAACGGCATGATCGATATATACGACGACCAGCGGCAGTGCTTTTTTAATTATGATTATTCCGACGCCCTGGGGCCAAGTATTACGCATATCAGGTACGACATTCACCCGGTGGTGGAGCGTCACCTCAAGCTGATCCGTGGGACGCATGACGCTTTTGAAGAGATGATCTTCACCGGTCGAGAGCTCGAAGACTGGAAAGAATTCCGTCGCCAGAACGGGGAGAAGGATGACCCGCGACTCGATCTCTATCCCGCGCTCTATTACTATTTCTACTCCATCGGACTGGGTGATATCGGCATTTCGACTTTTGCACCGATAGGCGACTCGAAGCGTGGCATTCTGCAGCGTTTTCGCAACGTGTTTGACCTGGCCTACAGAAGATACGCCGATGTTCTCAAAGCGGAGGAATACGCAAAGGAAGTGCAGATCGAATTGGCCCTGGAAAGAGTACGTGCGCGTTCCATGGCGATGCGACGAAGCGAAGAATTGGTCGAAGCATCGGATGTGTTCTTCGAGCAGTTGGCGTCGCTGGGTATCGAAGCGATCAGAACCGGAGTCGGTACCTTCGACGAAACTAAAGAGACGATCGAGGTCTGGTCTCGTTCACAGTCGAGCGGTGCATCGGGACGACAGATCCTTGGCGAGGTATCACGTGGGGCTCATCCGTTTTTCGATCGCTGCTTTGAAGCATGGAGAAATAGGGAGCCGTACTTCTTTCAGGAGTTCAATGGCCGCGAGGTGGAGGCGTACTATCGTCATATGGAAGGGTTTCTTTCATACCCGCTCGCCGGCTCATTCAATCCACGAGAAGTGTTCTATACCTTCTTTTTCGCGGAAGGCTCACTAAATGTCGTCAGACAAGATCGGCTGACCGACGACGAGCTGCATATTATGCAGCGATTTGCTTCGGTCTTTGGGCAGATCTATCGCCGCTTCCTCGATCTGCGGATCGCCGAGGCTCAAACTCGCGAGGCTCAGATCGAAGCCGCCCTTGAGCGTGTGCGCAGCCGCACGATGGCGATGCAGCGAAGCGACGAATTGATTGAAACCTCGTTCGTTCTGTTCGATCAACTGAGACAGCTTGGCGAAGTGGGCGAACAGGTCTCGATCGGGATAATAGACGAGGATGCAGGCACTATGGAGATGTTTGCAACAAGTCATGGCAATCGATGGGAGCGTTCCACGCTTGTGCAATATGGCGAGCACGATGTAATGAAGGACATTCATCGTGCGTGGAAAGAGGGGAAGCGGTCAGTGGTTATCGACTTGTCTGGAGAAGAACTCGTCAACTACAACGCCTGGCGAAAGCAACTGAAAGACATCAAACACGCGACTGGAATGACCTTTACTAACAAGCGCTGGGTCATCCATGCGGCGTTTTTCTCCAGGGGAAACCTCTCCTTTTCGACCAGCGAACCCCGTCCAGCGGAGACCGTCCAGCTCCTCGAGCGCTTTGCCTCCGTGTTTGACCTTACCTATACGCGATTTCTCGATCTGAAACAGGCCGAGTCCCAGGCGCGCGAAGCCACCATCGAGGCAGCACTTGAGCGCGTGCGTTCAAAAGCAATGGCGATGCGCACCAGTACTGATCTCTCGGTGACGTCCGGTCTGATCTTTACAGAACTGCGGAAGCTGGGGATCACGCCGGTCCGCTGCGGTGTGGTGTTGTTGACCAGGGAATCGCGCGATGCGTCACTCTATTACACTTCCAGCTCGCGCGAGAGCGACTCGCTGGCCAGGATCGGTATGATCTCTCTGATCGGCCATCCATCTCTCGAAAAGCAATATCAGCATTGGCTGGAGCAGCAAGATTACCTGGTCACTCTGCGCGATGAGGAATTGGTGTTGTATTACGAGTGGTTGCACCGGCAAAATCCCGTTCCGTTCCTTTCCGGTGACCGGGGTGAAAAGGTCGAGCATGGATACTATCTGTACTTCCCGGAGGGGCAATTCTATGCCTGGACACAAGTACAGTACACTGAAGAGCAGTTATCGGTACTGCACCGCTTCAAATCGATCATCGAACTGACTTTCCGGCGATACCTTGAACTGCAGCGCGCTGAAGAACAGGCCAGAGAGGCGCAGATCGAAGCGAGCCTCGAGCGAGTACGAAGCAGAACGTTGGCGATGCAGAGGTCGGACGAATTGGCTGAAACGGCCGCCGTACTTTTCAGGCAACTTATCGCGCTGGGGATCGCGCCGAACCGGCTGTACATCGCGATCGTGCAGGATGACGTCGGCAACGCGGAGTTCTGGATAACGGATGAAGACGGTAGCAAGGTGAGCACGAGTTTTTCCACCAAACTTCACGCGAATCGGACCTTTCGCAAAATGCTGGCCGGATGGGAGGCCAGGCAACGTTCACAGACGATCGATATGCAAGGCGAGGAACTCCAGGAATATTTTCGACAACTGAGTGTACTCAATGTTCCGTTCAAGGGAGGGCTCAGTCAAACACGACGGGTGCAGACCATCGCGTACTTCTCGCAGGGTTTCATTGGCATTGCCTCGCCGGAGGATCAGCCTCAGGAGACGATCGCGCTTCTGGAACGCTTTGCCGCTGTTTTCAACTTGACCTTCGCCCGATTCAATGACCTGAAGATCGCTGAGGCACAAGCTCATCAGGCACACCTGGACCTGATCCAGTTGCAGGCCGAGAAAAAGCGAGCGGAGGATGCCCTGGCTGAACTTCGCGCGACCCAGGCGCAATTGCTTCAGCAGGAGAAGCTGGCATCATTGGGACAGTTGACGGCGGGCATCGCGCACGAGATCAAAAATCCGCTCAATTTTGTGAACAACTTCTCTTCCATATCAATGGAGCTCCTGGATGAGGCAGTGGAGGAGATCAAGAAGTCGGGAGCGAGCACAGCGGAGTCAGAAGCGGTTCAGCTACTTGGCGATGTTCGCGTGAATCTTGCCAAGATTGTCGAGCATGGCACACGCGCCGACGGGATCGTGAAATCCATGCTTCAGCACTCACGTGGAGGAAGTGGTAAGCGAGAGCTGACCGACCTGAATGGATTGATAAAGGAGTTCGTAAACCTGGCCTTCCACGGCATGCGGGCCGGCAAGAACCCGATCAACGTCGACATCGTACTGGATCTGCGCCAGGATATTGGCAAGGTGTCGCTCATCGCCGAGGACTTTAGCCGGGTACTCATCAATTTGTGCCAGAACGCGTTTGACGCCATGCGCGACAAAGGAAACACGATTGGAAGTAAGTACCTTCCAAAATTGACCGTGCGAACCAGTCTGAGTTCCGGTCACGCCATTCTCGAGATAGCTGACAATGGCCCCGGTATACCGGATGAGATCAGGCAGAAGATCCTCCAACCATTCTTCACTACGAAGAAGGGAACGCAAGGGACCGGCTTGGGGCTCTCCATCACACATGATATTGTGAAAGCACATGGAGGGGACCTGACGATAGAAACCAATTCGGACGGCGGCGCGAGCTTTATCGTTCGTCTCCCGATGGACCCAGGTGGAAAATGACATGAAGATCCTGATCGTTGATGACGAGCGCGACATAGAATTGCTCTTTGTACAGCAGTTTCGGAAGGAATTGCGACGGGGCGGATTTGAGTTTGTATTCACGTTCTCCGGGCAGGAAGCGATCACGGTGCTGGAAAGTGCAGACCCACCGGATGTAGTGTATGTCTTTTCGGACATTAATATGCCGGGAATGACCGGCCTGGAACTGCTCGAAGTGATCAAAGATCGTTTTCCCATGGTGACGGTAAGCATGATCTCGGCATACGTCGATCGGGAAAATCATCAGAAAGCGTTGGCATCCGGGGCAAAGGAGTTTTTCACCAAGCCGATCGATTTCCAGCGGCTCAAACAGGAGCTTCAACCACTGATCGGAATGCAGGAGGATCGCTAGTCGCGCATGGGAACAAACGCACTCAAGATCATGGTCGTGGATGACGAACCCGACATCAAAATGCTGATCCTCCAGAGGTTCCGCAAACAGATCCAGGCAGGCCAATGGGAGTTCGTGTTCGCCGAGGATGGCGAGGAGGCGCTGGTTCGACTCGACGAAAATCACGATATCACGCTCATCCTCTCTGACATCAATATGCCCCGCATGGACGGCCTGACCCTCCTGCAGCGCCTGCAGGAAAGGGATAGGCCGGCGCTCAAGACGATCATTGTGTCAGCTTACGGCGATATGGAGAATATCCGGACCGCCATGAATCGCGGCGCGTTCGATTTCGTCACCAAGCCGATCGATTTCAATGACCTGCAGATGACTATCGAGAAAGGGATGAAAGAGATTCAGACTATGCTGTGCTCGATCGAGGATAGGCGAAGTCTGCTGGCGGTGCAGCGTGACCTCTCTGCCGCGACGCGCATCCAGCAGTCGATCCTTCCGCGAACCTTTCCGCCGTTTCCACACCGGACCGAATTCGCTATATACGCCGAAATGCATCCAGCCAAAGATATAGGCGGCGATTTCTACGATTTTTTCTTCATTGATGAAACGCACCTGGGATTTGTGATAGGCGATGTATCCGGAAAGGGGATACCGGCGGCGATCTACATGGCCGTCGCGCGCACGATGATCAAGGGCATAGCATCACAGGTGTTGGACCCGGGTGATTGCCTGGCCAAAGTGAATGCCATGCTGGTGCCGGAAAGTGACGCGTCCATGTTTGTCACAGTTTTTTACGGCGTGCTTGAGACCACCACGGGAATCGTCCGCTACAGCAATGGCGGGCATAACGCGCCATATTTGATATCCCGCGAAGCTGCTGTCATTCAGATTGAAAGCGGCTCGGGCATTCTACTCGGTAAGTTCGCGCCATTTGACTTTGACACACGAGAGGTGCGACTGGCCGCTGGCGATCGCTTCTTGATGTACACTGACGGTGTCACGGAAGCGCTCAATAGTTCGCACGAGATGTACTCCGATGAACGCCTCGCTCACCATCTGTCCTCCCGCAGACCGGATACTGTCACCAGCCTGGTGCAAGGGATGGTGGTCGATGTACTGTCGTTTATTGGTAGGGCGGACCAGTCAGACGATATCACAGTCGTTTCGCTGGAATACAACGGTGTGAACGGCGGAAAATAGGCGCAGGCCACGTCTCAACGGGCCATTTATTGACTCACCTCCCCTTTCAACGCCCAAGCCCGTGCGCGAAGTGGAATCGAGCCATCTTCCTCGATCGGAAGCGCGTTCAGCAACCTTTGTCTTAGTCTTTGACGTTGAGAAGCTCTCAATGACATGAGATAAGTTGGTGCCGGTCCCTGCCCTCCAAGAAACGGTTGCCAGTAGTCTTCGAAGTTCTCAAAGCGTGTCATGATCTCGATCGGGGCCAACTCCACATGTGAAAATCCAGCCTCTCTCATCAGGGAACACAAAGATTCGGATCCCGCGTTCGGGAAGCGGCGCCCTTCATGCAGACTAGCTACTTGCGGTTCCAATGCGACCGCGGCGTCCCAAAATGCATTCAACAGGTCCATCGTCCCAGCATAGTCCCAAACATACAGTGCAACTGTTCCTTTCGGGATGGTGACTCTCTTCATTTCGACGAGAGCTCTGACCGGGTCGGAGACAAAGTTCAATACAAGTCCGGACACCGCAAATTCTATAGACTCGCTTTCCACTGGTATGGCCTCTGCATCCCCGACTTTGCAGTGGACCAGATTCCCCAACCGCCTTTCAATACCCGCCATGAATTCATCCGACCGATCTACCGCCGTGAGTGCTGAAGGGGCGCATTGCTTCAATACGGCTTCACTCAACGCGCCCGAGCCGCAACCAACATCCAACCATCGCAACCCGGAAGCGGGAGATAACCAATCAAGAAATGAACGGGCCACAAGTCGGCTCCACCTCCCCATAAATCGTTCGTAGGCATCGGCAGATTTCCATGAGTCCTGCAAGCTCATATACCGTTCCTCACTGGAATAGGGTGCGATCCGAATTCAGAATGCAAGGTACTGAAAAGAAGTACGTGACATACGTCTGTACTATTGGCGGGGTTATTAAATTGGGTCGGCGGCCGATGGGCTCCGATTCTGTGAGTAGCGCTGGCGACTTCTCTTATTGCCGCAAGGGCCAGCGAAATGGTGGGCCGAATCAAGTGTTGCGACGGCCGGCACAATCACCTATTTTGTCTACCTTGAAAACGACTTTACTGTAAGCAGTACCAGAGGTTAGGCAATCAGATGAGTTCTCCTGCTCCCGATAGATCAGCGAAAAACGATACCCGGCCGACGTTTCCCTGTCGAGCCGTCGTGACGGCTGGGATGCCGTACGGCAACAAAGACCTCCACTTCGGCCATATCGGTGGGGTGTTTGTCCATGCGGATATCTACGCCCGCTTCCTGCGCGACCGGATAGGCAAAGAGAATGTGCTTTTTGTCTCCGGCACGGACTGCTACGGGTCTTCGATCGTAGAAGCATTCCGTATCGCGGTGTCGGAGAAAGGGTTCACGGGAGATATTGAGCAGTTTGTCCGGTCAAACCACGAACTGCAAAAGAGATCCCTGGCCGCGTTCGACATTTCGCTTAATCTTTTTGCGGCGTCGGCGCTCGATGGCCCGGCCAAAACGCACAAGGAGCTGTGCGAGCAGCTTATGAGACAGCTGCATCAGAAAGGGCATTTGACCCAGAGAACAGGGCTTCAATTCTTTGATACGGTGACCTCGCTTTTCCTCAATGGCCGGCAGGTTGAGGGGATCTGCCCGATCGATGGTTGCCAATCCGACAAGGGATATGCTGATGAGTGCTCGCTGGGTCACCAGTACGAGCCGAAGGATCTTATCAATCCCAAGAGCACCCTTTCCAGTTCGGTTCCTATCTTGAAAGAGGTCAGCAACTGGTATGTTGATGTCCCCAAGTTCAGACCTCTTCTCGAAGAATGGCTGCGCAATGTGGAAGAAAGCCCGCATGGTCGTCCATTTGCGGTGAAAGCAATCAGGGAGTTCTTCGAGCCACCGATCATCTTCGTCAAGAAGGATGACATGGAGTCGGTCAGCGGGATCCTGGGAACCAAGCATCCCTTCACCGAACGGACCAGCAAAAGTCAGTCTGTTGGTTTAGTGTTCGAGAGCCTTGAAGAGCGTGAGCGGGCATGCGCGACTCTCGTTGAGGCGGGGATCCGCTTCCGGACAGGGAAGACGCTTGTGCCGTTTCGACTGACCGGCAATCAGGAATGGGGTTTGCCGGCGCCTGTCCTGGAAAATGAGCCGGAACGGACCTGGTGGGTTTGGCCGGAGTCACTCATCGCTCCAGTTTCGTTTTCTTCCTATTGCTGTCAGAGTGGGATAGCCAAAAGCTCAGGCTGGGAAGAATGGTGGTGTGACAAAAACGCAGGGGTCTTCCAATTCATCGGCGAAGACAATGTCTATTTCTATGGTCCGGCGGAGATGGCGATGTTCCTCGGCTTGCAGGGGAAGAATCCAACGTTGCCTGCTCCCGAAGGCACGATGCAATTGCCGGTGCTGGTCGTGAACAAACATGTACAATTCCTCAATAAGAAAATAAGCAGCAGTGGGCCGATCAAACCACCGGCCGCCACCGAACTACTCGACTATTATACTTCGGATCAATTGCGGGCGCACTTCTTTGGACTTGGTCTTGGGAAACAGGGCGTCAGTTTCCGGCCGAAAGCGTTCGATCCTGATGCCAAACCTTTGGATGCCGACCCGGTGTTGGTCGAGGGGAACTTGCTCAGCAATGTACTGAACCGCTGTGCCCGATCCTGTTTTTATACTTTGCAGAAAGAGTTCGGCGGCCGGATGCCAAAACACAAGGTGAGCGAGGAAGCATTGTCCGTCTCGCGACAGGCGGTCCTTACTTATGAACGTCAGATGCACGCGCATCAGTTCCAGCAAGTGATGGTCACGGTGGACAAGTATATTCGTGATATCTCCAAATTCTGGGCGAAACACTCCAAGGCCGACGAGTCTGGCGGAATCAATCCCCAGTCTTTGGTCGACCTGTTCTACTATGTGCGAATAGCGACTTCGCTAGTCCACCCCATCGCGCCGCGCGGCACTGAATTGATCCGGGAATATTTTGGAGTTGGGGAAGAGCTCTGGTCCTGGGAGCGGATCTTTGATCCACTGGATGCCTTCGTGCCGGATATTTCAAAGCATGAGTTCGGAGTACTCCCGCCACACTTTGACTTCTTCGTGAAGCACGAATCGCAGATAAGCCAATACAAGGCGTGAACGAGGGTGACCTGATTGTCAGCTCTGATGAAACCTGAAATCGATAATGGATTCAATGGATAAGAATAAAGTTGTCACCCGTTTTGCCCCCAGCCCATCGGGCTATATGCATATTGGGAATCTCCGCACCGCGCTCTACTCCTATCTCCTGGCAAAATCGAATGACGGTCTGTTCATCCTGCGGATCGAGGATACCGACCGCAAGCGGCTGGTCGAGAACGCGATTCAGATAATCTATGATACGCTCGAACTGGCGGGATTGAAGTACGATGAAGGTCCGGGCAAAGGCGGCGCGAATGGTCCGTACATTCAGAGCGAGAGATTGGATATCTACGTTGAACATGCCCGCACACTGGTCGACACTGGTCATGCGTACTACTGCTTCTGCGACAGCCAGGAACCGAGCGAACCAACGACCGATGAAGTCGGTTTCGGCTACAACCGACAGTGTCGAAAACTGTCACCGGAAAACGTAAGGATGAAACTTGACAGTGGCACTCCCTATGTGATCCGTCAGAAAGTGCCGCTGGATGGCGCGACCGCATTTCATGACGAAGTCTTTGGCAATATCTCACGCGCGAACTCGGATCTTCAGGATATCGTGCTCATCAAATCGGATGGTTACCCGACGTATAATTTCGCCCATGTCGTAGACGACCACCTGATGGGTGTGACCCACGTTGTGCGCGGCTCCGAGTATCTTTCATCGACCCCGCAGTATGTCCTGCTCTATGACGCCTTCGGGTGGGAGCGGCCACACTATGTACATCTTCCCCTGATCATGGGCAAAGGAGAGGACGGTACCGTCTCCAAATTGTCGAAACGGCATGGCGCGGTCAGTTTCCAGGATCTCGTTGAGGACGGCTACTTACCGGAGAGCATTGTGAACTACATCGCTCTACTCGGATGGAGCCCGAAAGATACCACCGAGGAGTTCTTCACTCTTGCGGAACTGGTGCAGCGTTTCCGTGTGACGGGAATAAACAAATCATCATCGATCTTCGACTTCGAGAAATTGCTCTGGTTTAACGGCATGTATATCCGCAAGCTGTCGCCTGAGCGGTTCAAAGAACTCGCGCTGCCTTACGTGCGGAAGGTCATCACGCGGGAAATTGATATTGAGAAACTTTTGACCTTGATACAACCGCGTATCGAGAAACTCTCGCAGATTCCCCAGCAGATATCATTCTTCGAGGCATTTCCTCAGTTTGACAGTGAGTTATTTGTCAACAAATCGCAGAAGGCAACGCTTGAGAACGCGGTCCAGATCCTGCCTCCGGCGATCGAACTCCTCAAGGATATTCAGGTTTGGCAAGGCCCTGTTCTGTTCGAGGAGCTGAAGAAACTAAGCGCTACCCTTGGCCTGAAAGCCGGCGCGGTAATGTGGGCAGTTCGAATCGCTATATCCGGTACTTCTGCTACTCCCGGCGGAGCAACAGATATTCTTGACATACTCGGGCGGGAGGAATCACTGCGAAGATTGTCTGAGAGCCTGGCCAAGGTGAAAGCCCATATTGGCTGAAGTCGATGTAGGTACCATCACTGCGTTTCGTGATCTGTTAGCGAATCACCATTCGATTGTTTGAGTACTTCACAGGTTCAGATCAAATCAAAATAGTCCTTGCGGATAATGGACTATGTACGTACATTATTGCTACATAGGGTAACGGGCTACTGTGGCCCGTCGGCCTGGAGACATATAAGTATCTCCGCGCCATCCGAAGCGCACTTTCTGATGGGTTCCTCTTCTGGTACGTTTCTGTGATCGTCATCCCGTCGGCACTTCCATTCACTCTCGATGCTTCTTGATAGGTATTTTATACACTTTCGCGCTCACCGCAGGGGATTGGTCGGCAGCACGCTGATTATCGTTCTTTGCCTGGCTGTTCTCTGTCCTGCTGTTGTTTCGGGCCAGGACTGGGGTGGGACCATTTTCATGCACCCCTTTCCCTCACCGTACCTGAGTGACTACGAGCGGAATCCAACCAACGGGTCCCTGACCATTACCAACAACAGCGGCGCGGACGCGGACGTGATCCTCGAACTGACGATCATCCGCGAACAGAGCGGTATCCTTGCGCATGGCAGCAGTAATCCGTTTACGGTCACTTCAGGCGGAACTATCCAGCTCAATTCTGATCGATTCGTCGATTGGGGCTCCGTATCTTATGACGGAGCGTTTCGCGACGAGATACTTCGTACAGGACGTTTGCCGGAGGGTGAATACTCGATCTGTATAGCGATCCGGGATATTGCCGGAAACAGCCTGGCAACCGACATCTGCGCGACCTTCACCATTGTCTACCCTGCCCCGCCATCACTGATCTTTCCGATGGATGGCGACACCGTGATCACGCAGTACCCTGTATTCACCTGGACTCCGCTGAATGTTCCCCCCGGATACCAACTTCGTTATGTCCTGACGATAGTCGAGGTATTGCCGGGACAATCCGACCACCAGGCATTGTTGGCAAACATTCCACAAT
Organism: Candidatus Zixiibacteriota bacterium; assembly: GCA_041908405.1. Taxonomy (GTDB): domain Bacteria; phylum Zixibacteria; class MSB-5A5; order GN15; family FEB-12; genus FEB-12. Next base: position 31,677 of record JAYRFH010000019.1, read on the forward strand.
ACGACAACGACCAACTAGTCACGACCAACTTTCAGTATCCAATGGACGGACTCCCCCTCGAGGCAGGCAAGCGATACGTCTGGCAGGTTCAGGCTGTCGACCAGAACGGATTTCCGCCATCGAGCAATCAAGGGAGAAGTGAGATATGGTCCTTTGTCGTGCGAAGCGCGAGTGATTCGGTCCTCTCTTCCGGACCTCTGATTGTTGAGATAGCGCCGGACGCGACCGGCTCACTGAGCGATTTCAATACCTCCAGCTTCGAAAGTGTCGCGGGTCGGCTCGATACGTACAACCGCACTGGCGGCACGGTGCAGATACCGATGAAGGCGGACGATGGAAGCTCCACCTTCGACAAGGTCGTACTGAAAGCGGCCGAGCATGGCATCTTCATTGATCGGGATAAGAAGTCCATCGCCGTCAAGGGTGAGTGGACAAAGGCGGGACATACCTACGAAGTGATGTTCACCGCTTTCTGGGGTGATGAGCATGATCCGCGTCAGAAGAGCCTGACGTTGAAAGGTCCGCTGTTGTCGCGGGTGTTTCCTGAAGTACTGGAGGGACTAGAGGAAGAGTACCTGATGTTCGCGACCGCGGATTTCGACCTGAAGGTGGAGGACCTCCCGGACAACGCGGCGGAATTCTTTGGCGCCGCGGATGAAGTTGAACTCAAGCCGGGACTCAATTTCCTGGGGAAATTCGATCTCCATCGTGCGCCAAACCTGGCGGATGTCATGTCCAAGCTCGGAGTGGAGGAGCCGTATACGGAACTTCGCGGATATATCACCCGAGATGTCAGTTTTGCGTTTTCCAAAGGTGAAAAGCCGACTCGAGACATTACCTGGGAGATCGCGCTGGTCGGCAAGGTCCCGATCACACGCTCACTGATCAGCTGGATGCCGGAGGCTGACGCGGAATTGGAAATTGCGTGGGAGCGGGAGAAATCGAGCAAGCAGGGACCTGATTCGCTTGAAAAAAAGCTCACTCCCAAGTTGAGCCTGATAGCCAAGGTCACATTTCCATTCCTGCAAAGCGCCGCCCGACTGAATGACACGATCGAAGTTACCGGCGCCATCGCGCTTGAGTTTGAATCTGCCAGCAAGCCGGATGTCATCGCCTCGCTTGCTTTCGATGATATCATCAATTTCCCCAAATTCGAGAATGTCTTCAAGTTCCACGACCCGGAGATCGAGTGGAATATCACGAAGGGGGACGTCACGCTGAAAGGGGAGTTTGATTTCGGCAAATTCGAGAAGGCCGGCACCATAGAAGTCGAGATCGCCAAAAAGGATACGACCACCACTAAAGTCGATTCAACCGGGTTGCAGCCCTCGACCAATTCAACCTCCGGCTCGCCGGGAGGTGCCACTCCGACCACTGGAACGCCCGCGCTGCCATCTAAGGTCAATCTCGCCGCCATGATGAACAAGGAACAACCGGAGCCGATGTCCGGCGAGAAGAAAAAGAGCAACCGCGAGGTCAAGGTGACTGCCAAGTTTTCGCAATCGGCGCTCCGGTCGCTCACGCCGTGGAACCTCGTCAAGACGGGATTGAATCTCGCAGAAAATCTGGGTGTGGAGCCGGAGTTTTTGAAGGACGTGCCATCACTGCAGGAACTCGCTATGTCGTTCTCGCCGGGACAACCATCGTCCGCGGTGCTCAGAGGGAAGACGGAGTTTCAGGGATCCTCTACGGACGTCGTAGTCGCCCGTGCGGAGACACCAACCAAGAAGGGATTTGTACTTGGCCTAAAACCAGAGAATTGGTCGATCAAGAAGTATGTGCCGGATTTCAGCATGCCCGGTTTGGATAATCTCGACCTCTCCAATGTCGCGTTGATCTTCAGCAATGTCGAAGGGGTGATGCCATCCTCCGAAATGACTGAAGAAGAATTCTCATTTTATTCCGCGGCTTACGGCAGTGATCAATTTTCGGCGGTCATCAAACCTGGACTCAATCTGATCGCCACTATACCGGGGGAGGATTTAGTATCGGATGGTCCGCTTCTTGCGATCATGAACAAGCTGGGTGTGGAACGAGGCAAGGTCCTGTTACAGGGGAGCCTGAGTAAACGTCTGAAGGATGCTTACTTTTTGGCGGAATTCCCGGCGATGCAACCCGAAGGGGCGCCGGAGTGGTTCAAGTCAGGTCAAATGGCAGTCGAATTGACCGGTCAGCCCTCAATTGCTTTGGCTGGACTCCTGACAGTGGCAATAGAAGAGGACATCGTCTCCTTCCTGGTCAAAACCAAAGCCGGACGGGAAGGATTGGTATTGTCCGGTGGCATGGTTTCAGAGGAAGGATGGGATTCGCCATTTGGCGTGGATTGGCTGACTCTGAACCGTGTAATGCTGTTGCTGGGAGTCACGCCGGCCGGCTCGGTACAGCTTGGATTCAATGCGGATATGATCGTGGGAACGAAAGATATCGATGTAGCGGTGTTGGTTGCGCTTAATGCTGCCTCCGGAGTGCCGACCAACTTCATGTTTGATGGAGAATCGGAGGCCGGGTTCGCCATCTCCGATGTCGTTGATCTGCAAACGAAAATGCTTGCCTCGTCGGGGCGTCCCGGCATACCGCTTGAAAACCTGCCGCCGCTCGGTCTGGAGAACGCGAAGCTCAAGTTTGCGCCAAAGGATTCACCGGAACTGGGTATCACACGAGGAATGGCGATCGGTGGTCTGCTCTATCTTGAGAGCGGTTCAGGAAAGAATAAAATCGCGGACGCGCTTTTGGATATCAGTCTGGAGGGGATAATCGGGAAGGGAAGCGTGACCGCCTTCGAGCTTGGACCACTAAAGCTTGATGAAGCGGATGTCGACCTGACTCTCACGCGAGAGACGCAGCACTGCATTGTGAAAGGTCAGGCCAGCCTCGGCTTCATGAGCGCGATGGTTGATCTGAATATTTCCAAGAACGCCGCTCGTTTCGAGACCGAAGCAGAGATATTTGACGCGTTTCGAGCGAATATGAAAGCGAACGCGACACTGAGTTTGGCCAAGCCAGAGTTCCTTGTCGAAGCCGGCATGCAGAATGACTTCAACGGCAGGATCGCCCAAGAGCTGAGCGACGGACTGCTGGGCTTTGTGCGGGAGAAAATGGACGCGGCCGTCAGAGCGAGCGACGCTGCCACCAGAAAGTGGGAAGCGGCTGTAGATGCCCGCAACCAGGCTCGTGACGTCTGGCTTGGCACACCCCTGTTCCCCCGTGACCAAAAAACCGCGCGGCGCAATCGGTGGTTGGCCACTGTCGCGACCGCGGCACGGGCCAACGCAGAGCGAATAGTAACCACGGGCGCCGCACGTCGCTGGACGCTGTTGCATGATCTGGCCTCAGGCGCTTCATCCGCCACCGGTGGCGGCAGGCTGATAGTCATCAACAGCGCCGATTTCAGCGCAGATATAGCCAACCTAAAGGGTGGCGCGGTGAAAAGGATGCACCTTGATCTGACCTTCCGGGGGAAGAAGGTCGATCTCAATCTGGCAGGATGGAATTTCAGGGAGATTCCCAAGAGCATTGCTTCATCGATAAGCGGACTGGCCGGGCAACTCGTGAATACGGTAGACTAGCAGGGGAAGTCTGGCGTGTATGAGATACTGCAGGTTCGCGCTCTATTTCTTACTTATTGCAGCACCCGGCCTGCTCGCTCAGACGACTCCGCAGGCGGCGGTTAGCGCGCTGAGAGGAGAGGCGATCAGCTTTACCGGCGAACTGGGGAGTTATGGTGAATTCTACAGCATGTCCGGTCGAGACGCACGGCGGCCATCATCCTCAGCGCGCGCGTATTTTCGACCGACACTCTCGTTTTACAACTCCCTGAGCATATCGGCCAATATTCTTTTCTCCACTGAAGGGAATTCGCGATCAGCCCGGCGGCAGATGAACCAGATAAATCAATTTGGCATACAGCCGCGTTGGAAATGGGGATATATCAACGCCGGGGACTTTTTCGAATCCTACACGCAGTACACGTTGAACGGGCTTGCAATACGAGGTGGAGGCTTCTCGATCAATCCCGGACAGCTACGACTCGCCGCGACTGGTGGTGTCACGCGACGCCTTGGAGCCACGTCCACCGAAGGAGAATTCGACCGAGAGGTATACGGTGGGCGAGTCGGGGTGGGGCAGGAGGCGAGTTCGTTTTTCGACATTCTGCTCATCTCTGTCAAAGATATTCCTTCCAAGTTCAAACCTGTAGAGCCCGACACTATCATTCCACGCGACTCTACTCAGATAGGAACGGAACTGCCGTACAGCGAGACTCCACAGGAGAATCTGGTGGTTGGAGTTGCCGGGGCACTGCGACTATTCAAAGGCGCATTCACTCTAAAGTCCGAGGCGGCCGGCAGTGCCCATACGAGAGACATGAACTCGCCGGAGCTTGACAACGATGAGATCCCTGAGTTCATCAGGAAGCTATTTACACCGAGGTTGAGCAGCAGTGCAGACTTTGCCTATTCGACTAACCTACAGTTGCGTCTTGAAGCACTGAGCCTGAAAGCGGGGTATCGATATGTCGGCCCCGGATATGTGTCGCTTGGTGTGGCATCATTGAACTCGGACGTGCGGGAGATATCCTGGGGCGCTGATCTGCGCCGTCAGCAGTGGTCAACTTCGGTGGCCGTCGCGCGGCAAAACGACAACCTGGTTGGCAGTAAACTGCATACGACCGTCCGCTATACCTATACCGGAAATCTGACCGCACGTGTGACCCGGTTATGGCATTGGTCGTTGATGGGGAATATCCTGACGCTGCGTAACCATGCCACCTCAGACTCCGCCCTCGTGAGCTTCTCGACAGTTACACTTGGAGCTAACCAGCAGATGATGCTCGATGGCCGCACATTTATCAAAACAGTGGGGCTGAATTACCTGTTCACGCGGGCCGCGGATGACAACATCTTCAGGCCCGGAAACAAACTGCAGTCACACACAGTCAGCGTCAACAGTAACATGGCGGTTTCCCGCAATGTATGGATTGTGCCGATGGTCAGTCTTGTCTCTTCGCGTCAGGGAGGCAATGCGCGGCAGACGTTTGAGACATACTCGATCACGCCGCAATGGCGGACGATGCAGAATCGTCTATTCCTGTCAGCCGGAGTCGGTCTGACGCGCTCGCAGTCGTCGACATCGCTACAGACCGACATCACCGCGAACTATCGCCTGTCGGCAAAAGCTTCTTTACAGGGATCGGTGCGTCGGCTCGGCTTTAATGGGGACGGGCTGCAGGGACCGGATTATGGCGAGTACGTGTCATCGATCAAACTGACTCAGCGTTTGTAGGAACGCGGAGAGACTCCGGATACTCACTCGACGCAGCGATCCTACTGCCTGACAACAAGCGTACCGTGGAGGCGGATATCTCTTGAAGATGCTCCTATCATTATCCTGAACTCGCCCGGTTCGATGGTCGGTTTGAGTTGAGCGTCGAGCATCGTCAAGAGATCAGGCGTGATGGCGAAGCTGAGTTTTCTTGATTCACCGGGATTGAGATGGATACGCTGGAATCCCTTGAGTTCCTGAACCGGGCGGGCGACCGATGCCAGCCTGTCGCGCAAGTAGAGTTGCGCTACTTCATCTCCATTGCGCAAGCCGACATTGGTCAACGTGAAAGAGACGATCGCCGTATCCGAAGTTCCAACTTCAGCGGGAGAGATCGAAAGATCGCTGTAGGCAAACTCGGTGTAGCTCAGTCCATAGCCAAATGGAAACAACGGCTGACCAGTCAGATCATAGTAGTCATCACCGCGGCCGGTCGGCTTGTGGTTGTAAACGAAGGGGAGCTGACCCTCGGCCTTAGGGAACGTAATTGGCAATCGTCCCGCCGGGTTGACATCACCAAACAGGATATCCGCTACCGCATCGCCACCGGCTTCGCCGGGATACCAGACATCAACTACCGCGTCAACGGAATCGATCCACGAGTTCATGTTTATCGCACTTCCGCCGAGCAGCACGACCACAGTCGGTGTGCCAGTGGCGGCGACACGACGGATCAGTTCTTCCTGATGTCCCGGCAGGGCCAGGGATGCCCGGTCGCGAAACTCACCTTCCTCCAGACCAACCACCACGATCGCTCTATCGCACGCTGCCGCGGCTGATACGGCGGATTTGATCTGCGCGTCAGAGTTGTTCGTTAGACCGCAATTCCAGACCAGCCGGATCCGTCCATTACTGTACGGTTCGCGATAGTCGACGCGAATATGATACGTCTCATCTTTGACGAACTTGTAGTCGATCAGGTGCGTGCCATACGATACGGTCCGCCATCTGTCGAGAACCAATGAATCATCAAGGTACAGGCGGTAGCCGTCGTTACCTTCGATTCCAATTTTGAATTTGCCACTGGCTGGCGGAATGAGCGAGCTGGTCCAGCGCACAGAGTAACAATCGAACGGGAGTTGGTCCGGGTCAGGTGAGAAAAGTGACCATTGGAAATGCAGTTGTGGATCATTGCGCACGAGTTTTGGCGCGCCGGCAAGATCTGGATTGTCAAAGTATGCGGCGAGGAATCCCTGATGGGCCACTCCATCCGAAGCGCCTAAGATCGCAGAGGCTGGTACCGTGATGAGATTCGTATCCAGCCGCGAACACCCTTTTGCGTAGCGAACTGCGATATCTTTGCCAGCGCGATCCCTTATTCCATCGAGAATTGAGACCGGATCATTCCCTGGACCGCTATATCCTCCAAGTCGTACTTCATCAGCATCGGGACCGATCACCGCGATTGATTTCACCTGTGATATGGGCAGGGCATTCGCGTCGTTCTTGAGGAGTACTATTGATTCCTGCGCGGCACGGCGGGCTAGGGAGCGGCCATGTTCCGCACGAGCCGAATCAGAGATTCCCGAACTGATATAAGAATCGTCAAACAAACCGAGTTCGAACTTGGCGCGAAGCACTCGCGCGACGGCGCTATCAATTACATCCGATGGAATGCGACCATCCAGAAACGGAGCGATGAACAGGTTCGCGTGATCGAAAGAGGTTTGAAAAATAACATCGAGCCCACTTTCAAGCGCTCGCTCGCCGGACTCCGCGTAATCTTTGGCCGTGAAGTGGAGCACATTCGCGCCGCCGACCGCGCCGGCATCCGAAATCACGAATCCGTCAAACCCCAACTCCTCGTTCAAATACTGATTGTTCGACCATTGGTTAGCCGAGGCAGGGGAGCCATCAAGTGAATTGTACGAGGTCATGATCGACCGTGCGCCGCCGCGCCGAATACAGGCATCGAATGGAGGGAGATATACCTCGCGTAGCATCCGCTCATTCAGATGGATCGGATACGAGTCACGGCCGCCATCGCCGACATTGGCCAGGAAATGTTTAGGCGTGGCGATGATATTCCGCTTCTCGAATTCAGAGACATAGGCGACGCCCATGGCAGAAGCAAGGAATGGATCCTCGCCGTACGTCTCCTCGGTCCTCCCCCAGCGGACATCGCTCGCGATATTGACAACCGGGGAGAGGATCTGGCGAATACCTCGGCTTCGACAATCCTCTGCTATCGCCGCGGCAACTTCATGCATCAGTGTGGTGTCAAAGGTTGCGGCGAGCGCAATCGCCTGGGGATAGGAAGTTGTGCCATGTTGAGCCAGACCATGCAATGCTTCCTCAAAAAAGATGACCGGGATACCGAGACGGGTACTGTCGACAAAGTGGCGTTGGATCTGATTCGCATACTCAGCCGCAGAGACGCTGTCAGCGTTGAATCTGAGTTGGAAACCAAACGCGCCATGTACGTATTTTGCCGGACCGTCCTCAAGACTTCCAGAGAGCATGAAGAGCTGCCAGAATTTCTCCTCTGGTGTCATGCGAGAGAGAAGATCCTCGACCCGCCTTTCGACTGGAAGAGTTCGGTCTTTGTATGGTTGCGCTACAGCCGAACAAGCGAAGATGCTAAGAAGAAGAATAGCTAGTCTAATCGGATTCATGCAAACCTACTCACTCTACGGTGATCTCGTCAATAAATATCCAGGCCAGTCCGCCGGAGCCTTTGTGCCAAGTTGGGCATATCTTCTTACTGGCGGTCTTTACTCGAATGTATCGGGCCGGGATCGGCTGACAATCCAGGTTGAAGGAAGCGATGATCGGCCCCCACTTTTCGGCAGGGGTTATATTTGCTGAGACGCCGACAGGACGAAATGTAACGCCATCCTCTGAGACAAAAAAGTTGACAGTGTCGGGCATGAAGATCCAGGAGTTGATATCCTGCAGAAAATTGGTATGGATACGAGAGAATGTTTGGCTAGTCCCGAGATCGATCGTGGCATCCATTTCCTCACCCTCGAAGCCGAGCCAGTGCATGTGGTAATCATCCCAGGCCAGCAACCCGTCGGTCAGAGCGGCCTTATCACCGCCGTGATATTTCTCGCTGGCCGGAGCTGCGAGCGTGACTTCTTTCCCTCGGGCGAGATGGTTTTTGGCGCCGCTATCCAGAAATCTGCGTGTGGCGGTATAATACTCGTCTGGTGTGATGCCATGTTCCCAGAGTCGGGGGATAGCGGCATCTTTACAGCGCCGCACAAAAAGAGTGAGAAGCGAATCAATCTCCGGTCGGGGGCTGAGAATGCCGTTGTCTGCATCTTGAAAACAGCCATGCTCTCCGGCCCCAGCGACTTTCGCCTGCTCAAGCATAACATACTGCACCGGCAACCGCGCGGTATGGACGCGGCCGAGATGATTTGCATTCCCAGAAACCGCGGCCTCTGCACGATCGAAGATCTGATTGTACGTGTCGAGCATTGAGAGCGAGAGGTAGCCATTCGCAGAGCGCACCGGATAGCCGTAAATATCCAGGCCTTCGCCGGAGTTGATAAGCGCCGCATGCATGGTGTCGATATACTGGCGAATATATGGCGCGGCAGGGCCGTAGTAGCTCACCAGAAAATCCTGCATCACTGAGTCAATGTTCACATCCGGATTCCAAAGAAGTTTGGAGATGAGATAACTGCGAAGTTCGGAGAACTCCCCACCAAATCCGGAAAGTCCCTGCTCAAATACAGTGGTGATGCCGTGGCTGGCAAAGAACTGAATATTCGGCTGCAGCACATGCAGGTTGGGAAATGGACTCAACAGATGGCGGAAATCTATGACGTAATCCCAAAGGAAGATGTTGTTGGTCAGCCTGCTCCAATCCTCGACATCTCTAACGAAAGACGCATTGGAGAGATCCTCGGCGAGCGGTTTGCTCCGGTTACACTCAATACTGCACAGCATGATATTCACATTGGGCAACGGCTTGAGAGTACGCGGTGCGGAGCGTGAGTATTGGTAAGCGAGAGTGGAGATCGTTTTGTCAGGGAACTGTTCGGCGACCTTATTGACGAACGCAAGAATGGACCCGGAGGGAGACCCCTCGACGCTGTCAATGGCGCGGCATCCATCACACTCGCACGGCACATATGTATCGTTCTGGGAAACCGACCAAAAGGTCGCCTGTGGCTTGGCTTGCATACGTGTGCGCAGTTCATCGCAGACAATGCGGAGAACATCGGGGTTGGTCAGGCAGAGCTGACCATCCGGCGTACGATTCCCCTTGAGCATTGAGAAGTATTCGGGGTGGTCTGAGAAATGCCTGGACGGTGGAACCAGCAACTGAAAGGTATGGACGAAAAGCCCGAAATCGTCATAGGTGTTGAGTTTGTGCCAGGTTGTGTACGTTGAGTCGTGGATATTCTGCATCCGAAAGGTGATCGCGGGGACCTGGCGGTCGAAAACAGCGGATATGGTTATATCCGATCTCTTTGGAGTAAACCGTTCAGTCGGGCTGAACACGCGACACCCTAGATACGACTCGAGGAATGTGTAGACCGCGTTCCGTAGGCCGTAGGCTGTTGCGGCAGTGAAGAAGAAATCGTCACCGCGGGTGCGGATGATGAATCCGTCACTATGTAATGCCGCGATATCAATTGTAGTGTCCTCACTCGCGCTGAGTTCAAACTGTATGCGTTTGCGGGCTATCGAAGAGCCTATCGATATCGGAATCAATGCCCCGGAGACCTCGCGAATATACTTCTGAAGAGTATTTGCACACTTGAGGAGTTCGGGAGGTGCATCTTGCGGAATGCACAACACATACTCGCTCTTTCCGTCGACAGCGAGTTGTATGGGATCAGTGGTGCTGTTTGATGTAGCCGTTTCTGCCGCAACTATCGATACCCATGCCAACACTATGAGGAGCGGCGAGAGGAGAACAGTCACACTATGTGGTCGCATATAGCTCACTCTACTTCAAACGTGAAACTCCAGGCGTGCTCGCACGGGGGGTTGGACCGAACTGAATCAGGGAGGTAAATCACAAATCCGCTCGTGGCCGCTTTCCAGGTGACGGGATCCGAGAAGCCTAACATCTTGACCTTACTGCCCGGTTTGGGAGTAAAGGCGGATATCGTAATAGTCTTCGGTGGCCGAATTTCGTTTTCGTCACCGAGATAGATCGCGTTGACGCGGCCATCCGGAAGCCGGGTAAAGCAGGTATTTCCTTCCTTGTATGGAGCGATGGCGCGCGTACTGTAAACCGCCTCGCTATTGACCCGCATCCATGCGCCGATCTCCTTGAGCCGCTCCAGAGAGACAGGAGGGAGTTCGCCCTCGGGGCTTGGGCCAATATTCAGCAGTAAGTTGCCGCCTTTGGCTACGATATCAACCAGCAGATGGATCAGTTGTCGGGTTGGTTTGTACGTGTCGGCTGCAACATAACTCCAGGAGGTGGCCATGGTCATGCAGGTCTCCCAGATGTAATTCAGCGCGGTGTCCGGGATCTCCTGCTCCGGTGTACGATAATTCTGGTACCGGCCTTCGACCGCCCGGTCGACAATGATAAGACCCGGCTGCAATGAGCGGGCCATGGCGGCGATTGCCCGCATATCGATATTCTGGTCGCACGGCACTTTTCCCCAACGAGGCGACGTCGGTGTCATGGGCTGCACCCAGCCGCCGTCAAGCCAAAGAATGTCCATAGTGCCGTAGTCGGTCATCAACTCTCTTATCTGATTTGTCGTGAATCTCTTGAAGGACTCCCACTTGTCGGGATAGCGGTTGATATCATAATTGACATTCCGGTCGAATGGCGGGAAATACGGCCACCAATAGTCGGGGTTGTGCCAGTCCGGTTTGGAGAAATAGGCGCCTGTGCCAAATCCCTGGGCACGAAAGGCAGTGAATATCTCCTTGGCGATATTGGCGCGTGGATTCGCGCCGAAAGGGCATTTCTCGGACGTAACCTTGTAGTCGGTCTCTTTGGTGTCGAACATGCAGAAGCCGTCATGATGTTTGGTCGTGAAGATGACATACTTCATGCCGGCTTCTTTAGCGGCCACGGCCCACGAGTCAGGATCAAATCTCACCGGGTTGAAAGTGGTTTGAAGGTTTTCATAGGCGCGTTTATACTCAAAGTAGTCTTGCGCCATTTCACCGCGACGTTCGCACCAGTTTTCATCCTCAGGGCAGAGCGACCAGCTTTCGACGATCTGCCATTGGCTGTAGGTCCCCCAATGCATCAGCAGGCCGAACTTCTGATCCTGGAACCACTCCAGTTTTTGAAGTACGGCGGGGTCGGTCTCCGTTTCAGCTGGAGCTTCCGGCTCTGTGGCGCACACAGCAGAGGCGAGTAGCGCCAAGACGAGAAATGCAAGGCTAACAAGTGCATTGACAGGTGCAGGTGAGCTGCGGTGTATCACGTTTTCCTCCGAGAGGTCACGGGTCCGGATAAATCGATGGCCGTCTCCATACAGGATAAGCAACTCCCTGATATCAGGGCAAGTCGTGATTTCCGGGTAAGCGGCCGGGAGAGCCGAAAAAAGCCCTTGTCGAATGGGCGGATGTCGTCTATCCTACCGTCATGTAGCCGCGATTGTGACTGAGATCTTATGAACTAGATGAAGCGTCACCCCGCCAACCCGCTGATCAGCCGTTCCGATATTCCCGATGTCCGACCACATCTGGTGGATGTATCATCCGTTTTCAATCCCGGCGCTGTCCTTTGGAAAGATCAGTTCGTTCTTATCCTGCGGGTGCAAGATCGCGGACGGGAAACCCACCTACTGCCAGCATTGAGCAGTGACGGCATTCGATTCAAGATAGCCGACCGTCCGATTCAGTTTCGAGGGATCGACAAGCTACCATATCAGATTTATCACGTCTATGACCCGAGGATAACGCAGATCGGGGATCTCTGCTATCTCACGCTGGCACTGGATACTGACAGCGGGTGCAAGATCGGGCTCGCCCGAACCGATGACTTCCGGAGTTTTGAGTTCATGGGCGTGCCGCTGGAAGGAGATGCCCGCAACGCCGTGCTGTTTCCGGAGAGAATAGGGGGATCGTACGCGATGTTCTACCGCCCGAATCGAACTAGTCTCGACGGCGGCATTGCGACCGGCAGCGAGATTGAGTTGGCGGCGTCTGATGATCTGGTGAACTGGAAAGCCCGTGCGAGTGTAATGCGCGGACGCTTTCACTATTGGGATGAATTGATCGGTTCGGGGCCGCCGCCGTTGAAGACCAGACATGGGTGGCTGCATATCTATCACGGCGTGGCGACACACTTCGCGGCGAGTAATATCTACCAGGCGGGGGTGACACTGCACGACCTGCAGGATCCGGCACGTGTTATTGGCCGGAGTAGGTGCAATATTCTTGAGCCGCGCGAAATGTATGAACTGGTCGGCCAAGTGCCGAATGTAGTATTCCCTTCAGGAATGGTGCCCAGGACGACAAGAGCTGACGGGTTTGTGGAAGATAACACGGAACTGCTCGTATACTACGGCGCCGCGGACACCTGCGTTGGGCTGGCAACGACCACCGTGAAGGAATTGCTGGAGGCGATGAATGAATAGCCGGCTGGTAGTAATATGGGCGACGCTTGTTTTCGTGATTGGCGGTTCTGCGCTGTCAGATGATTTGATGCCACTTCCGGGTTCTCCGTATCAGCCGCGGCAGTACATTTGCTATCGCACCACAAATGCGATCATTGTCGACGGAGAACTATCCGATTCTGCCTGGCAAACCGCACCGTGGACAGAGCTCTTCACTGATATCGAAGGAACGCTGAAACCGGCGCCGCGCTTTGAAACACGCGCGAAGATGCTCTGGGATTCATCCTATTTCTATGTCTGCGCCGAACTGAAGGAGCCTGATGTCTGGGGGAAACTGACAGAACGGGACGCGGTGATCTATCACGATAATGACATCGAAGTCTTCATCGACCCTGACATGGATACGCACGAATACTATGAACTTGAGATCAACGCACTAAATACTGTCTGGGATCTGTTGCTTCTCAAGCCGTATCGGGATGGCGGCCCCGCGGTCAATGCGTGGGATATACAGGGCCTTAAGACCGCAGTCGCGATCAACGGTACGCTCAATCAACCCGGCGATATCGATTCGGGATGGACAGTTGAGATCGCTATTCCGTGGAAGGTGCTTGCCGAATGCGCACACCGTCCCAGCCCACCCAAAGATGCCGACCAGTGGAAGGTCAATTTCTCACGAGTCGAGTGGAAAACCGTTGTCCGAGAAGGGGCGTATGTCAAAGAAATAGACCCCTCAACCGGTAAGTCGCTTCCCGAGGACAATTGGGTCTGGTCTCCGCAAGGGTTGATAGCCATGCACTACCCTGAGAAGTGGGGAATTGTGCAATTTTCTGACTCGGCCAGCGGTGGAAAGCAGGTTGCGCTTAATGCGGATCCGCTTGAATCCGCACGCTGGGCACTGCGGCAGATATACTACGCGCAACGAAATCACTTCGCCAAACATCATCGGTACAGCACTGATCTCAATGAACTCGAATCCAAGATGGAACCGGTCAACGGCTTCATCTGGCCCCCAACGATTGAGATAACCTCGGATTCGTTCGACGCTGCCCTTCGCGGCAGCGATGGAAAGCTCCGCATCCGCATACGCGAAGATGGCCGGATCGTCACGGAGCAGTGAGTGGCGTTTGAAGTGAGCAGCGTTCCCCTGGAGAAGATATGAACCTCAGCGTACTTGACTGGACCATCGTTATCGTCTCTCTGGGACTGATGATCCTTTCGGTCGAGGCCGGGCGTAGAGTGATGAAGAGCGTGGCGGACTTTCTCTCGGCCGGTCGCTCGGCGGGTCGCTACGTATTGTGTGTCGCCAGCGGAGCCGCGGGGATCGGCGCGATCACCGTGGTCGGTAACCTGGAAATGAATCTGATCGCTGGGTTTTCGCTGACCTGGTGGGGAATGACCACTGCTCTCGTGGTGTTAGTGATAACCGTATCCGGCTGGGTCATATATCGCTTCCGACAAACACGGTCGTTGACGCTCGCGCAGTATTTCGAAGTACGGTATAGCCGGGAGTTCAGGATCTTCACCGGCATGATCGCCTTCTTGTCGGGGATCGTGAATTTCGGGATCTTCCCGGCGGTTGAAGCGCGCTTCTTCATGTATTTCTGCGGCTTGCCGGAGACGGTCTCGATACTCGGATTCGATGTCGGCATGTTTCCTCTCCTGATGGCCTTCTTGCTGGGGATATCGCTCTACTTCGTACTGGGCGGCGGTCAGGTCTCGGTAATATACGCGGACTTCTTTCAGGGAGTGCTGGTCTACGGCGTATTTGTCGTACTCGTGTTGTACTTCTTCATCTCGATCGATTGGGGTCACATCGAACAGGCGTTGGCGGCGGCGCCGGAGAACGCGTCGCTCATCAATCCGTTCAAGACGAGTCAGGTGCAGGATTTCAACTTCTGGTATTTCCTGGTCGGTATCATAGGCGTGATCTATGGTACCATGTCCTGGCAGGGGACACAGGCCTACAATTCATCGGCGAAAAACGCGCATGAAGCAAAGATGGCCAATGTACTGACC
>JAYRFH010000020.1:0-13075 GCA_041908405.1 Candidatus Zixiibacteriota bacterium
ACTCCAATCCCTGGTCACGGATTACCACGAGTATCTCACGGAATCCGAATCCCCGACCATCATCAAGTATCTGAACAAGCTCGATAAGATCGGCTACAATCTCGACCACAGGGTGTATGTCAAAGATCGCGACAAACTGGTCGAAGATCTCACCATGCATGTCACCGAGCTTGAGAAGATCGAGACCTATATCGAGGATTCCGAAGAGATCTTCCCGATCCGTGTTCTCAAAGTAGTCGGCTCACTCCGTCGCGATCTGGAAAACCTCAACGACCTGCTTCAGGATGATTTGGTCGACCGCCTGGACAATGTCCGCGCCAGCCAGGACGCCCTCTCCCAGGCGATCGAAGAACTGCTGGCCGACATGAAGATCGAGCGTGGGTACAAATATACCTATGTCACGGTCCCGAAGATCGACGAGAAGAAGATAGAGGCCCTGCAGAAGGAAGCCGAGTTGATGGCCAAGCAGGCGCAGAAAGAGGCGGAAAAGGCGGAGAAGGTTAAGAAGTCCACAAAGGTCAGAACTTCGACGCCAACCGCTCCAGTGGTAATCGACCTGGATGATCTTCCCAATGCTCTCTCTTTCGGCGGCTCTGGAACCTCCAAGGAGATCGAGGATACGCTGTCTGTCACCAACCCGAAACTCCCGATCCGTATCCAGAGTCAGTTGGGTGAAGTGACCATCACCGGATCCGCCTCCAAACAAATAATCGCGCGCCTTTCCGCCGAGATCTCCGCCGATTCCCGTACACAGGAGAAGAGACTTCTCTCGGAGATAGATCTGAAACTCGAAGCTACCCCCGCGGGCTACCAGATCATTGCCACCGCGCCGACGCAGAATCGTAGTGGCGAAAGTTGCCGCATTATCAGCAACAGCCTCGAGATCATGCTCCCGTCGTCGAACCCCGTCGAGGTCACCTGCGCGTTTGGCTCTGTCACCGCCCGCGATCTCAACGGCGGCATTCAGTCATCGTCCGAGTATTCTCAGGTTGAGATGGAGGATATCAAGGGCGGCGTCCAGGTCACCAGCAATATGGGTGGTATCGGCTTGATAAGCTGCAGCGGCCCGTTCCGCGTCAGTAACGCGTACGCCCCGATCTCTATCGAGGCATGTTCCGGCCAGTTCGACATCCAGAACTCCTACAGCGAGATCGGTCTCGAGGATTGCACCGGAAACGCCACCATTCGGAACTCAGGAAATATCTCAGTTTCAGAACATACCGGCGATATGCGTATTACCAATAGTTTCGGCCCGATTGAGATCGATGGCCTTTCCGGCAACCTCACTGCGATCAATCAGTTCTCGCCGCTTTCCGTGCAGAATATCAAGGGGACTGTGACGGTCGAGAACGCCAACGCCAATATCGACCTGACCAACATCTCGGGAAAACTTTCCGCCACCAACAAATTCGGCCAGATCTCCGCAGAACAGCTTGCCGGTCAGTTCAACCTGGCCAGCCAGAACGGAAATATCTTTGTCGTGCTCAGCGATTCTCCTCGAGGGAATTCGTGGGTTTCCACGACTTTCGGGAATGTCGACGTCACCATTCCGGAGGCGTCCAATTTCATGGTGAAGGCGAAAACGACATTTGGTGATATTCACAGCGATTTCCCTCTCAAACTGGATGACATGGGGACCGCCAAATCGGCGTGGTTCAAGCTTGGAAAAGCGAGCGATTCTCTCAGTATCAACGGCCAGAACACCGTCATCACCATCAGCGGCTCCAAATAGACTCTACTGATCGATACATATACACAAAAAAACAGCCGGTCATCTGACCGGCTGTTTTGATCTTATGGTCGTCGAAGGTCTGGCGGGAGGCTCGCGGATGACAACTCCGCTCGGATCTTCTCCGATTCCTTTGTGATAAGATGTTCCTCGATCCCGACCGCGCGCAACAAATGCTCGGATAATCCAACTGCCGCTTCGGCCTCCTCAAAGCTAATGACGTGCGCCCCCAACTCCTCGAGAAGGTTCTGCTCCGCGAGATACCGCGCCCGCACCAGGATCATGACATTCGGATTCAGCTCTTTGGCCGCCGCGATCATTGGGATACGGCTGACCAGATCAGGTACGGTCAACAGCAGGAACCTGGCCTTCTCGATCCCGGCCGCGGTCAGTATCTCCGGACGCGCCGCGTCACCATACAACGCCGACAGCCCCGCTGTTGATCTCAACGAGTGAACCGTATCAATATTCAGTTCGATGATCGTAGGTTCGATATCGAAATCCCGAAGAATACGCGTGACGGTCTGTCCGACCGGCCCGTACCCGACAACTATGGCGCGATTCTCATGGCTGGTCTCGGCCGAGACCGCGATAGCTTCCTGGTTGATCTTGCGCGCCTGCGCGTCGGAACGACGATTCAGCATCCGCCACAGCGTTTGGTTTTTCCTCGTCTTCTGTTCGAGCCAGTTGACGCGTCGGAAGAGGAGCGGATTGAGGGCAATTGAGATAAGCGATGCCGCGATCAGCGCATGCTGGCCTTCCTGTGTGAAAACCCCGAGACTCAGGGCGGCCGATGACAAAATGAAGGTGAACTCTCCCACCTGCGCCAGCGCCAGTGATACCGTGAGCGCGGCGCGAACTGAGTATCCCAACAGCAGGACGATCGCGAGCGCCGCCAATGGCTTGGCGATAAGCACGATACCCAGCACCGATGCCACCAGCAATGGATTGGCGACGAGAAAATGCGGGTCAAACAGCATCCCGACCGATATGAAAAACAGCACCGCGAACGCGTCGCGCATCGGTAACGCGTCTGCCGCCGCCTGATGTCCTACTTTGGTCTGCCCGACCACCATTCCCGCGAGGAACGCGCCGAGCGCGAACGACGCGCCGAAGATCGTCGCCGAGATTGTCGCGATCGCGATCGCCAATGCCAGTACGGTCAGCGTGAACAACTCCCGCGACCGCGTCCGCGCTACTTGCGACAAAAGCCAGGGAATAAATCGTTTCCCCGCGACCATGATTATGGCGGTCAAAACCGCCAACCGGAGTACCGCCATTCCAATGACCACCAGGGCATTCCCTTCACCCTGACCCGCCTTCATCGTACTGGCGTAAATGGGAAGGAGCACCAGCACCAGGATGGTGAACAGATCCTCGACGATCAGCCACCCGATAGCGATATGCCCGTGGGGCGTATCAAGCATCGAATTATCGGTCAGGACCCGCGTCAGGACTACAGTACTGGCCACCGACAGCGCCACGCCCAGCACGATCCCGCTGGTCAACGACCAGCCAAACCAGACGGCCAAAATTGCGCCGAAAATGGTCGAGATGGTGATCTGTGCTATCGCCCCCGGGATCGCCACATGACGAACCGCCAGAAGATCGCTTAAGTGAAAGTGGAGCCCCACCCCGAACATCAGCAAAATAACGCCGATCTCGGCCAGTTGCGTGATGATCTCCTGATCCGCCACAAATCCCGGGGTGAATGGCCCGACCACTATCCCCGCCAGCAGGTACCCCACAATGGGGGAGAGCTTCAGCCGCTCCGTGATATATCCAAATCCAAGAGCGACAGGGAATCCTATGGCTAACAGAAGTATCAGATCATATTCATGCATTCAAGATGGCTTTCCTCAGTCCGTCTCCGTTTATACTGCCGCGGTATGGCCAGTATCCCAGAATGCGGCCTAAAGAGCGATTCGTCAATCAGAAAACTGCGGATTCGGACCCCAACGAACGCCGAGTCAGTAGAAAATAGACGGCTTGGGGAGAGACAGTGAGATGGCAGAGCAAGAACTGAAGTCAGATATCTCCGGTTAGGCGACCGGCTCTTTCGACATCGTCTGGTCGATATTCTCGAGCTGCTTCTTCAGTTTCGCTTCGATATCGAGAATATAGGTCTCCGCGTGGTAGACCGTCGTGTCGAAACTGGCCAGGTTCTTCAACTCTTCCATCACCGAGCTGATCGTATTCACGCCATTGGTGATGATCGTCATCGCGTTGCGCAACTGGCCGGTCTGATCCTGGATAGTTCCCTTGGAAATACCGTACTCTATCAACTGGGCACGGCCCAGAATGGTCGCGGTCGCGTTATTCATGTAATGATTGAAGGTCGCGGTTATCGTCTTGAGCGACTCCAGCGCCAGCTTCTTCATCTGGTCGCGCGCTATCTGCTGCTGCATCTGGCGATTTTCGCGAAGCAGATGCTCCGTCGTGATATACTGCTCGAACAACATCCGGTTCGCTTCCGCGAGCAGTTCGTCGGTCGAGCCGATCTCGATCTCCAGGAATTTCGCCTCCGCGATCGTCCGTGTCGGCAACTGTTCTTCTATGCGATTCAGCGCTTCCGGCGTGAAGCCGAGCGAGATGCGTATGGTATCTTTGTTCTCGTGCGCGAAACTGAGGTCCTTCTGCTTCCCTTCGGCAATAGAGAACCGGGAGATATGATTCGCCAGATTGACCGCCTGGCTCAGCCCGATCTCGCTTCGGGTCGCGGAATCCGGTGGGAAGACCATATGGTGCATGCCGACCGCCTCGCAGATCTTCTCCGGTATATGCCACTGCTCCAACAGGAATTTGCCAACACGCGCGTGATTGGTCCCCCAGAGATTCTCTTCCAGCTCGACCAGATTTTCTCCCTGCTGGACCTGCTGCCATATCTGGCGGTAACGGTCAGGGAAGGAGTTTTCTAACACGAGTATCCCGATATCATGCAGAAGCCCGGCGACAAACGCTTCTTCTGATGGCTTCTTGCCGAGCGCCTCGTAGATCATCCGCGAACCGATCGCCACTTCCAGCGAATGCCGCCAGAACCGTGTCCGGTTTATCTGCGTTTTCCAGTCGCCCACCAGCTTGTAAACCGAGGATGACAGCGCCAGCGCCGTGATCGTCCGCATTCCCAGCGTCACTACCGCCTGCGTGACCGTGGAAATACTCCGTCCGGCGCCGTAATAGGGGGAATTGGCGATCCGCAATACCTTCGCGGTCATCGCGGGATCATGCATCAGAACTTTGGCCAGTTCCGCCGACGATGAGTCCTCTTCGCGGGTCACGCGAAGTACCTCCGCCAATGTCTGGGGGAGGGAGGTCAGCTCCTTGTGGTCGCTGAGGATCTTGGCAAATATCTCGGTTTGCATCGCCATACGCCGGTATTGGGTATATCGGCAAAGATAGCGACTTGTTGAGTCCCCGATATGAGCTTAGGACTGTTGGATTTTGGACAAAAGTCGGGCTCGCCGAACCGCCAGCCTCTCCCGCTCTGAGGGACCGAAAGGACAGCTCTTTTCAGCTCGGGAAACGTATGTGAGGGCGGAAGAAATGTCTCTCTCCCGATGTTCATAGTAGACCGCCAGTTCTACCGAGGCCCGGTACCCCTCCCGACTGTCAATTTCTGACAGCGCCTTCCATATCGCTACCGCTTCTCCCCACTCACCGGTTCGCTTCAGGGCCGCGGCGTGAAACAGTTGCATCTCTGGGGATACTTCGCCGGTAGATTCATCCGATATTCGCTTGCAGAGATTCAGCACCTGCGGATTTTTGTTTCTCCGACGGTACACCCGTGACAAAGAATATAGATCATCCGTCTGATTCAGCGCCGCCCCCTCGGTCGCGAACGCGTTCGCCACATGACTCAGAAGAAAATGCAGGCTGATAATATCATTCCGGTTATGCGTCAACACCCCCGCCATGGTGTCCAGCTTCTCACTCGACAACCACTCGAAATAAACCGAAGGAACCAGATACCCGGGGATATCATCCTCGCGATGAAACTCGAACAGCCGACGTTCTACATGCGTGAGATTGCATTCCTTCAGCCGACGTTTGAACAACCGCCGCGCCGAATGCAGCAGGTCAATATGCTCACGATACACTATCTCCCGCCCGACCCGGTTGACTATCAGTCTGTCCCGCACGACCGGGATATCAAACGCCGCGCCATTGTAAGTCACCACCGACTTGTCTGGCCCAAACTCCGTCTGCAAGACCTCGAGCATCGCCGCTTCATCGGAGTAATCCGGTATGAGATACTGCCTGACTTCAAATCCACCCTCCACCACCGAACCGCACCCTATCAGGAAGGGGACGATCCCCACGCCGCCCAATCCGGTTGTTTCGGTGTCAAAGTAGACGATCTGTCTGACATCGATATCCCCATCCCGCTCCAGGGCAGTAAATGACGAATGCGGAAGTATCGTCGCGTTCAGCGTCTCATCCAACTTCACCTGACCGTGACGATAGTCTGTCGGGAAAAATCGTTTGACGAGCACAAACCGACCGGCGGCATGCTCCACCAGTTCGCCCCCCAACTCGCGCGCCATCCGCGAATAGCGCTCCGGTATCTCTCGCACCGAACTCTCCTTCGCCTTTTTCGACGACGAGGGAGAGGTCGCGACCAGCCGCGCCATGCCGCTCAGCTTCTCATTGAGACTTCGCGGCTTGTCCATTGGTCACGGCTTCAATAGCGGATTGTACTTTGAGGCGGGTAAAGAGGTCCGGTTCGGACGCGAGGAACGGCGCGCGGAAATCACACACATCATTTGGATCGGCAGTCACCAGTGCGACCGCGGCGTGCGCCCGACGGTTCGCGTCTTCTGATTTCGTCTGCGTCAGCAGTGTATGTAGAGCTGTATCTGTCTTCATAAGTCCAAGCACCTGGCAGGAAAGATGTCCTACCTGTCGATTCGATGATTCCAGCGAATCAATGATTGTCTGCAGCACTGTCGCGGTATCCAACATCCCCAACGATGCCGCCGCGGTCATCCGAACGCCGTAGAAAGTATCGCCCAGCAGATGCACCAGCTTTGCCACCGATGGTTGCACTTTCAATTGCCCTGCCGCGACTGTCGCCGCTTTGCGTACCAGCATAATGCTATCTTCCAGCGCCGTTATCACCGCGTCTGCCGCGCGACCGTCACCTATTCTCCCCAGCGACCCGATTGACTGTTCGCGCACCTGCCACCGCGGATGATTCGCCACGCCCAATAATCCCATCACCGCCGATGTATCTTTGATATCACCCAGCGCCCACGCCACCCGCTCAACCACTAACCCCTTAGTGAATCCTAATGCTTTCAACAGATACGGCACCGCCGGTGACCCGATCTTCTTCAGGATATTGATGATCGCCAGCCGTTCGCGCGGCGACTTTGTTTCCAGCTTATCGACCAGTATCGGGACCGCATCGGCTCCCATCGCGGCGATAGAATCCTCCGCGGGCTTCACCATCGGCTGAAATTTCACTTCCCCCGATGACGCTATCACAAACAAGGAATCTATCTTCTTCTGCAACAGGCTCTGGGCATCCGCCGTGTTCCCTATGAACACAAGGAGTATGACGAAAATGAGTATCGCTATCACATTCTTCATGGCTTCACCCCGGTGCTGTCTTTCGCGAAGAACTCAATATCCATCCCGCCTCCCCAGCGTGAATCGGTTTTCCAGTACGAGTTCTCCTTGCCGTTGCCCGTATGCTGATCCGCGCCGCCCAGATCCAGCATCAAACCTATCGACCCAAAATCCCGGCGCGTATCGCCGAACCCGTGCGTGTTCTTCGGATTTTTGATGAAATACCGGTCATCCCCTTCGTTATCCAAAAGCAGCCCCGCGCCGTTGGCCGACCCGGCCCCTTGCGAAAGGTCATACGCGGTGTAAGTATCGTTCCCGTGACGATCCAGCAGGATGCCGCATGAATAATCATGCCCGCACCCGTGCATCAATCCCTTGCCGAAATAGACATCATTTCCGTAGTCATCAACCAGTATGCCGAGCGTCATATGCGTCGCCGCCCCTTGCGCGTACTGATATGACTGATAATTGTCATTCCCCGCCGAATCATACAGCATCCCCAAGGACCACCAGTAGCTGGTTCCCTGGGCGAATATATCCGAGAAGTAGTTGTCATTTCCCTTCAGATCGACCAGGAATCCCAGCCCGCCCGAACTCCACGGCCGCAATCCATACCCGAACCCCTGCGACAAAGAGAGGTAGTGGTCATCAAACCGAAGGACATCCTTGTATTTTCCACCGGCGTAGTAGGAATCAGAGCCATCGAGATCATACACGATCCCGGCTCCCTTGATGAATCCAAACCCCTGCGCGTGCAATGCGCCGTTGTAGATATCCCGCCCGGACTCATCTATCACGATCCCCATCCCGAATGTCCCCGCCCCCTGAACATGCGTATCCCCATCGTACCAGTCATCGCCGGCTCTATCCCAGAGCAGCCCCAGTCCGAAGAACCCCGACCCGACTCCGAATGACTTGCCAGAGTAACGGTCATTCCCGTCGAAATCCAGCAAAAGCCCGACCGACAGATATCCCGATGCTATCGTAAAATCTGATTTCGCGTTGTATTGATCGTCCCCGCCCAGATCGATAATGATCACCGGATGCGGATTCGCCGGATCATAGGTCAGGTCATAGATATCATCTCCACCTATATCGAGAATGAACTTGAAATCACCCGTGTAAATATCGCGCCCCGGCCCGCCGACACGCCACCCCTGCTGTTTCCCCAGATATTTCTCGGTATTGGTTTTGTCTGGAATATATCCAACCGAATTAAGCAATTTGTCGCGCGGTATTCCGCCCGAATCCGCGATCGTTTTCAGCGTCATCAGCTCAGGCATGATCTCTCGCAAATAACTGATACCTGCCGCGAGTATCGGGTCAGTATTTATCTGCGCACCGAAGGTCACAAACGTATCGGTTATCTTTTCTTCCGCTTTTTCCAGTGAATCGAGCCCCTCCACGCCGAGGAACTCTTCCTCCACGCGCGTTACCAGCAGTTCCTTGAATTCGTTTCGGAGAAACGCTTTCTGCTTGGCGGTCAGTCCGGCCAGAACTGACTCGGTCGAGCGAGGGAAAACCACATGGATATAATTCCCCGACCGCGACAGCACCTGATTCATTGCGAAATTGCTGTAGTAGAGATCATACTGCGCTTTCAGGTCATCCGCGGTCGGTGGATAGGCCCGCCCGCGCTTGGTCTGGTATTCTCCCTGAAGATCCTGAAAGAGTATCCCCGCCAGTATCTCTGGCTGACCGGGTACACAGGCCTGACGGATCTCTTTGGAATACGGGATCATCTCCAAAGGCGAGCGCATCAGATCGGCGACAATCTTGAGCCGGAATGAATCCGGCTCGGTATAGTCCGACCGATAGGTGATATCCCCCGGCGACAGGTTGAGATATTCCATCAGATGAACCAACCCCGCCATTTCGGGGGAGAGGTTTTCCGATGGTTGCGTCGGATCCTGGGCAGAGACTGCCGAACCCAACATCGCGATTAGTATGGTAATGAGTGCTGTTTTCATGGATAGCTCAAATCTGACAGATTCCGCCTCAAAGGGCAACTACAACATCGCTATTCCCTGAATCGGCACGCATAGGGCAATATCTGATATCCAAGTGAGGGCAGGCCCTTTGAGCGGCAGACCCTTCGAACCTCAGACCCGTTGAGCGGCAGACGTCCCCGTCTGCCCTACGTCCCCTCCCCAAAAATCCTCTGGTCAATCCCGACCTTTCTTACTACCTTTCCCCGTACCCCCGCCGGGACACAAGTCGGGGAATACCAAAGAGATGACCCAGACCATTCGCAAAATACTGATAGCCAACCGAGGGGAGATAGCTGTCCGAGTTGTCCGCGCTTGCCGCGACCTCGGTATCCGCTCCGTCGCCGTTTACTCCGAAGCGGACAAAACCGCTTTCCATGTCCGCATGGCTGACGAAGCTATCTGTATCGGCCCCGCCCCCTCCAACCAGAGCTACCTCGTTCACGACGCCCTGATCCACGCCGCCAAACTTTCCGGCGCCGATGCTATCCACCCCGGCTACGGCTTTGTTTCCGAAAATGAGGCTTTCGCCGCCCGGTGCGTCAAAGAGGGGATCATCTTCATCGGCCCCCGCCCCGAGACAATCGGTCTGTTGGGCGACAAACTAGCGGCGCGCGATACCGCTATCAAAGCCAAACTCCCGTTGGTGCAAGGCTCCAATATCGATGTTACCAATCTTGCTTCCGCCCGCGAGACCGCCAAAAAGATCGGCTACCCGATTCTGGTTAAAGCCGCCGCCGGTGGCGGAGGAAAGGGGATGCGGGTTGTCAACTCCGATGACCAGTTCGAGGAAGCCCTCCAGTCCGCCGCCTCCGAAGCGAAATCCGCCTTTGGTGACAGCCGCGTTTATGTCGAAAAATATCTCGCGCGCCCGCGCCATATCGAGATCCAGATCCTCTGCGACCAGCATGGCAACTGCATCCATCTCGGCGAGCGCGAATGCTCCATCCAGCGCCGCCACCAGAAAGTTATCGAAGAATCTCCGTCCCCCATCATGACGCCGGAACTTCGCACACAGATGGGGACTGCCGCGGTCGAGATCGCCCGTGCCTCCGGCTATGTCGGCGCGGGGACGGTCGAATTTCTCGTTGATGAGCAGAAGAACTTCTACTTCCTCGAGGTCAACACTCGTCTTCAGGTCGAACACCCCGTCACCGAGATGGTCACCGGCATCGACCTCGTCAAAGAGCAGATCGCTGTCGCCGAAGGGAAAAAGCTCACTCTCCGCCAGGAAGATATCCAGCTCCGCGGCCATGCGCTCGAATGCCGCATCTACGCCGAGGATCCCGACAACAATTTCATGCCCTCCACCGGCCTGCTCTCAAGTTACGTCATTCCTGCCGGTCCCGGTGTGCGGGTCGACTCCGGCGTCGTGGCCGGTTCCGAGATCCCGATCTATTACGACCCGATGATCGCCAAACTGGTTGTCTGGGGAAAAGACCGCACCGAAGCTATCGATAGAATGAAACGCGCCCTCGAAGAGTATCGCGTCTCCGGTGTCGAAACGACCATCGGTTTCCACCGTGTCATCATGGATAACAAGAAGTTCATCGATGGCGCGCTTTCGACCCGCTTCCTCGAAGAAGAGTACCCCGATAATATCTACCGCCGCCTGACCGATTTCCTCCGTGAACGCGCCGCGCTGGCGGTTGCTATCGACGCTTACGTCCGCGAGCGGAAGATATCAGTCGTCGAACAACCGCAGACCCACAGTTCCAATTGGTCGGTCTGGCATCGCGTCAATAATCTCCGTCAATTCGGAGGGAGTCGCTGATGCCCCGCTACTCTGTCGAAATTGACAATCAGGAATTCGATATCCAGCTCGAGTATCGTTCCGAGAAATTCTTCGCCACTGTCAACGGTCATGCGTTCGAGGTTCAGCACCAGTGGCTTGGAGAAAGTCGCGCGCTCCTGTTTATCGGCCATGAATCACTCGAAGTCGATGTCCGTTCCATTGGCGGCAACGGCGAACGAAGCATCTTCATGAAGGGGATAGAAATTCCTGCCTTCATCGAAGATCACGCTGTCGCCCGGATGCGTAAAGCCGCTGGTATCGGCCACCATGTCGCGTCTGATACCTCCATCAAAGCCCCCATGCCCGGCCTGGTCGTCAAACTCCGGGTTGAACCGGGGGAGAGGGTCGCCAAAGGTCAGCCGCTACTCATCATCGAAGCGATGAAGATGGAGAACATTATCAAGGCCCGCACCGATGGCATCGTCAAGGAGATCAAAGTTAAGGCAGGGCAGTCGGTCGAAAAATCGGATACCCTGGTGGAGTTCGAAGGATGACCGAGCAGAAAAAAACAACCTCCGGCATCCCGATCCCGCCGCTCGTCGATGAATCCAGCCGCCCCGCTCAGCCACTCGGCAAACCGGGTGAATATCCGTTCACGCGCGGCATCTATCCCGATATGTATCGCGGACGGCTCTGGACCATGCGTCAATACGCCGGCTTTGGCACCGCCGCCGAAACCAATCGACGTTTCAAATATCTGCTCGAGCGCGGCCAGACCGGTCTCTCCGTCGCCTTCGACCTCGCGACCCAGATTGGCTACGATTCCGATCATCCTATGGCTCATGGCGAAGTTGGCCGAACCGGCGTGGCGATTGACTCGCTTGCCGATATGGAGACCCTTTTCGACGGTATCCCGCTCGACAAAGTCTCCACCTCCATGACTATCAACTCAACCGCGGTGATTCTCCTCGCCATGTATATCGCGGTGGGCAAGAAGCAATCCGTATCGCCGGACAATCTCTCCGGCACGGTGCAGAATGATATCCTCAAGGAGTTTATCGCGCGCGGCACGTACATTCTCCCGCCGGGCGGCTCGATGCGCATCATCACCGATATTTTCGGCTACGCCAACACGCAGCTTCCGAAATACAACACCATCTCCATCTCCGGTTACCATATCCGCGAGGCCGGCGCCACAGCCGCGCAGGAAGTCGCTTTCACCCTGTCCAACGCCATCGCGTATGTGAAGTCCGCGTTTGATGCCGGCCTGACAATCGACCAGTTCGCTCCGCGCCTTTCGTTCTTTTTCGCTTCGCATAACGAGCTATTCGAAGAGGTCGCCAAATTCCGCGCCGCTCGACGTATCTGGGCGCGTATCGTCAAAGAGCAGTTCGGCGCCAAAGATGACCGCTCCATGCTTCTTCGTTTCCACACCCAGACCGGCGGCTCAACCCTGACCGCCCAACAGCCGGAAAACAATATCGTCCGCACCACCATGCAGGCGCTCGCCGCTATTCTCGGCGGCACACAATCTCTGCATACCAACTCATTTGATGAAGCCCTCGGCCTTCCGACCGAACGCTCCGCTGAGATCGCCCTCCGCACCCAACAGATTTTGGGCTTCGAGTCCGGTGTGGCCGATTCCGCCGACCCGTTGGGCGGATCATATCTGGTCGAACATCTGACCGATGCTATCGAAGCGAAGATCACCGACTTGATGGCTCACATCGAGCGACTGGGCGGCTCTGTTCGATGTATCGAATCCGGCTATTTCGCGGATGAACTGGCTCGCTCCGCCTACGAACACCAGCGGATGGTTGAAAAAGAGGAAAAGATCGTGGTCGGCGTCAACAAATTCAAAACCGATCGCTCGGAGATCCCCGCTGTCTTAAAAGTTGACCCGGAGCTGGAACGTCGCCAAATTGAGGCGGTACAAAAGGTCCGGAAGAACCGGGACAATGCCAAAGTCACCTCGGCCCTCGCCAACCTCAAAGACGCGGCGCAGGGAAAAGATAATGTCGTCTATCCGGTGCTTGAGGCGGTAGAACAGTA
>JAYRFH010000021.1:0-27995 GCA_041908405.1 Candidatus Zixiibacteriota bacterium
AGTGCGCGCCTATTAATAGGGGGACTACTCTTCTCACTCGCCGCCCAGCGCATGACACACATGTGCTGGACAACTCTGCGCAGAGCCTTGGTACGCAAATGTAACCATCATCCTCTTGTCCCGCACCAGATACTCAGAAACTCTATTTCTCCAAAAAATGAACCGACAGCCACCCCTCCTATTGTTGAACTGCAACCACTTGATGGTTGCTGAATGCGGCCAATTTCCCCTTCCCCTTGATTCACATTCACATGATGGTTGCTCCCTGCAACCATCCGCCCCCCCATCACCGTCGCCGTCAGCAGTATGATCATTCCGATCCGGCACCCCCCAAACAAAAACCGGCCCCTCTCAGGGCCGGTCTTACGTTTGCCAACGATTTTGTCCGATTCTACATCAGATTGTAAAACGTCCGGCGTCCCAGATACTGCGCATTCCCCGCCAATGACTCCTCTATCCGCAGCAACTGGTTATACTTCGCGATCCGATCTGTCCGGCACATCGAGCCGGTCTTTATCTGCCCGGCATTCATCGCCACCGCGACATCCGCGATCGTCGCGTCCTCGGTCTCACCCGACCGATGCGACACTACCGCGGTGAATCCCGCCTTCTGCGCCATCGAGATCGCGTCGAGCGTTTCGGTCAATGTCCCTATCTGGTTCAACTTGATAAGGATCGAGTTCGAGCATCTCTCCTTTATCCCGCGCGCCAACCGTTTCGGATTCGTCACGTACAAATCGTCGCCCATTATCTGTACTCGCTTGCCGAGTTTCGCGGTCAACTTCTGCCAGCCCTCCCAGTCATCTTCAGCCAGGCCATCCTCAATTGAAATGATCGGATAGGTTTCACAGAGGCGCGCGTAGTAGTCTACCATCTGATCGGTGGAGAGTTCTTTCCCTTCCGCCTTCAACTGATACTTCCCCGACTTCGTGTCGTAGAACTCTGTCGATGCCGGGTCGAGTGCCAGCAGGATATCTTTTCCCGCCTCGTATCCGGAATTCTTGATCGCCTGCATGATCACCTGTAACGCTTCTTCGTTCGATTTCAGATCCGGCGCGAAACCACCCTCATCGCCGACCGCGGTGTTCAGATTCATCTTCTTGAGCACTTTCTTCAAATGCCCGAACACTTCTGCTCCCATCTGCAAAGCGTGCGCGATCGTCTGCGCCCCGACCGGCATGATCATGAACTCCTGCAGGTCGACATTGTTATCCGCGTGCTTCCCACCATTGAGGATATTCATCATTGGCACCGGCATTACCTTGGCGTTGCACCCGCCGATATATTCATACAGATAACAACCGCGCGACTCTGCGGCCGCTTTGGCGGTCGCAAGCGACACACCCAGTATCGCGTTTGCGCCAAGCTTGGATTTATTCTCCGTCCCGTCCACTTCGATCATGAAATGATCGAGCGTATTCTGGTCGAACGGATCAAGCAGATCATTCAGGATAGCCGGGGCGAGCACTTCATTGACATTCTCAACCGCCTGCTCGACCGACTTGCCGAAGTACTTTTTGTCGTCGCCGTCGCGAAGTTCCACCGCTTCATGCGCGCCGGTCGATGCTCCCGACGGGACGATCGCCCGCCCGAGTGTGCCATCGCTCAGGCTGACATCAACCTCAACCGTCGGCGTGCCGCGGCTGTCAAGCACCTGTCTGGCGTGAATATATTCGAATTCGCACATACCCTGTCCTTTCCTTCATGCGCTTGTTTTGCCCTCGAACATATTCTGACGGCGCATCTCCGGCAAGTGAAAAACGTCACACGATCAGAGAGTATTGTCACTGCCACAATGTGGGCTAATGCGGTCGACAAATCACTGTATTTCTCAGCGCTGCATACTTGTCCCATCACCCCAAAAAAGCGCCCGACTCATGTCGGGCGCAGAAGAAAGGTGCTTAAGAAAACGGCCGAATGTCTACGGGCACGGAACCGGCTTGCAGACATCCCAGCACACGATCGGTGCAGTCGTGGTGCAATACATCACCCAGATGCAGCATTTCGGACGAGCCTGAGCGGTCTCAGTGCTGACGATCGTAAACGCGCCGGCGAACATCACTGCCAGCGCCAACAGAACGATAAGGACTTTGAAACGACGTACTGCCGTCATTAATGATCACCTCCTTTATCGGCATGTGACACTAGTCCGGCAAGTCGACCCTCGATCTGCTCTTTGAGCGATACTGTCAACTCACCCGGCCAGACTTGTGTCACCTGCCCATTGGGGGCTATCAAAACTGTTTGTGGGAGAAGATTCCCCTTGTATGCGTCCACTAGAAATTGATCGGTTACCGAAACGACCGGATACGGAATGCTGTACTCCCCAACCATTTGCCTTGCTTCTTCGATAGTCCCCGCGCAGAATCCGACCATACGGAGCCGCTGACCCGCCATCCGCTGATGTATCTCACTCCAATATCCGAAATTCCCCTTGCACGCTCCGCACCCGGCCGAAAACCAGGTCAACAGCGTGTGCGGCTGATCCACGCCGTACTGCAACGAAAACTCCGCGCCACTGATATCAGCGCCGCGGATGGCCGGCACGGTCTGTTCCGGTTGAAGCGTCTGGAGATACTGCAACGGGTCATCCAACATCGCCTGGAGCTTGCGATTCTGTACGATCAGGTATATGATCTCCGCCCCCATCACCACAACAATGGCGACCAGCAGCCAATTGACTTTCTCCCGCGACACCATACATGGCACTCCGGTGCTGAAAGATCCGATTCAGTTATGTCTAAGCTGCAAAGCGTGGTGCGAATGGTCCGGACTGGACCTGTGATCAACATGCGAAAGGCCCGATTCGCTGTCAAGCTATTTCCGGTCATCCAATCGTATGCCCGCGGACAAAGAAATGAACTTGACAAAAGTGACCGATTCATCTATGTTTGACTATCTTTCGTCCCGTTCCGGGATGAGTAATCATACGCGTCCAGAGTGCATCTTCGGGCGACACTCCTGGATCATAGACAGGGTGTTTATGAAGCCGTCGCGCTACAACGTTTTCTTTTGTTCGAAAAACGGCGCCACCTTGGCCTTTAACAGTGCCAGTGCCGCGCTTGCTGAGATTCTGCCCGCGAATCTTCCGGCCATTCAACGCCTTCTTGACCACCCGGACTCCGCGCAAACAGATGAAGAAAGAGCCTTTCGCTCCGCGCTCGACGAGGGTCGCTATCTCGTTCCCGACCAACTCGATGAACTGACCGCGCTCAAGATCCGCAATCGTTCGCAGCGCTTCGGCTGTCAGACCCTGATGCTGACCATCGCGCCAACCCTTGCCTGCAATTTCCGGTGCGACTACTGCTTCGAGTGCAAGACCGCGGCACGTATGGATCAGGATACGGAAAAGGCGGTTCTCGAATTCGCGGCCAAACGTATTCGTCGTTGCGAGGACCTCTATGTCACCTGGTTTGGAGGCGAACCAACACTCTGCCTTGAGACTATCGAACGGCTTCAACGTGGGCTCCGTGAGCTAGCCGCGCAACATCAGGTATCGGTACGTCCGAGTGCCATCATCACTAACGGCTATCTCCTCGACGCCGCCATGGCCACCCGTCTCAAGAATGCAGGCGTGGAAGAAGCTCAGGTCACCCTCGATGGCCCCGCCGAGATTCATGACTCGCGCCGCAAACTGGCCAACGGGCGCGGCACGTACCAGCGTATCATGGAGAATCTGAAGCAGTCCGCGGAGATATTGCAGATCGGCGTGCGAGTCAATGTCGACCGCCTGAATGTCGATTCAACGCGCGGGATCCTCGATGATCTTCGCGCGCATGGTTTGCTCGACAAAATATTTCTCTACTTCGCGCAGGTAACCGCCTCGACAACGGTCTGTGCCGATATCCGCGACCGTTGCCTCTCCACAGAAGAGTTCTCCCGCGGTCAGATCGAGATGTATCAGAAGTTGATAGACAGCGGCTTCGACCAGATAGAATATCCCATGCTCGCGCCGGGGGGGCATTGCGGCGCCGATGTCGACAACGCGTTTGTCATCGGCCCCAACGGTGATCTCTTCAAGTGCTGGGAGGAACTTTCAACCGACCACACGCACACTATCGGTTCCGTCTTTCAGCCCGAGCCACATGGCCAGCAATTGGAAACCCTCCAGACCTATATGGGATGGGATCCATTCGAACGCGCCGGGTGCCGCGAGTGCGAAGTTCTCCCTATCTGCATGGGCGGCTGTCCCCGCCACGCGATTCATCAGGAGGACAAATCCATAGGAGCCTGTTGCTCCTGGAAATACAACCTTCGTGATATGTTAACCTTGCGCCACCAGTGCGAACTGAAAAAAGAGACTGCGGTCCCGCGATCACTTGTGGATTGCGAGACCGCCTCTGAATAGAATAGAAAAGCAATGGAGCGATTGCTCCAGGTAACGCAACCTTAACCACTTTAAGGAGGTGAACACGTGAAGTTTATCGAAAAGAGCCGCAAGGCCGAGGCCATTCCGTGCCCGTGCTACAAGAGACTGTTCCTGATCTCCCCGAGATAATGAACACTGTTTTCTGAGCTAACTTCGGCGGATGTCGCACCGATGAGAATTGGCTCGGCATCCGCCAATACTAAATTCGCAGGGATTAATGATCGCACCACGTTCTGACAAGCCTAAGATGGTCGCCTGGGAGGCTACCCGGCAATGCAACCTTACCTGTCCGCATTGCTACAGCGCCGCCACCCGCAAACCGCTCAATGAACTGACCACCGCAGAGTCTTTGCGTATTCTCGACCAACTCGAAGCGCTCGGAGGTGAATGGCTTGGCTGGACCGGCGGCGAACCACTCCTTCGCACCGACCTTGAACAGATGGTCAGGTATGCCGCTGACCATGGATTTACTCGTCAGGGCGTCACCACCAACGGCATTCCATTGACAAGACAACGCGCTGAATCGCTGAAAGCTGCCGGTATGACCTCGGTGCAGATCTCCATCGATGGTTCCACTGCCGAGAAAAACCGCGAGATGCGTCGCGCTACACTCGAGGAGTTTGAACTCGTCCTTCAAGCCATACGCCATTGCCACGATGTTGGCCTGACCGTCGATCTCGCGATGCTGCTTGGGCGCTACACGCTCGAGGATGCCGACCCGTTCCTTGAGATGGCCGACCGTGAAGGGGTCAAATATGTCCGCTTCTGCGGCTTTGTCCCGGCCGGACGCGGTAAGCGACCGGATATGGTCGAACGCTTGATGTTCAACGGCCATTTGCCCGAATTGAAGCAATTCGTGGAAGCAGCAGTCTACTGTGCACAGCCTGTCCCGATGTTCGATCCCGCGTTTGGCCCAACTCCGCCCAACTATGAGTTCCATGATTGTATAGCCGGCATCGAGATGCTCTACATCTCCTGTACCGGCGATGTCTACCCGTGCACGTCGCTGCTTGACAAACGCTTTATCGTGGGAAATCTGAGAGAACGGACTTTGACTGATATCTGGAATGATCCGAAAATGACCGAGATCGCCAATTTCCCCCGCGAGCAGATACACGGTCACTGCAAAGAGTGCGATCAGTTCTCTGGATGCAAAGGGGCCTGCCGTGGCGTGACCTATGCTCACACCGGCGACCTGTACGCGTCATTCCCCGTCTGCCTCAAACGCGCGTAACTCATTGCTTTTTGATTGCGCTCAAATTGTGCGCCATCTATAATTCTACATAGCCTGTAACTAACAAGGGGAGTTACCCATGCGCTACATTTGCTCCAATCGTTCAAAGATCATCGTGCTCTTTTGGTTGCTCTTTGGGCTCCAACTATGCGGCGGAACTCTGCCGGTCGCGGCACAGGATTCATCCGATTTTGCGGCTCTCCAGAGTATCGACTGGATGCCGGGGCCATCTATCGGCAATCTTGGCAGCGAGGCGATCATTGAGTTCCCCGCCGGGTTCAGTTTCACTGGTAGCGACGGTACTGTCAAAATGATGGAACTCATGCAGAACCTGGTCGGCGGGTCGGAACGTGGAATGCTGATCCACGACAGTCTTGGGTGGTTTATCCTCTTCGAGTATGAGGCCGCCGGTTACGTCAAGGACGACGAGCGGGACAAACTCGATGCGGATGAGATATTCAAGTCTATGCAGGAGGGGATTCGAGAGGGAAATAAGGAGCGGATTTCGCGTGGATGGGATACGCTCATTCTCAGAAGTTGGGTGAAGGAACCGTTTTACAATGTCTCCACTAACAATCTCGAATGGGGCACATTGCTCGAGGGTAGGGATGGGTCGCAATCCGTGAATTACCTCACCCGTTTCCTGGGTCGTCATGGATATTACTCCGTTACTCTGGTCGCCGATCCGAGTATGCTGACCGCTGTGCTCCCGGACTTTCAGACTGCAATAAGTGGATTCAGCTATACGCAGGGCAACCGTTATGCGGAGTTCCGGGAAGGCGACAAGATTGCGGAATATGGCCTGACCGCACTGATTGTCGGAGGAGCAGGAGCAGTTGCCGCCAAAGCCGGCATATTCAAGTGGCTCTGGAAAGTCATTGTTGTGGCAATTGCCGGTGCGGCCGGATTCCTGAAAAAGTTCTTTACCGGTCGTTCGAGTGAATCGAAAGCACCCGGCCCGCCGACCGCATGACCGACGTTCAACTCCTGCTGGTTACATTTCTGGCCCTCTGCGTCATACAGTCGGTCCGCATAGTCCCCTCGGATCTGTTGATTCTGCAAAAAGGGATTCTCAGAGGCTGGAGGATCACACGCCCGTCATTTCGACTCGGGTCGGGAAGTTTGTCCATTGTCCTGCTCGATCCATTCTCCCTTTCCGGATCGGCTTTTGCGGTGCGACCGGTACCGTACGCGATTTCAACGGCCGGATTTATTAACGCCGGTCCCGAGGACGCTTCCGCCGCCGGTTCAAGTCCACCGCGACTTATCACTCCTGAGCAGTTCAGCCAGATCCAGGCAGTCGGCACCGAACTGATATTCGACAAAGAGCGATTACTCTCATTCCTTCATGCCGACCACGCCCATTCGACAGCCGGACTAGTGCATGGAATGGGATTGAGGGACCGACCCTCTTCTACACACTCGCTCCTGCAATCATGGTTTGATGATTCCGCTTGTCGCATCAAGATAGAGAAAATGCGATCGGCTATTCGCTTGCTCAGATTCGGCTCGCTCCTCTTCTGCCTGCTCATGATCTGCTTCCTAGTCGTCTGGGACCGCGTTGGATTCAATGCCGCGCGCTGGCTGCTACTGCCGGTGATCGTTGACTGGATTCTGTCTATCTGCTGGCTCTGGAGGAGCAACCGATCACTATTTCCAGCATCCCCGCGATTACGTTTCTTCGCCGTGGCTGAGGCGATCTTCTATCCCATTTCGTTGGTCAGGGTTTGCGATGCATTTACACTCCAGGCGACAGAATTGTTTCATCCGGTGACTGCGGCGATCGCCCTTGAACAATCGACACTGGCATCCCGGATCAGCGCGAGTACCCTGCGAAAACTGCGGTTTCCCGTCAGGGACCGGATACCCGGCGGCCAGATCGCGGATTCTGTTAGATCTTTTACACTGGATCGTGTGAGAATTGAAGTGGAACAGCTGCTATCCAAAAAGGGTATGGATGCTGAAGCGATTCTGAATGAGACCGGACGATTCGATACAAGCTCAGCCTATTATTGCCCACGCTGCCTCTCTGGCTATCGTACCGCAATAGGCGAGTGTCCGGATTGCCCGGGTGTGGAACTACTGCCGAATGATCTGAAGTCGCACTAGTATTAGACTGGTGAGTCCCGGTCCGCTAATGAGCGATCAGCGTTGGCAATTCAGCGCTGATTCTGAAGACAATCTCATCTCGCACTCGTCTGAATTCAGACAATATCTCTTCTTCTGTTCCAACAGCCTTGTCCGGATCATCAAATGGCCAATGCAACCGAGTCGCTTCTCCCGGAAAGACCGGGCAATTGGATGCCGCGTTGTCGCAGACCGTGATGATATAATCAAAGCGTTGGCCGAGATAATCGTTCAGATGATTGGACTGTTGGTGCGATATATCAATCCCCAGTTCGCCCATTACCTGAATCGCCTTCGGATGAACCGCCTTCGGTGTGAGGCCGGCGGAGAACGCCTCTATTCGGCCATTTCCGAAATGTCGAAACAACGCCTCAGCCATCTGTGAGCGACATGAATTGCCGGTGCAGAGGACGAGAATGCGGATCTGCTTATTGTCGCTCATGCTGAAGTTGCCTCGGTTCGTGGTTGCGCGAAGTACTTCTTCTGTAGTCTTAGCGCCACCGTAACAAGTCCTATCAGAACAGGTACCTCGACCAGCGGCCCGATCACCGCGGCGAACGCCGCGCCGGAGTTGATCCCGAACACCGCAACAGCCACCGCTATGGCCAACTCGAAATTGTTCGAAGCCGCGGTGAGTGACAGCGTCGCCGTCTTGGAATAATCCGCCCCGGCTCGTTTCCCCAGCCAAAACGAAACAAGGAACATCACGACGAAATAAATCAGCAGAGGTATCGCAATTCTGACCACATCCATCGGGATCTGCACTATCAGGTTCCCCTTGAGGCTGAACATCACTAGAATAGTGAATAACAGCGCTATCAGTGTGATAGGGCTGATCAATGGGATGAACCTGGTCTCATACCACTGCTTCCCTTTGAGCCGGATCATAACCCACCGTGTGAGCATCCCCGCAAGGAACGGAATCCCCAGATAGATGAAGACTGAATTAGCTATCTGGCGCATGCTGACTTCGACGATCGCGCCCTCGAGTCCGAAATACGGTGGAAGCACAGTGATGAACACCCACGCGTACAGGCTGTAGAAGAGCACCTGGAATATTGAATTGAATGCGACCAGCCCGGCGGCGTACTCGGTGTCACCTTTGGCCAGTTCATTCCAGACTATCACCATCGCGATACATCGCGCCAGTCCGATCATGATCAGCCCTACCATATAATCCGGATACCCGCGCAGAAAAATGATCGCCAGGAAAAACATCAGTGCCGGACCGATCACCCAGTTCTGCAGGAGTGACAGACCAAGGACTTTGACATTGCGAAAGACATCCCCCAGCTCTTCGTACTTCACTTTGGCCAATGGAGGGTACATCATCAATATCAATCCGATCGCTATTGGCACGTTTGTCGTGCCTACCTGAAAACGATTGATGAATGCTTCCACGCCAGGCGATAGCCATCCGATGAACACACCGATTGCCATCCCCAGAAATATCCAGATCGTCAGGTACCGATCCAGAAACGACAGTCTCCCCCCAACTGTCGGTAGATCCTTGCGCGCTCTGCCCGTTGTCACCTTGTTGACCATTGCCTCAGCTTACCGCGGTTTCCGGCCGGTCACTGTGATGCTCAGCACTTCGGTCCCGGAGTTCATGAACTCCTTGATCTCCGCTTCATTGGCATAGTTGCGGAGCACATCCTCAGGTAACTCGACTTTCTTCTTTGAGTTGACCGCCACTTCGCCAAGTCCGGCAGTCGCGATATAGCCGAGGTAGTTCTCGGTAGTGGTGGCTCCCGCGATACACCCTATATAGAGTGCGGTTGCTGTCCGCACGCCCTCCGGCAACGGCCCGGTGAGCACCAGATCTGAGATCGAGAATCGGCCACCTGGCTTTAATACGCGTGCTATCTCCGAAAACGCTTTCTGTTTGTCCGGCACCAGATTTAGGACACAGTTGGAGATGACCACATCGGCGAAGTTCTCCTCCACCGGGAGTTGCTCTATCTCGCCCAACCGAAACTCGACATTTGTGTAGCCAAGCCCGGCGTTGTTCTGGTTCGCCTTCTCGATCATCGCCGGAGTCATGTCAACTCCAACGACCTTGCCAGACTCACCAACCAAACGACGGGCGACAAAAACATCGTTCCCCGCCCCCGAACCGAGATCGACGACCGTCTCCCCTTCTTTGAGATCGGCGAACTGAGTCGGGAGGCCGCAGCCCAATCCGAGGTCGGCGTCTTTCACGTAACCGTCGAGTTGTGTGTATTCCGATGGCGAGACATTGATTGTCCCGTCCCCGCAGCAATTGGTCGGCCCGCAACAGCATCCCGAAGATGCCTGCGCCAGCGCGCCATACTTTTCACGGACCACCGCTTTGATCTCGGACGGATCATTCGTTTTCATTTCAACCTCATATTTCTAGCAGCACGTGCTGCCGTGTGGTATTGGTAGTGACGCAATGATCTGCTTGAATCGTTCGCTCTGTGCGGTCAACTTCTCCCAGTCAATGCAATAGCATGATTTGGGGCCATCAATCTCCCCCTTGATCAGCCCTGCCTCTTTCAGAACCCTGAGATGTTGAGACACGGTTGACTGCGCTAGCGGCAGCAGGTCGACAATCTCGCCGCAGATACAGCTATTCCTTTCGGCGACCGCTTTTAGGATAGCCAGCCTGGCAGGGTGCGATAGTGCCCGAGCGAACTCTGCCGCCGCCACCAGATCCTGCCCAAACTCTTCTTTCTTATGCTGTGCCATATGCCTCCTATATCGTATAACTACGATAAACGATTTAGGTTGTCAAATGAAAATTGTGGATCAGTCCTTAATTTCAGGTATGTCGTTACCTAATAAAATGTTAGTGCCGATAACCATGCATCGTGGACGGGTTAAGG
The DNA here is from genome assembly GCA_041908405.1 of Candidatus Zixiibacteriota bacterium. GTDB lineage: Bacteria > Zixibacteria > MSB-5A5 > GN15 > FEB-12 > FEB-12. Next base: position 10,580 of record JAYRFH010000021.1, read on the forward strand.
TTATCTTGAAGCTGTCTATTGGTATGAAAAAAGAACTTCGGTCGAAGCCCAAGTTTCCCGATAAAAAAGCTATGATCGCTCTATTTTGAGCGACCAAAGACGACTAAGTCAGTCTATAACGAAAAGTTGAACGGACAACCCAAGAGGTTGCCTGACAATACGAAAGGACAATTGAATATCCGGCCCATGTCCCGGATATTCGGTCTTTCTGGAACTCGCTATGTGCTCAGGTGTTTAATGAGACACGGGAAAGTCGGCGGGTAGCCGACCCACCCCGTGAACAAGAGATTGCTCCGAATTGACAAAACTGATATATTGAACGACAGAAAATAACCATTAGGCAAAATCCGAAGAGGAGTAACGTATGAAGAAGATGATCTTTCTCGGTCTGTCCGGCCTGGCGGTTCTCGCCTTGACCGTCGCCCCGGTTGTCGCCGGTGAAAACTGCAGCGGCACCAAGACCACCGCCACTACCGCCTCCAAGTCGACCTGCGGCAGCAAAACCGAAGGGACCAATGCCAAAATGATCGGCTCCGGTTCCTCCTGTGGCGACAAGGCTACTGCCACCACCGCCTCCGCTCATGGTGCCTGCAATCTTGATGGCAAGAAGCTGACCGCTGAAGAGTGCGCCGCCATGATGAAGACCATGTCTGCCGAAGAGTGCGCCAAGATGTGCGGCTACGAAGGCAAGATGGAAATGGTCAACATGAACATCAAGGGTATGACCTGCGGTGGCTGCGAAGGCTCCGTGACGGCCGCTCTGGAGAAGACCCCTGGCGTCGTGAAGGTCCTCAGCGTGAACTACAAAGATGGTTCCGCGCTGGTCTGCATCGACCCGGCCAAGACCAAAGCCGAGACCTTGACTCAGACGGTTGCCAACAAGGGTTACGAAGCCCAGATCATCCCGGCTGTCGCCACCACCACCGTTGGTGCCACGACCAAGGCCGCGGGTGCTGGCTGCGCTAAGACCTGCACCGCCGAAGAGAAGGCCGCCTGCGCCGCTAAGAAAGAAGCGACGACCGGCGCCGAAGGTACGAAGTAAGTTCTGTATCTCCTTTTTGGGTGTTACCGGCGGGGTTCAAGTGAACCCCGCCATTTTTATGCCTGCCAAAATTCTGAATGGACGACCAAGGGCCGCGTGCGTACATTGGTAGACCGATGAAACTCCGCCCCACACATATAATCGCGTTTTTCGCCATCTGTATCTCTTCCGCCAATGCCGCAAAGTACGCGGGCGAAGCCTTCTCACTTGGTGTCGGCGCACGGGGACTGGCGATGGGTGGCGCGGTCGTGGCGGGCCCATTCGATGGCACCGCCGCCTACTGGAACCCCGCGGGCATGAACCGTCTCGATGGCCGCTACCTGACTGCCATGCACGCCGAGACCTTCGGCTCCCTGCTCAATCATGACTTCGTGTCGTATGTGGATGCCCGTCCGAGAGCCAACTCGCTGATCCAGCGTTTCGGATTCTACGTCTACTACCTTGGCGGGGGAGGCATCAAGATAACCCAGCTTGACCAATACAATCGCCCCTATGTCCTCAAAGAAGAAAACCACGGCGATTTCCTGTTCGCGGGTTCAATTGCGGGACGACTCTCTTCTCGGCTCGACTTCGGTCTGACCGCAAAGGTGATCTATCGGGATATCGGAACCGAATCGGGCTACGGGTTAACGCTCGACGCGGGGATACTCTTTCAGCCGTATCAGTTCGCGACTGTCGGGCTGATGGTCACCGACGCGACTACCGGGTTCATTCGCTACTCCGGCAAGACATTTGATTCCGGCGGTAATAGCGAATCGATCTATCCGACTGTCAAGCCGTCGCTCATGCTGAGCACCCGCTATCGTGATTTTGTCGGACGCTTCGTGATGTCTGGCGATGTGAAGTTTGAGGAACTGCGCGAGGCGGCTCAATACTGGACCGGGGATATCTCACTCGACTCACACTTTGGATGGGAGCTCGGCTACAAGGAGATGATCTTTGGTCGGGCCGGATTTGATATCGGCCGCTTTACTACCGGCGCGGGGATGGATATTCGACGGATCACTATTGACTTTGCTTATCTGCATCACTCCGAACTTGATGAAACCTTTCGCGTCAGCGCGGGATACCGGTTCTGATCGATGACGATGGATAGCGTAACTATTCTCGGGCTGGTGGCCGGCACGCTGACGTCAGCCGCCTTCTTCCCGCAGTTTCTCCAAGCCTGGCGAACGAAATCGGTCAAGGATGTTTCGCTGGCCATGTATATCATTTTCTGCCTCGGAATATCTCTTTGGCTCATTTACGGTTTCCTGGTCGGCTCGGTGCCGGTTATTCTGGCCAACGTCGTCACGCTCAGTATGGCCGCGGCGATACTCTACCTCAAAATTCGCTACCGCTAAGCCCACTTGCCATCCGGCAATTCGTCTGCTACCTTTTCAAGCATAGAGTGTATCAGTCTTAGATAAGGAGATCCTCACGTGATTCGTAGATTCTCATTTCTTAGCCTGCTTTTGACCGGGATGGCCGCGAGTCTGCTTGCCGCCGACCCTGCCCCGCAGACAACGAACCCTGCTGACTCACTGGTCCTTCCAGGGGAGTCGCATCTCTCAAACATCCGCCAGATAACTTTCGGTGGACAGAATGCCGAGGCCTACTGGAATTATGAAGGGACCGAACTGATCTTTCAATCCGAGAGGGATGGTCGCGCCTGTGACGCCATCTACCGGATGAATGGCGACGGCTCCAATGTCCGAATGATGTCGCCGGGACGTGGTGCCACGACCTGTTCATTCATCGCTCCCGATGGCAAGGCGATCATCTACGCCTCAACCCATCTCGCCGACTCGGTCTGCCCGCCCAAGGCTGATATGTCGCGCGGCTACGTCTGGTCGCTCTACAAGTCGTATGATATCTTCAAGGCAGATGCCGATGGCTCGAATATCGTCCGCTTGACCGAGACTGACGGGTATGATGCAGAGGCGGTCTATTCCCCCAAAGGTGACAAGATCCTTTTTACCTCCGTCCGCACTGGTGATCTGGAACTCTATCTTATGAATCCGGATGGTTCCGGGGTCGAGCAATTGACCAATATGCCTGGGTACGATGGCGGCGCTTTCTTCTCCTACGATGGCGAGTGGATCTGCTGGCGCGCTTCGCGCCCGACCGGCGACGCCTTAACTGACTACCAGACTCTGCTGGCCGACGGCCTGATCCGCCCGAGCAAGCTGGAGATCTATGTCATGAATTTGAAAGACCACGCACCTATCCAGTTGACCTCAAATGGCGCGGCCAATTTCGCTCCCTATTTCCATCCGAACGGCAAACAGTTGATCTTTTGCTCGAACATGAATGATCCGAAGGGACGGAATTTCGATCTGTTCCTGCTGGATATCGCCACCAAGCAGATCGAGCAGGTAACGCACAATGAGTCGTTTGACGGCTTCCCGATGTTTACCCACGATGGGAAACGCCTGGTCTTCGCCTCGAATCGAAACGGCAAGGTGCAGGGAGAAACTAATATCTTTGTGGCCGACTGGAAGTAGCAACGATCGTCTTCAAATGAAAAGGCGGAGCCAAATGGCTCCGCCTTTTTTCAAATCGAGATATTCAACGATTATTTGAACCGCTTCGGAGAGCGGGCCTCCCACTCGGCGATGATCGGACTCGCCACGAAAATGGACGAGTACGTACCGATCGCCACACCGAGGACGAGCGCCAGCGCGAAGTTGCGCAGCGTCTCGCCACCGATAAAAACCATCACGACTACCACGATAACCGTGGTTGACGTGTTGATCGTACGGGACAGTGTTTCGTTGATCGAGCGGTTGATGCACGGCACAAACTCGGCGCGCGACCGGAATTTGCGAAGGTTCTCGCGAATTCGGTCATACACCACCACTTTGTCCGTCAGCGAGTAACCGGCAAGTGTCAGCAAAGCCGACAGCACCAGCAGGTCGAACTCGAGTCCGAGCAGGTAGAAGATGCCGAGCACCGCGAGGACATCGTGCACCATCGCGACTGTCGCGGCGACACCCGAGCGGAAATCGAACCGGAACCAGATGTAGACCATGATCCCTACGATCGACAAGAGAATAGCGAGCCGCGCGTCTTTGCGCAACTGTTCACCGACCGCCGGGCCGATGATACTCTCACGATCCACCGTAAAGGTGTTGCCGGCGAACTTGGTCCGCAGGATCTCATCAATTCGCGAGATCTTCTGCTGGCCCTCTTGCTCGGTTTCGGGGCGCTTGGTTTTTACCATAAAGGCGTTACCGCCCGAAAAGTCCGTGACCTCGTTCACCTGGGCCTCGGGGAATTCGCCGGTCACGGCGTCGCGGACCTGGTTGATGTCAACGGTCTGCGAGAAGTGCCCCTGCACCAGCACACCCCCCGCGAAGTCGATCCCCATATTCCCTTTGCCAATCGAGATCATCACGAAGGCAAAGATCCCGATCGCGGCCAGGATGGCCGACAGGATAAACGCGTAGTTGCGTTTGGAGATGAAATCTATGTTTGGAACCTTGCTAATAAGGGAAAACATCGTGTCCTCTCCGGTTAGATGCTAAGCGTTTTGTACTGTTTGCGGAAGTCGAAGATCAACTTCGTGATGACGTACGCCGTAAAGAGCGAGATCAACACACCCCAGAAGAGGGAGACCGCAAAACCTTTGATGGAGCCGGAGCCGAGAATGAACAGCGCGCCGGCCGTGATAAGAGTCGTCACGTGCGAATCAAGGATCGCCACCCAGGCACGGTCGTAACCGGCATCGATCGCCGCACGCACCGTTTTCCCGGCCAGCAACTCCTCGCGAATTCGCTCGAAGATCAGGATGTTCGAGTCGACCGACATACCGATCGTCAGAATGATCCCCGCTATACCCGGCATCGTCAGGGTCGCGCCAAGCGCGGCCATGACCGCCAACAGGAAGAACAGGTTGAACAAGAGACCGATATCGGCGATCACACCGGAGACTTTGTAATAGAACGCGATGTAGGCCAGAACGAGCAGGAGCCCGACCAGCGCCGCCCAGAATCCTTTGCTGATAGTATCAGAGCCGAGCGTGGCACCGACCACGTTCTTGGCGATGATCTCAACCGGCGCGGGAAGCGAACCGGCCTTCAGCACGATCTCAAGATTGCGGGCATCATCGAAGGACGCGCCCGAACCCATCGTGATCTGACCGGAGTTGCGGATCTTGGAATTGATGAACGCCGCGGATTCAACGCGGTCATCCATGACGATCGCCAACGGCTTGTCGATATTCGCGCCCGTCAACTGGGCGAAACGCGCCGCGGCATCGCCGGAGAGCTTGAAGTTCACCGCCATGCCGCCCATGTTCTCGCGGCCAAGGCTGATTCCTTCGACTTTGTTGCCGGGGAACTGAACTTTGCGCTTAAGCAAATAGAGCTCGTACACTTCGCGGGCATCGCGAATGGCCGGACGGGTTGACCAGGCAAACTCAACATCTGGCGGAATCAGCGCTTTCACGCGCGGGTCCTTCAGCCAGCGATCGATCAACGCCTGATCCTTTTTGTTTACCGTATAACCGGGCCAGGCGGTGCTGGTACGGCTGGAAACCAGGGTCAATTCAAGACGGCTGGTCAGCGGATCGGTGGAGAAATCGGTGGTCTCTTCATACTCATAGGCCGATGCGCTGGTGTCTTTCTTGGTCGTATCTCCCATCAAATCCGCCATGACCTGATTTTGGCTGTCGGTCGTGGTGGGAGTAGTGGAAGGCGTAGTGGTCGCGGCGGTCTGACCCGACTTCTCGCGTTCTATCGCAGAGACGGCGGTGTCGATCTTCGCCAGCAAGAGATTGGCCGTCTCGATGCTCTCAAGCAGCTTGAACTCGAGTACCGCGGTCTGGCCGATCAGCTCTTCCGCGCGGGCAGCGTCGGTATATCCGGGAAGGTCGACAATAATTCTGTCATCGCCCTCTTTCTGAATTACCGGCTCAGCGACGCCGAGCGCGTCGATACGATTACGCACGACCTGGATAGCTCGGTCGACGGCGCCCTCGCGGGCCGCTTCATCAAGCTGGTCTAGGCGGACGCGCAGGACGACGTGAATGCCGCCCTGCAGATCGAGTCCGAGACGGATCGCCTTCTGCTGCATAGTGAGCAGCTTGCCCGGATCCTTCTCCTGCAACGCCTGTTTTTGAGCGTCGCTCATGGTCCATAATTCGAACGTGTTCCAGAAAGCCCAGATCGCTACTCCGACCAGGATGAGCGTCAGGGCCACACGCCATTTTTGTGACGTCATGGTTGTCCCTTTCAACTATTGATTAAGACTGTGGTGAATGAACAAACGAATAGGCGCGCGAAGCGCCAGAAATGAGATTACATGGTGCCGGAAGGCTTGGCACCCAGGAGCGTCGCCTGACGTCCCAGATCGGTGGAGATCATAGAGGTCGTCATCGGTAACCGGCCAGAATTCGGCTCAACATCGAACGCCTTAAGATAGGCGCACTCGAAAGCCGGACGGTCGTATGACTGGGTCTTCTCATCCATCGACTTGAAGACCATGGGGATCGCATTGATGATCGCGGGGAGCGAATTAGTAGATTTGCTGGGGGCCATCTTGCCACCGGATGGCTCCGCGGCTCCGGTGTTCAGCAGGATCTGACCCTCTGCCGGCTGCTCAACTTGAGCTGGAACGGCAGGCTTGCAGACAATCTTCCCCTGTCCCGTATAGCCAACTGAGACCAGCAAGGCCATAAGCAGCATTGCGACAGTGGCCACGCGGGCGGCTCTTGAGATGTGGGATATCAGTTTCTGCATGATTTAACCGCGGGAAATATACCCGTAAATCCTTCAAAGTCAACGCCATTTTCTGCACAGGACTTGACAGGCTTATTGTGGCACAATAAGTTACCAGTCGTACATATCGCCGGACCCGGTGATGTGCACCGATTAAACAGTCATTCCCTGGAGTCGATATGCGTACGCGCTTAGTCTATTTGTTTATTCTTTCCTGTCTCGCGGTAGCAGTCTCCGCGCAAACCGAGACATTCACCCTCGACAACGGCATGCAGGTTATCCTCAAGGAAAACCACAGCTCACCCATGGTGGCGAGTCTGGTTTTCGTGAAATCCGGCAGCCGCTATGAGGGAAAATTCGAAAACGGTATCACCCATTTCCTCGAGCATCTGCTCTTTGACGGCACGACCACCATGTCGCGCGAACAGATCGACCGCTCGATCAGCGATCTGGGAGGGTACATCAATGCCTTCACGCGCAAGGACCTCACCGCCTATCTGGTGCTGTTGCCGAAGCAGTATATCGACTACGGCATGACCGTCCAGGCGGATATGTTGTTCAACTCGGTCTTCCCCGAAGCTGAGTTGGCGAAAGAGCGCAAGGTTGTGATCGAAGAAATCAATAAAGATATGGATGCGCCTTCGGCCCCATCCGAGGAGCTCTTTTCTGAGGTCGCGTACGGCAAGACCCCGTATGGACGACCGGTCCTCGGCTACAAGTCGTTCATTGAGAATATTAAGCGGGACGCGATCATCGCTTACTGGAAGAAATACTACACTCCGGGGAATATGGTGACGATGATCATCGGCGATTTCGATGCCGCGCAGATGAAGCAGACGGTGGCGGGAATCTTTGGCAAAGCGTCCGGCCAGGCGCCGGAGTTTCATCCTTCGACGGTTGAACGTATCTCCGGTGTAGTGCGCGTTGACACGGTCGCGGCAGTGACTTCGACCTATATCAACTTCTCGTTTGAAGCGCCGCTTATCGGCGATTCGTCATATTTACCGATGGATCTGCTGGTGCAGTACCTAAATCTGGATGAGGTCTCTCCGCTCAAGCAGGCGCTGCTCGGAAGTACGGCGCTGGCGACAGAGGTCTCCACGTCGCTGACCAGTTATCCAGATCTGGGCAGAGTGGATATAAGTGTCGTGAGTGAGAAGCCGGAGAATTACCAGCAGATCATCAGCACGGTGGAGAGTACGCTTCGCAATCTGTCGTCGTTTGAGGCAGATATTGATGTAGCTATGCTGGAAGGGATCAAGACCTCGGTCAAAACGCAGGATATCTACAACGCCGAGAAGCTGCACTACTACGGGTTCATGATCGCGCCGATGTTGATGACGGGTGGATGGGAGTTCATCCAGCAATACCCTGATCTTCTGGCGAAGGTCACGCCTGTGCAGATGTTCGGCGCGGCACGGCAATGGCTTGAGCAGCCCAATTACATGGTCACGACTGTGCGACCGCTCGATGATTCCTCCAAGACCCCTTACCGCGCGGTCGGTATGACCGCCGATGAGGTCAAAGCGTATTTTGACACGGCGACGTTCCCGCAGTTCGACCTGGCGAATGGCGTACCGCTCACGTATCCATCGACCGACGCGGTCTCGATGAAGATAGATGACCGCGCGAGCTACGCACGGCGGGTTATGTCGAACGGTCTGACCGTGCTGGTCAAGTCATCACCTGACAGCAAGGTCTTCGCCTTGATGGCGCTCGGAAAAAACCGCTCGGCCAATGAACCGGACAGCCTGGCGGGAATCACCGATTTCATGAATCGCTGCCTGGAGAAAGGGACGGTCTCGCGCTCGGCGGCAAAACTCTCGCGTGAGTTGAATAGCATCGGCGCGACGGCGACGCTCTACGACAATCCCTGGATCCCGTACGATGACCGGTATACCACGCCGATGTTCTCATTCTGTAAGTTTGAGACAATCGATGAGTTTGCTCAGAAAGGGTTCGGGCTCTTCACCGATATGCTGTTGAACCCGGCCTTTGATTCGGCCGAAGTGGAGAAAGTCAGGCAGGCGATGATGGGTGTTTTGGGGCGCGAGGCCGCATCGCCGGGGACGGTGGCGAAGAACCTCTTTTACAAGACGCTCCTGACAAACACCGGCCTGGACAAGCCGGTGATGGGGAATATGGAAACGATTGGGCGCATTACGCCGCGGCAACTGCGAGACTTCCATGCCCGCTTCTACGCGCCGGACAACATGGTGCTGGCAATAGCCACCAGTCGAGATACCGGTGAAGTACTCAACTGGGTGTCGCAGGCTTTCTCGCATCTGACGCCCGCGCAGGCGAAAAACAGTATGCCTGTTCCACCACAGCCGCTGACTATCAGCCGCTCGGAGCATGTCGAACTGAACAAAGAGCAGATAAGCATCTACCTCGGCGGCCTGCTCCCCGGCAACAGCGACCCGGCATCGGTGTCGCTTGAGGTCGCGATGTCGATCCTCTCCAATCGTCTCTGGAGCAATCTGAGAGAACGGCAGGGGCTTGCCTACTCAGTCGGGTCGGGGGCGGGATTCGAGCGGGATTTCGGATGGTGGTACTGCGTGATAGGCACTGGCGCGGACAAGTATCAGCAGGCATCTGATGGTTTCCATCTGGAGATTGACAAGCTGAAGTCGGATGGTCCGACCGAGCTGGAATTGAAGCAGACGCGGAATCAGATATGGGGTAGATTGATGTCTGCCAAGCTGTCACGCATCAATCAGGCGTACTATATGGCAGTGAATGAGTTCTTTGGACGTCCCCAGCCGTATGACCCAACCTACCTCGAGCAACTTTCCAAAGTCGATCTGGTCACTGCCGCGGAAGCGATGCGCAAGTATGTGCGACCGGAGACATCGGTCCTGGTGACGGCTGGTAAAAAGTTACAATAGAGAAACACTGCAATGGCGAAATGAAAAAGGGCAGGAGACAACTCCTGCCCTTTACATTTGTCGATAATCTTGTATCAACCGGACTTGCGTTTCAAGCCCAGTCCCATAATGGCCGCCGGTATCAGGTGTTTCCGGTGCAAGTAATGGAAGACTATGGCCAACACGATATACGCAATGGCGACTTCGATGCGTATTGACTGAACGAAGAATTGCGCCAGGAAGAGTCCCAGCAACAACAACCCCTCTCCCCTGCCGATCTTCAGATTCACCAAAACCGCCACCGCGAACAGCGATTGGGCCGCAGTCAACCACAACTCATGAACCTGCTTCTCATCAAGGGTAAACGCCACGATCTGGCCTGCGGACAGCGAGAACATCAATGGAATAGTGCCAATCAGCAGGGTCCACTGATTCACTTTAGAAGAGATAAGCGCTTTGAGCGCCGAGCCGGCGGCACCGCGCAGGGTCCAGGTAGCCGCGATAATGAACTCGGGCGATTCCGACGCGATAGGCGCCAGCCACTGCACGAGCAGGAAGCGGTCAATACCGAAATCCGCTCCCATGTCGACCAGCGATTCGGCGAATGGCTCGGCGACAAAGAAAATAACGACACCCGCGAAAAGAAACAGGCCAACCGTAACAAGTCGACGCTTAACTGTCTTCATATTCGCGATGATCTTGACCGGCCCAACCAGTTCCGGCTCCTCGTTCTCCATCTGAGCCGCTCGACGTGTATAGAGCACAAAGATCGTCACCAGGATCAGGGTGTCGATAATAGTCAAACTTCCCTTGAGCGGAATAGTGAACGAGTAGATAGTCGCCATGGCCAGGTAGAAGATCTCGACACGCTGGCTCTCATCAAGTATGACCGCCGCTTTCTTCTTGGCAAGTACATAGAGAAACAGAATGAATGGCCATCCCAAACCGACCAGCATACGATTGGCGCCGGTCATATTGGCGATGGCGTAATGGTGCCATTCATTCACCTCGGGATACCCCTGCCCCGCTTTCCAGGTGAAGACAAAGTCGACCGCGTATTCGGGAAGAACCGCGATAAGCGCGAGGATGGCGACTGCCAATGACTCGGAGATATCGATCTGCGCCGCCTCGGCCGCCCAGGAGAGCAGGAAGGCCGCTCCAAAAACTGCCACACCGAACGCGAACGTCCCGATCACCGGCGCCAGATGGGTATGGGTTATCCCGGCCCAAAGGCCGGGGATGGTTGCGACAAGCGCCAGTATCAGGATCAGATAGAGGTACGGATCGATATCGTAATGGCGATGGTCCGATTGTTTGTGGTGATCCTTACTCTCTTTAGCTTTGCTCATCGATGCGGGTATCCTCTTTCGGCTCTGCTAGCCGCGAATTATCATGTTCACGATATCTTTTCTCAGCAGGACGCCAACCAACTGCTCTCCCTGCAACACGAAGACCCGGCGGACATCTTTAAAGATCATCATCGCCGCGACCTCGACTATCCGGGTATCGGGAGTAGTGGTCTCATAATCGTCGCGATACAACTGTGAAACCTTGATCTTGTCTTCCTGCTTGAGCAGTTCCTCGAATGGCTCGACCTCCATGGAGTAATTTAGATTGGAGATGAGCGCCTTGTAATCCGGCAGCGCGACCTTGATAAGGTCGCGGTCATTAATAATGCCCAGCAGTTTGTTTGACGTATCCACCACCGCCAGCGCGGAGAGGCGGTTGCGGAACATCTTGTTGGCCACTTCTTTAAGGGTATCATCGGGTGTGACCGAGGCCACACTGTGGCGCATTACATCCTTGACCATCAATTCTTTGTCGACCATCACGCCGCTATCTGCCACCAACCGTATCAGGTCGTGTGGATTATCGCTCCCCAGCAATTTCTCCAGTGTGCCGGGCTGACGGGCAAAGCGGGCCATGCCTGAAAGTGTCTGGAGGTACAGCTTGGCTATCGATGACGGTGTCAGCAACATGCAAACGACATGCACCGGAACAGAGTCGAGGGTTTTCCCTTCCAGCCCCTGCTTGGAGACACCGACCGCGATATACATCTCTTTGACCGCATCGGTGCGAGCATGCGGGAATGCCCAGCCATGACCGTAGGAGGTATCTTCGACCTCTTCCCGTTCGCGAATCGAGCGGAGTACTTCCTGATAATCGAACTGCACGCCCTCATCGCGCATCATCGAGAGCAGTTCCTGCACAGCGTCATCTTTGCCGCGGGAGCGAAGATTCATCCTGATGCGGTGTTCCACCAGCAAGTTAGCGAGTTTCACTGGCTGCCTCCTCCGGCCCTCTCCAGACGACTCGCCCGCGGGGCTGAATCGTGTGGGGAGCGACCACGCCGCCTGATACCACAAACTTGATCGCCTGCTCCACCGTCATGGCCACCGGTGTGATATCCTCGATCGGAAGAATGATCGTCCACCCCGTGAACGGGGTCGGGGTGTTCGGCAAATAGACTGCCGCACATTTTCGTACTGTCCCTTCTATCGTCAACTCCGTAAAACTCGCGATAAATCCCAAATTGTACGAACCCTTGCGCGGGTATTCGACCATGACGACTTCCTTGAACGTCGTATTGGTCTCGCTGGTGGTTGCCTGGAGCAACCCTTTGGCCCCCGAGTACAGCGACCGGATAAGCGGGATTCGCGTCAGCAGGTTCTCCCAGACCCGGTAAAAACGGCTCCCCAAATAGTTGCGAGTAACAATACCCGCAATTATCACCAGGACCAGTGTGGCGACCAGACCCAACCCGGGGATATAGAACCCCGCTATCTTATGGATGAGCGGTTGCAGTATCCCGTCAATCGCCTCAAACAGAAGTTTGAGGACCAGGTAGGTTATAATGAGGGGAACGACAACCAGCAGTCCGCTGACAAAATACTGCTTGAAGATCTTCCCTGTCGCACTGGAAAATGACATAGGTCCCTTCGACCGCCGTGCGGTCGGCCAAATTATACCTTAAGACTCTTTACCTGTCAATAAGTTAGAGGGGGAGCCGGAAACAGACTGAGTCCGACAAAAAAGCCCTGCCGGGCATGGCAGGGCTCATCGAAATCCATGTACACCCCTCAGTTGGGGGCGGAAAACCCGAGCGCGAGAGGGATTTTGGATGCAAACTGCATGATCGAGTCCGGGAAAATCCCGAAAAAGAAGACGCCAACCAGACCGACCACTATGACCACCGCAATAGGATTGCGCATACTCAGTGTATAAGGGCTGGTCTCGGCGCTGAAGTACATCATCTTGATCACATACGCGTAGTAGTACAACGCAAAGACGGATGTGAGCAATCCGACACCGACCACCCAATAGAGGAAGTAATAGCTGGAGCTTGCTCCGGCCAGCTTGATCGCCGCCGCAAAGACATAGTATTTCGCCAGGAATCCAGCCAGCGGCGGAATACCGGCGAGTGACAACAGAAAAATCGCAAGGGAAGCCGACATGAATGGCGAGGTCTTGGAGAGACCAGCATAACTGGCTATCCGAGTCGAGCCGGTTTTGTCCTCAAACATAGTGACGATAGCAAACGCCCCCATGTTGGCAAACAGGTAGGTGAAGGCGTAGAAGGCAACCGATGCCAGCCCTATCTCATTCACCGCCAACATGCCGGTCATGATGTATCCGGCCTGAGCGATAGACGAATATGCCAGCATGCGTTTGATATTGGTCTGACGAAGTGCGACCGTGTTGCCGACTATCATAGCCGCGCAGGCCAGCACCGCAACCAGTATCCCCCAATCATTGGGTGAGAAAGCCGGATCCCAGAAAGCGTACATGCCATTGACGAAGATCTTGGCAAACGCCACCAATCCCGCGGCCTTTGACCCAACCGACAGGAATGACGCGATCGGAGTGGGAGCTCCCTCGTAGACATCCGGCGCCCACTGGTGGAACGGCGGGAGGGCCAGTTTGAATCCGATACCCGCCACCATCGTCAGAACCGCCAGCACAAGCACGACTCCGATATCCCCTCTGGCGATATGCAGCGTCGAGAGGTTGATCTTCATCAGCACGATATCGGTCGTGCCGCTGAGGCCATACAGGAAGGAAATGCCATATAAGAGGAGCGCTGATGAAAGCGCGCCGACAATCAAATACTTGATGCCGGCCTCGACCGATAGCTTATCATCTTTGAAAAACGCGGCAAGAACAAACAGCGGAATGGTCGTCAACTCCAGCCCGATATACAGAGTCAGCAGTTCGTGCGATGATGCCAGGAACATCATGCCGACGGTCGAAAAGAGGATGAGGCCGTAAAACTCGCCCCGATGGTTCAGGATCTTCTTTTCCATCAAGCCGAACGAACTTCCGATCGCCATAAACGCCGCGCCAAGGAAGATCATCTTGAAGAACAGCGCCATCGGGTCGTTGAAGAACATCGTCCCGAAGCCGTTGCCGTAGCCGACGAAATAGAGCGCGATACCGCTGACCACCGGTCCGGCCATCGCCAACCAGGTCACCGCCTTCCCGCTGGTCCGTCGCGTCACCAGATCAAACGTGAAGACCACGAGTGCCCAGAGGAAAAGAAAGATCTCCGGAAGCATCATGGTATAGTTGAACGGCGGAAGTTGCGGTATCATGTGATTACCTGCCCATCAACTGCACGAGGTTGGTCAACGTCGCGTTCATCAGGTCATTGAGCGGCTTCGGATAAACGCCGATCCAGAGAGTCAGGATCATCAATGGGATGACCGTGAACAGCTCGCGTCCGTTGATCTCAGTCAGGCCGCCCCACTTGGCGAGATTAAACTCACCCAGGAAAACCCGCTGGACCATGCGAAGCATATATGCGGCGCCCAAGACCACACCAAGGATCGCGATGCCGACCATATAGGCATTCAATTGGCTGAACGCACCAAGAAATACCATGAACTCAGAGATAAAGCCGGACATCCCCGGCAGACCGAGCGCGGCCATTGAGAAGAAAACCATGATCGATGTATAGATAGGGAGCTTGGTACCAAGTCCGCCAAAGACCGCGATCTCGCGGGTATGCGCGCGGTCATACAGTACGCCGACGAGTAAGAACAGGGCGCCCGTGATGAGGCCGTGCGATATCATCTGGAACATACAGCCCGCGATCGCCTGGACCGAACCAAAGGCCGCCAGAGCCAGCATGCAGTAGCCCATGTGCGAAACTGATGAATACGCGACCAGCTTCTTAAGATCCTTCTGGGCCATCGAAACAAGCGCGCCATAGATGATGGCGATCACGCCGAGCAACGCGATCCAGAACGAAAGGGCGTGTAACGCGCTGGGGAACATCGGCCAGCTCACGCGAAGCATACCGTACGTTCCCATCTTCAGCAATACACCAGCAAGGATGACCGAGACGGCGGTGGGAGCCTCAACGTGCGCATCCGGCAACCAGGTATGGAACGGCCAGACCGGTACTTTGATGGCGAACGCCAGGAAGAAGAAGCAGAAGCAGACCATCTGCACGGTATGGGTCAATGTCGGGGCCGACTGTATTAGCGTCAGCATGTTGAGCGTGTGCGGCTCGCTGGTGAAGTAGAGCACCAGAATGGCGACCAGCATGAAGATCGAGCCGAACAAGGTATAGAGGAAAAACTTGATCGCGGCGTACTCTTTGCGCGGCCCGCCCCAGATACCGATAAGGAAATACATCGGGACCAGCATCACTTCCCAGAAGATATAGAAGAGGAAGAAATCAAGCGCGACAAAGACGCCCATCATGCCGACTTCGAGCAACAGGAAGAATGCGAAATACTCTTTCACGCGATTCTGAATACCGAACGAGGCAATGATGGAGAGGAAACTCAGCAGACCGGTCAACCCGAGCATCGGGACCGAGATACCATCTGCGCCCATCAAATACTGAATATTGAGGGACGGGATCCAGTCGTAGGGTCCTTCCATATACGCCATGGCCGCGGAGCCCGCGTAATTGTAGAAGTAATCCCAGACCAGCCAGAGCGACATGATCCCCGGAATACCGCTCGCGACCGCCGCGGTCCAGCGGATCGTATCTTTCCGCTCTTTTGGAATGCACATCACCGCGACCATTCCGATCAGCGGGAGTAAGACGAGCCAGCTCAGTATACCCATGTCAGCATCTATCCTTCAATTCGCTATTTTTCAGCATCCCGACTTTCGGCCGGTTCGGTCCGTCCGGAAGTTCGCGTGTATATCGCCATGACGATCAAGCCTATCACAAAAATGGTGGTCAGGGTCGGCCACGGCAGATCAATATTGTTCGTGTCAATCTTGTAGAGCATGACCAACACCATCGCGCCGATCATAAAGAGCGCGTAGAACTGCACTCGACCGGACTGGAGGTAGCGCAGGATTCCGCCAAATTGACGGACGATCCAGCCGGAGCCGTTCACGGCGCCGTCAACAATCCACTTGTCGAACCACTGGTGTATCTCGGAACTGATAACCGTCAGCCAGCCGGTGCCGTTAACCGCGCCATCGACGACCTTGGCGTCGAAGGTCCACATGAAGTTACCGAACTTCAGGATCGGCTGAATGATGATCAGGTTGTACAGCTCATCGAAGTAGTACTTGTTATAAAGCAAATTGTAGAGCGGTTTGAATCGCGCGGCGATGGCGTCCGCCGAGATCGCCTTGCGGTAGTAAATCACGTAGGCCAGCAGTATCCCCGACACGGCTACTATCGTCGACAGCCCCATCAGGAAATAAGACGGCTCGGCATGATGCGGCTCCGCACCAAAGAATACGAAAGAAGAATATCCATGGTGCAGCCATGGCAGCGCCACCCATCCGGCGCCGACCGCTAGAACACCCAAAAAGATGAGCGGCCCGGTCATGACACTGGGAGATTCGTGCGCGTGGTCAAACCGGTGATGATCGCGGGCCTCGCCAAAGAAAGTCAGGAAGACCAGGCGGAACATATAGAACGCGGTCATAAAGGCGATGGCCAGAGTGAAAACGAAGAAGACCGGATGATGATAGGCCGTCGCAATGATCTCATCCTTCGACCAGAAACCCGCGAGCGGGAATATCCCGGCGATCGAGAGCGAACCGACCACAAATGTCAGGTAGGTCCACTTCATCTTCTTGCGCAGGCCGCCCATCTCCTGAATATCGTTGGTGTGGACGGCATGAATGACCGATCCCGCGCCAAGGAAGAGCAAAGCCTTGAAAAACGCGTGGGTCATAAGATGCAGGGTTCCGGCAACATACCCGGCGGAGTGGTGGCCGTTTGCGGTGTCATAGCCGAACAGCCCGAGGGCCATGATCATATATCCAAGCTGTGAGCAGGTCGAAAACGCCAGGATGCGTTTGATATCGTTCTGAACCAGGCCGATCGAAGCGGCCATGAAAGAGGTGATGAGTCCGATTATCGCGACCACCATCGCGGCATCCGCAGAACCAACAAACAGATTCATGGTGCGGGCCACCAGGTAGACACCGGCGGCAACCATCGTGGCGGCATGGATGAGCGCGGAGACCGGAGTTGGACCTTCCATCGCGTCAGGCAACCAGACATGCAACGGGAATTGAGCCGATTTTCCGACTGCCCCAGCAAACACGCCGATCGCGGCAAGTGTCAGTATTGTCGCTGGGATAGCACCGGTCGAAACGATACCGAAGACTTCCTGGAAATTGAATGTCCCGGCATAAACGCCGATCAAGAGCAATCCTGCAATAAATCCCAAGTCACCTACACGTGTGGTGAGGAACGCCTTCTTGCCGGCATCGGCGGCTGATTTCTTCTCAAACCAGAATCCGATCAACAGATACGAGGTCAGACCAACCAGTTCCCAGAAGATGAAGATCATGAAGAAGTTGTTGGCCAGGACCAG
>JAYRFH010000022.1:0-28614 GCA_041908405.1 Candidatus Zixiibacteriota bacterium
TGACCAGTTGGTGCTGAAATCGGGAAATCCGGATGTGGATCTGCGGATCCGGTCCTTTTATGATACGCCGCCATCGGATACACACGCGGTCGTGGTGGGAGTGGTTGACACCGGGACCGACCCGTTGCATCCGGAGCTTCAAGGAAGATACTGGCGGAATCCCGGAGAGATCGCCGGTAACGGCGCGGATGACGATCACAATGGCTTTGTGGACGACACGATCGGGTGGGATATGTCGGGTGATACCGCGCGATTCCTGGATATAGTCGGAGATAATGATATCACGGATATCCATGGACATGGGACACATATCGCTGGGATCGTAGCGTCGAACGCGGACGGAGTCGGCATAGTTGGCATAGCGCCCTGGGCGAAGATCATGACGGTGAAGATACGTCCGAACGGATTTTTGTCAGTCGGCACGGCCGGGGTGCTGTACGCCATCAACAATGGCGCCGACGCGATCAATATCAGTTGGGGAACACCCTTCCAGGCGCTGATTCTCGAGGATGCATTGAAATACGCGCGGCGGAATGATGTCTTTGTGGCGATCGCGGCGGGAAACAGCGGCGACAATACACGGGCGAACCCGGCGGCGATCGACTCAGCATTTGCGGTGGCAGCGGGGAACTCGCGCGGGTATTTGACCTGGTTTTCCACCTGGGGGCCATTTGTGGATATTGTGGCGCCGGGAGAGGATATCCTTTCACTGCGAGCGACCGGTACGGATATGTATGGCACGGAGGCGGGAGAACCTGGCGTGCGGATAATCGGGCCAGATTCTCTGTATTACATATCCGATGGGACCTCTATGGCCGCGCCGGTAGCGGTAGGAGCAGCGGCATTCATCAAGTCATTTCGCCCGGATCTGACAGTCGGACAGATAGAAGATCTGATTCGGCTGGGCGCTGATGATATCACGGATCCATTGGAACGTGGAGATACGCTGATCGGTCCGGACACGGTATGTGGATATGGTTATTTGAATTTGGCGCAATCAATAGCGTTGCTGCAGAATGGCTCGATCACTTTGACATCGCCGTATCAGATGCAACGCTACTCGGGTCCGGTTGAAGTGAAAGCGACTCCAATAGCCGGGTATAGCGGTAACTGGACGCTGGAGTATTCGGTTGGGATGATGTCGCAGGATTGGAGTTTCCTGGCGCAGTCGACGAGTCCGGTGGCGGAGAGCCTGATATATCTATTTGAAGAGCCAAGCCTAAACGGGTGGGTCAATTTGCGATTAACGGACGGTGCCAGTCACTCGGTGATAAGGCGATTCAGATATGTCAACAGCGACTCGCTGGCGCTGCTCTCCCCTGTATCGGGAGATACGTTGCGGTATTCTTCAGAAGTTACCGCGGCGGTCTTTGGAACAACCTACGACTCAGTTAGAGTCAGCTTCAAGTCAACGGGTTCTGAGCAATTACTCTACCATGGGACACAGGAGTTCTTTGACACGGTGGTCACGAGCTGGAACGCGTCGGGACTAAAAAGCGGCAATTACACGTTATATGTGCGCGGATATTTCGCGGATACGACCCGGGTGGATTCAGCACGGATATATGTGGCGTCATCGTTTGCCGCGGGCTGGCCCCAGCCACAACCAACGCGAGGGGCGCAATCAGTCGTGATCGCGGATTTGGAGCATGATGGCCAGATGGAGTTGATATCGACCAGCGCATACGGATTGTTCGTGTATGGAGCAAATGGAGAGATACGGCTGGGATTCCCGGTACTGCCAGACAAAGATATGCGATGCCTTCCGGCGGTGTACGATGTGGATTCCGATGGTGAGGATGAGATCATAGCGATCACGATGGACGGGATATATGTCTTCAATCCGGATGGGAGTTTCGCCGTCGGCTGGCCGAGGATGATGGAGACCGGGCAGTCGACTCTGTTTGGGGCGCCGACTCCGTCGGTCGTGACATTGGTCGAGGGACAACCACCGGTGATAATGTTCGTCGATGGGTTCGGCGATGTGAAAGCGTACCGTTTGAATGGCGATCCGTATTTCTATTCTTTGGGTGGATTGTATGCTCACTTTCCGCCTCATCCAACGCCGGTCTACTTCTTCGCGGGGAACTCAGTTTCATCCGCGGACATGGATGGGGATGGAACAAACGAAATACTGGTCAACTACTGCGGGCTTGATCCGTGGTCGGGCGTGGCGGTGTACGAAGGGCGGACGGGGCGCCCGGCATTCCATCAGACCTCGGCGCTTGCGGTCAACGGCATGTTGACTTATGGGATGGTGCTGTGCGACTTAACCGGTGACAGCTTGCCGGAGTTGATCGTAACAGGACAGAATGAGACATTTCAGCGGATGATCTGGGTGAAGACTAAATCGGCTGGCGGCGGTCTGGTTGACCTGGCCGGGTTCCCTAAAGTGCTGCCTGACTACTCGGGATGGATCGGGAATTACCCGACGGTAGGGGATCTTGATCTGGATGGAGTGCCCGAGATAATAGTGACCTTCTACGAATTTGATGTGGCAGCGTTGGTGATCTTCCGAGCGAGTGGTCAACCGTACAATACGGTTAATGGTGGACCGCCGGGAGAAGTGTTCCGCGGAGCGGCAACCTTCAGCAATCCGATCGTCGCTAATCTCGTGGGAGATGAACACCCCGAGATAGTTCTCAGAGGCGGGTATATTCTGCCGGGAACCGGGAATGAAACGATCTACATGTTTGATTTTACCGGGGCGTTGGTGCCGGGGTATCCGATAGTCACCCCAGCGAACAAGCGGGTGGTGATATCCGACAACTTCTCCCCTCTCATCGAGGACATCGACTCGGACGGATTGGTTGAGTTGGCGATGGCCGGAGATGGTTCGGAAATATATGTCTGGGATTATGAGGGGTCGTCGGATAACGGAAGGAATCGAGGCCGGTTATTCTACGATATTCGGAACGGGAATATTTTCCCTGGGGCGCGGGTCGCGACCGACACTCCCGAAGATGAACCACGTGTGCCGAACGCATGGCGACTGGAGCAGAATTATCCAAATCCGTTCAATCCATCGACGACCATCGAATTCAGTTTGCCCAGGCAGTCGCACGTGAAGTTGACTCTATTCAATCTGCTGGGGCAGGAAGTACGGGTGCTGGTGGATGACGTGAAAGCGGCAGGGAAGCACAACGTGACCTTTGACGCAAACGGTCTGGCGACCGGATTGTATTTGTACCGGCTGGAAGGAGATGGATTCAGCGCGAACAGAAAGATGGTGCTCTTGAAATGAAAATGCTGCTGGTTGGCATTCTCATCTTGCTGGCAGGCGCGGTACAGGCGGAAATACCGGATGTGCCGGACTATTCGTTGCGATGGTCTGGGTACACGGGAGTGTCAGTGATCGATAGCTACTTGGTCTGCGCGACCCATAGCGGCTTGGTGGTGCTGGAACGCAAAGCGACAACGGAACTTTCGTACGAAATAGTGACAACGCTCCCGATGCCAGTGGCTCTGGTCTCGCAGAAATTGAGTTATCCGTACCTAATGGTGCGAACCCAGGCGGAGCAGATAACGCTTATCGACCTGTCGGCTCTCCCCGCGATCTCGGTGATCGCGACATATGACATCGCATTCCCGTTCGAAGATTATGAACTTCGCGACAGCACCCTGTATATCACGATGGGGTTTGACGGACTCTGGCGGTATCGTCTGCATGACATGCAGAATGCGGAGTTCCTGGATTCGAGCATCGTGGGGATATTCTACAGCCAGATGCGCCTTAGTGGCGACACGCTGTTCGCTCTGGACACATACAACGGAGTGCTCAGGTATCAGTTGTCGGACACAGCGGCACCCCAATTTCTGGACTACCTGTACGTGCCGTTCCAGATCAGTTCATTCACCGTAGAAGACAGCACCATGGTGCTGTTAACCTCGAGCAGCAGTTTCCTGACAGCGGATATCGCGAACAGTCCGCCAGTAATCACAGACACGTTTGAGACGATCACTGAAGCGACAAGCCTTTTTGCGACAGGCAATATTGTCGTGATGTTCGATGCGCTCGTGGATATGATAGAAGTGATAGATCGGTCAACGGGGCGGGATATTTTTGTGCCGGTGGAAGAGTTCCCCCTCAACAAGGATATCGGAGTGGCGTATACGGCGGAGCCTCTGGATTATCTGATCTACGCGTCATCGAACGGAAATCTGGTCGCGATCGAACTTCAATCGTTCTATTTCGGGCCGATCACGCCGATCCAACTGGTGGATCAACGGGGGCCGATCGCGGGAGTGGTATTGCATCACAATAAATTGTTCTACGGAGGCCCCTGGAATCCGCTCGACATGCAGATGGTAGCCACCGACGGTGAACCAATGGGTCTAACGACATTGTACAGCGGGCTGACGGATGTTTCGGGACTGGAGCAGCAGGGGGATTCACTGCTGGTGATGTACCCGCAAATTCGCCGGTCGCTCACATTAGAAGTTCAGCCGGACACGAATATCTTTCGGGGGACGCTGTTTGTGGATACGTCGCGCTATCGCGCCATGCGTTTGAACCCGCAGAAGATCGATTCGATGCGGTCGTATTTCCTGATCGGGGATACGCGGGTGGATGTGTATACGATAAGCGATTCGGGGGATATTTCGCTCATCAACTATATCAATGTGGTGGGTCGAATCACCGATGTGGAGATAGTTGATTCGCTGATCGCAATAACTTCGACCAAGTTCGTACGGTTCTATCGGCTCTACAACAATTTCGCGATCGAGTACCGGAGTCAACTCAAGACGGAGCAGGAGATAACCGAGACGCGCCCCCATTTGGGGAGACTCATGGTGTTTGAAGGAGGATATGTGCGGATGGTCAACCTATCCGTGCCAAGCAGTCCGGTGATCGATACCTCGGTGAGGATAGACCGCAGGATCTTCGCGACCGATATCGACCAGCAGATGATGTACGCGGCATCGGACAGAGATATTTCGATATTCGACATGACGGGGCCGACGCCCCGGCTGATGGATCGCGGTGGATTAGGCGGATACTTCATTACGGCTGAGAATGGAATAACAGCAGTGTCAGACAGCTTCTCGATAATGATCTATGATCTGAGATCGATTCAGACGGATGTAACAGATGCTGAGCCTGTCATGCCGAGGGAGTTCGCGCTGACTCAGAATTACCCCAATCCGTTCAATCCGTCGACGACTATCGCCTACACTTTGCCGCGCCGGGCGGAAGTTCAACTCGATATCTACAACTTGCTGGGTCAGCGGGTGGCCAGGTTGGTGAACGAAGAGCAATCCGCCGGAAATCATATAGTGCAATGGAATGCGGGCGGTAATCTGGCGAGCGGGGTGTACTTCTATCGGCTGGAGGCCGGAGAGATACGCGAGACCCGCAAAATGATATTGATGAAATGAGCGGAATGGCCATGAGATTCCGCATCCTCCTCTCCCCTCTTCTCATACTTTTCCTGGTCATCTCTACTCTTTCTCAACGGGCGCTTGGCACGACCTGGGTAGTGAACAGCTCTGGGGACCGTCATGATGTGGTAGCCGGGGATGGGGTTTGCGGTGACCCGTTGTCGCCGGACTCGACCTGCTCAGTGCGAGCGGCGATCGAGGAATCAAATAGTAATTCCGAACCTGATACGGTGCTGGTACACTACTCCATCTCCCCTATTCGACTAACTCTTGGAGAACTGACAGTTTCTGATAATGGAACGGTCATAAGAGGTTCGGGAGGTTCAGCGATCATTGATGGCGCGGGACAGCCGACCGGATCGAGTATTCTGGCGATCATATCACGGGGAAATCGAATCGGGGGACTGACCATTCGTCGGTCGCCCTCACATGGAATCATCATTGAAAGTGACAGTAATCTGATAGGTGGCACTGGAAGCGGTGACGGTCTGACCGTAGTCGGGGCCGGATTCGATGATCCATTGGCCTGCGGTATCCTGTTGAGAGGCACAGGCGCAACTGGAAATATGATTGAGGGGAATTTTGTCGGGATGTTGCGGACGGGTGGAATCGTTATCCCAAATGCACGAGGGATTGGCATAACAGGTGGGGCGCATGGAAATCGGATCGGTGGAACATCGGCTGCAGCGAGAAACATCATTAGCGGGAATACGGCTGATGGGATTGTAATCGAGAATGACGCACATGGCAATTTGATAATCGGGAATTACATTGGCCCGGATCAGTCGGGGATCAAAGGACCAGGAAACGGCGGGAATGGGGTAACCGTGAATTCGGGAAGTTACGAAAATATCGTGGGAGGGATCGGGCTCGCGTCACGGAATTACATATGCGGGAATCGGGCGGACGGGATCAAACTGAGCGGTGCGGGGTCTGAGTCGAACCGGATATTGGGCAACTCGATCGGAATGGATATCACTGGCTATGTGGCTATGGGGAACAGAGGGAATGGGATAGCGATCGAGCGGGCATCGGCCAGGAATGAGATTGGTTCTTCGGATTCAGGAACGATCAATATCATCTCGGGGAATCTGGGACACGGGATTTCAATTACCGGCGCGGGGAGCGATGGTACGATCATCCTGGGAAATTACATAGGATTTGATTCATCGGGATATGGTCCGATCGGGAACGGGGATCTATTCGCGGCTGGGATATATGTCGGCGAATCTGTACGCGGGACGGTGATCGGAGGGTCGAGCGAAGTCGAGCGTAATTATTTCGCGTACAATCTGCTCGGCGGAATTTACCTGGATGGCGCGGACGAAACATTGATCAGGGGAAACTATATCGGCGTAAGTGTCTTCTCGCTGAGCGGGGGGTACAATGGAAACGGCGTCGTACTGAGGAACGGAGCAGCGGGGAATCAGATCGGCGGAAGTCAGCCGGGCGAGGGGAATACAATCTCCGCGAATTTGATGGACGAGTTCCCCTTTGGGGCAGGGGTACTGATGATAGATCATGGAACAAGTGAGAACAAAGTTTTCGGGAATATGATAGGCGTGGACGCGAGCGGTTCACGGCGAATGCCCAATGCATCGGCTGGGGTCGTGATCTGCGAGGGGGCAAGTGAAAATCAGATCGGCGGGCCGAATCCCGGAGAAGGAAATATCATCTCGGGGAATGGGTATGCGACCAATCTGGTGTCGATCGGGCGCGGAGTTCATCTGTACGGCGAGGGAACATCGAACAACATCATCAGCGGCAATCTGATCGGCGTAGGAAGTGACAGCCTCTCCCCCATTCCAAACCTGGGGAATGGAATCGGGCTGTATTTTGGCGCGCAAGACAATGTCATCGGCGGAGAGACGGAAGCGGACGGGAATCTGATCGCTGCAAACAGAAGTCACGGGGTATATCTGCAATCGCCTGATACCAAAGGGAATCTGATCCGTCACAATAGAGTCAGAGAGAACGATAGCCTCGGGATAGCTGTCCGGCAATTGGCTCAGGCGCAAGTACAGCCACCGGTGCTGATGTCGTATGTAGCGGGTGAAGTGCGTGGGACCGCGGCGCCTTTAATGGAGGTCGACCTGTACTTGGTGGCGGAGGATCCGTCGCACGCGGGTGAAGGCGCTACCTGGCTGGCAAGCGGCATGGCGGACGGGAATGGTGAACTCGTGATACCGATCCCGGCGCAGGCCTCCGACGCAAAGGTGACGGCGATCGGAACGGATATAGATCGAAACAGCTCGGCCTTTGCAGTCAATCTCGCGTTGGACCAAACGACGGACGTGGGCGATCTGGAGATACTACGGCCGCGAACATTCGAATTGGAACAGAACTACCCCAATCCGTTCAATCCGAGTACGACAATAGAGTTTACGTTGCCAGTATCGAGCCGGGTGACTTTGACAGTCTATAATCTGCTGGGTGAAGAGGTCATCAAACTGCGTAATGACATCTTGCCCGCAGGGAGACAGACTGTAATCTGGGATGGCAAGGATAGCCAAGGGGCATCAGTAGCAAGTGGGCTTTACTGGTATCGGCTGGAGGCCGCAGATTATCAGGCGACCAGAAAGATGCTTCTGCTTAAGTAGTTTTCAGTCGCGGTTTGATGAGCCGCTGAATGATCTTCCATTCTTCCGCAGTAACCGGTTGAATCGACAAGCGCGCTCCGCGCTGACACACCATCATTTTCTCTAGTCCAGGTGTGGCTCTTAGTTCGGCAAGTGTCAGGATGTCCGTCAGTTTTTCTTTGAAGGCAACATCGACGGTGTACCAGATCGGATTCTCAAGAGTCGCCTTCGGGTCGAAATACTGGTCGTTGGGGTCGAACTGGGTCGGATCGGGATAGCCACCGCGAGTGATAACACAGAGTCCGGCGATACCGACGGGGTCGGTTGAGCTGTGGTGAAAGAGTACCTCATCTTCCGCTTTCACTAAGTCGCGCAACATATTGCGGGATTGATAATTACGAACCCCGGACCACGAAGTCGTTTGGTTGGGGGAATCTTTCAAGTGGTCGATCGAAAAGCAATCGGGTTCGGATTTAAAGAGCCAATACCTCTTAGACATAACAAATCCTGCGCTCATATAGTTGACGGAAGCAGTATACGATGCTGGTTTCTGTGGCGCAATCGCATTTGCGGTTAATCAAAGACAGGGCAATAAGATAGCAATTGACAGGTATCCATTTTCCGGTATATTTCTGTGTACTCTTATGTTCTACTGAGAACCGCCGACCTTTAGTGAAGATACACCTTGAGGAGCACATGTACTATCTGACTCGCCTTACGTGCATATCTTTTGTCCTACTGCTGTTTGTGGGGATGGCGAACGCAAACTCAGCAACATCAATTGAACTTCGCAACGGCCGGATCTCCCCTGCTCAAATCAGTTCAGCGGACGGCCTTTCGGCATTTGCCGGCAAACACGGGTTGATGCAATTCACACGGCCGGTTTCTCAAACTGAGCGCGAGGTGCTTGCTTCAAAAGGAATTCATCTCTTGTCATACGTCCCGCAGAATAGCTGGGTGGTACGATTTGAGGGACAGCTCTCTGACGCAGAACTATCGAGTTTTGGCATCCGCTGGTTTGGCGCGATAGCCGCAAATGAGAAAATCTCCCCACTGGTTTCGATGTTGAATGCGCCGCACGCGGTGAAGCGCGCGGATGGTCGTGCGCAGTTCGCCGTGGTGCTTCACCAAGATGTCGACGCGCAGGCAGTCGCAGAGCAACTACGCGTTCAATTAGGGGCGGAATTGATCGGGATAGAGCCATCGACGAATAGTCTTGATATCCTCTGCCCTGCCGACGCAGTGACGCAGATAGCGGGGATAGACGCGGTCCAGTGGGTTGAGCCGAATGTGCTGGTTCAGGAAGAACATAACGACAATGCCCGGACCAATCTCAAGGCGGATCAGGCGCAAGCGGCGCCGTACAACCTGGATGGTGAGTTCATAACGGTGGCGGAGTGGGATGGCGGCGCGGTAGCTTCGACGCATCCTGATTTCTCTGGCCGAGTGACAGTACTTGGAGGACCTGCGATCTCGGCTCACTCCACTCATGTAGCCGGCACGATCATGGGGAACGGGGCGAATTCATCAGGCACCTACCGCGGTATGGCGCCGAACGCATCGTTGCTTTCCCAATTGTGGTGGAACAGCGGAAGCGAGGCATTTAATGAGTACCAGCAGGCGATAAGTACATATGGAGCATCGCTGGGAACGAATTCCTGGGGATATGGCGTGGGTGATCCGGCAACCACCGGAGCATGTGAGGATGTCTGTGGTACCTATTTTTCAGTCGACGCGACACTAGATAATATTGTGCGAGGAAGCGCCGGACAACCGGTGACAATCATATTCTCTGCCGGAAATCAGCGAAGCACGGCCTCCAAGTATTGCGGTTCGTTAGGCTGGACGTACGGAACAGTTGACGGTCTCGCGTGCTCGAAAAACGTGCTAGCAATAGGCGCGATCAATTCGAACAACAGCACGATGACATCCTTTTCATCGTGGGGCCCGACGGATGACGGACGAGTCAAGCCGGATGTGGTTGGACCGGGGTGTCAGTCATCGGGGGACGGCGGATTAACCAGTACTAATACCACAACCGGTTATACGGTCATGTGTGGGACCTCGATGTCCGCTCCGGCGGTGGCGGGTGTCGTCGCGCTAATGTACCAGCAGCAGTACCTGAGTTGGGGTACCCAGCCGATTTTACCTTCGAGTATCAAGGGGATACTAGTCAACTCCGCGACGGACCTTGGAGCGACCGGACCAGATTACCAGTACGGGCATGGCCGCGTCGAAGCAGTGGCGGCAGTGACGAAAGTGGCTATCGGGGGACCATCGTACGTTGAGAGTCAGTTGGCACACGGTGATCTGATACAGTATGATTTGACAGTTCCGGGCGGCGCGAGCCGGCTAAGAGCGACGCTGGTCTGGGATGATCCGGGCGGGACAGCGATTTCCGGAAACGCATTGATTAATGACCTTGATCTGGTGCTGGTGGATCCGTTCGGCGCTGAGACGAAGGCATGGGTTCTGAATCCGTCAATTCCGGCCGCATCGGCGACCAAAGATTACAACCGCAGAGACAACGTTGAGACGGCCGAAGTAGTCTCCCCTGCCGCCGGGTTGTGGAAGGCGCGCGTGAGCGGATTCAATATTCCGAACGGACCGCAGAAGTTCTCGCTGGTGTTCACTCCGGACAGTGTGTATCAGCCGGGGCAGTCGATCGCCATGGCAGTCTACGACAACGGCGACCAGACGATAGCGCCGGGCGGAAATACAGACGTACAATTCTGGGTGACGAATGTCGGTGGGGCGCAAGATTCCATTCGCGTTCAAATTTCTGACAATATCGGGTGGCTTGGAGCGACGGTCGACACGACGGTTGTCCTGTTCCCGTATGATTCGGCCCACTTCACAGTTGCCGTAAGTGTGCCGGCCATGGCCCTGGCGATAGATTCAGCTCTGATCACCTGCCAGGCGACGTCTAAAACTGATACGAGTGTGGCGACCGAAGATGTGGCCTCGGTCAAGGCGGCGACGACCTACGGAGTCTCACTTGCTATCCCGGAGTTCGACACGGCAAATTCGCCGGAGATGGTGCCATTGGTGCTGAAGATACGGAATCAGGGGAACGCCGTCGGGCAGTTTGACGTCTTTCCAAATTCTCCGGATGAATGGTTGATCGCACCTGCATACCAAGCGACCACGATAGGAGCGAAGGACAGCGTAACCCTGGCGTTTACGTTGCATGTGCCGGAAGAAGTCGCGCACCTGAGCGATCACTTGATCACCTTGCGCGTAGCCGGGCCGGGTGGAATCGAGGACACGTCGGTAGTAAGCCTCCATCTCCTGAATCCTGTTTTCCCCCCAACGCTGATCTCGCCCGACACGGTGCTCTACACGCAGAACCGTCGACCGACACTGCAGTGGGACGGTGCAGCGGATAGTTACACGCTTCTGTTAGGTAACGATACCAACCTCGCCACTGTCTACCGAACGTTCACCGGACTAACGACTACAACATTCTCCTGGTCCCTGAGTGATTCTCTTTTGGATGGCCAGTACTTCTGGGCAGTCAAGAAGTTTGTGTCAGGGGACTCGTCCTCGATACAGCGGTACCCTCGCCGGATGGTAGTGGATAATGGTGTGCCCAGTGTTGTGGAGATTTACTCACCGGCACCGGGGGTTTCAATGGCCAACCCGCACCCGAGTTTCTTTTTCTCAGAGTCGTCGGGTTCCGGTCCAGGCACGGCGCCCGAAGTAACACAATTGCAAATGGCATCAGATTCAGCTTTCTCATTGAACCTGCATACGTACGAGCCGTTGACCGGCACCAACCTGACAATTCCGGACTCGTTGGATGATGGGCGATGGTTTTACCGAATGAGGCGATTGGACCTGGCGGGGAATATTTCTTCTTCGGACGCCATTCCAGACTTGATAATTGATACTCGAATGCCGGATCTTCCTGCCCAATTGTCGCCCGCTAACGGGCAAACAGTGGCGTCGTTGCCGGTAAAGGTAAAATGGTCATCCACACCGCCGGTGGGTTGGCAAACTTCACGAGAGTACTATTACCTCTGGATATCGAACGCGGCCGACTTTTCTGACGGCACGTTTGTCGGATTTGTTTACTCTGACAGTTTCAGTTTCGCGTCGCCAACTGTCGGTTTGACCTATTACTGGCGGGTGAAGGCATTGGACTCGGCGGGGCATGCGACCGCGTTCGGGCCATCACGGTCATTCAAATACCAACCGTATATCTGCGGCGATGTGTCGGGGAACGGCGGTTCTCCGGACCTGACCGATTTGTCCTACCTGATCGCCTACCTGGTGGCATCCGGAACTCCTCCCCCGGTCCCGGCGGCATCGTCGTTTAACTGTGACACGGCGGTGGACCTGACGGACCTGTCGATTCTGATAAGCTATTTGACGGGTGGGAGTGTGACACTCTGCTGTCCATAGTTTCGAGATTGGGCACCCACATAGGTTCAGAAAGGCCGGTTTAACCGGCCTTTTTTCATGCAAATCAGTACCGCCGGGGATGGCCGGTGATTATATTGGCGGGGCCGAAAGGATGAGAAGTGGCTGGACAAATCGTGTCGGACGAGGTCTTGACCACACGCCGACTCCGGATGGTCGAGGAGCAGATTGTACGGCGCGGTGTGACAGACCCTGCGGTACTTGAAGCAATGCGTCGCGTGCCACGGCATTTATTTGTGCCGTCAGACATGATCGAGTCTGCATACGATGATACTCCCCTGCCGATCGGGTGCGGGCAGACGATCTCGCAACCATATATCGTGGCCTCAATGACGGAACAGGTCGGGCTGACGAGCAGTTCGAAAGTGTTAGAGATCGGAACGGGGTCGGGGTATCAGACGGCCGTGCTGGCGGAGATCGCACGAAAAGTCTATTCGATCGAGTTGCTTTCCGCACTGGCCGATCGAGCTGAGAGAATTCTAAACAATCTTTATCCGGCAACGGTGAGATTACAGACCGGGGATGGGAACGACGGGTGGCCGGAGGAAGCGCCATTTGACGCGATCATGGTGACGGCGGCGGCCGATGAAATTCCGTCGAAATTGTTGAATCAATTGACCGTAAATGGACGTATGATAATACCGGTGCGCTTGGAGAGATCGGACTTGCAGGAACTGGTACTGGCCAGGAAAACCTCGAAAGGTGTCTCCTACGAAGTGCTGTATCAGGTGCGCTTCGTACCCTTGAAACGCGGGCTTCACTAGGACCCCACCCGCACACAGCGAAACAGTGCACACACAACCAAATTGACAGTAACTAAACAGAGTAGCAAGGAGAGACACACGATGCGTTTGTATCGCGTCTTCATGTTTGCCCTATTGGCAGCATGTGTTGTATTTAGCGCGGAGCAGGCCTCAGCGGGCCGTCGGGTCTACACCCCGACCGGGCTCAAGAAGCCAATGGCCGAAAAGCCGGCCCGTCCGGGTGGAGATTCAAAGGATGCTGAGAAGCCGTTTGCGGACCTGATCAAGGACCGCAAGGTGATCAGCGGCCTGTTCACCTTCTACCAGGACACCCTCAACAATTCCATGTACATGTCGATCAAGTCCGACCAGTTCGGGAAGATCTTTATGTGCGGAACGACCATCTCCAAGTCGGAGGGGGCGTTTTTTGACAACGGTTCGATGAGCGACACCTATCCGTTTTATTTCAAGCGGGTCGGGAAGAAGGTGATGTTAATGGAGAAGAATCTGCGTTTCCGCGCGGATACTACCTCTACCCTGCACAAGGCAGTGGAGTCGGGCATCTCGGATCACCTGATCGCGTCCTTCAAAGTCGAGTCCAAGCCGGATTCCGGCGGAGCGATCCTGATCGACCCGTCGAGCTGGTTCATTCGTGATGCCGAAAATATCAGCTATTTCCTCGGACAGATGGGCCAGACCGCGATAAGCTTTGACAAAGAGAACAGCTATTACGAGACAGTGAAGTCGTTCCCTCTCAATTCAGAGTTGGACATTCGTCTTCACTATCGCACGAACAAGCCGCAATCCGCTCCGGCGCTGCAGAACGGCATGAGCATGTTCCACACCTATCACTACTCCCTCTCCGCGTTGCCTGAAGGAGATTATGTGCCGCGCCTGGCGGATGACCGCGTGGGACATTTCCTGACATTGTACCAGGATTACACGGAGCTCGATACGGAGAATCCGTATGTGCGGTACATCAACCGCTGGAAGCTGAAAAAGAAAGATCCGGCGGCCTCGGTCTCCGAGCCGGTCGAGCCGATCGTCTATTGGATCGAGAATACGGTCCCCATGGAGTATCGCGAGGCGGTGAAAAAAGGCATCGAGTTCTGGCAGCCGGCGTTTGAGAAGGCCGGCTATAAGAATGCCATCATCGCCAAGCAGATGGAAGATACGGCGAGCTGGGATCCGGCGGACGTGCGGTACAGCACGGTGCGCTGGATCATGATCCCGGGCGGAACGTACGCGGTTGGGCCGAGCCGGACCAATCCGTTCACCGGGCAAATCTACGACGCGGACATCCGCGTGGGTGTGGATTTCATTCGCGCGATGTTCAACACGATGGAGAACTGGATCGCGCCGGTAACCTTTGACGGACAGTTTGTCGACCAGAAGACGCCTGTCCAGGAAGCACTGGAGAAAATGCGCGCGGATGATCCGCACTTCTGCGACTACGAAGCGCAGTCGTCGGAGCACGCGGCGTTCGGGCTGAATTATCTGTTGACGACCATGGGTGATTTCATCGACAAGGATTCGCTGACGCAGGAGTATGTGAATCAGTATATCACCGAGTTGGTGGCGCATGAAGTGGGTCACACGCTGGGGTTCCGCCACAATTTCAAAGCGTCGACGATCTATACTCTTGATCAGTTGGCGGATGAGAAGTTCACGAAAGTGAATTCGACTGGCGGCACCGTGATGGATTATACACCGGCGAATATCGGAGGGCTGGGGCGTCCGCAAGGCGAGTTCTACGCTTCGGTCCCCGGGCCATATGACAATTGGGTGATCGAATACGCGTACACCGATTTCGGAGCGAAGACGCCGGAAGAGGAGTTGATCCCGCTGGAGAAGATCGCCTCCCGCGCGACCGGTCTTGGACTGGTCTACTCTACAGACGAGGATGCATTTGGGTCGAGCCCACGGTCAATCGATCCGTTGACGAACCTGTTCGACCAGGGAAGTGATCCGCTGGCCTACGCGACGCACAAGATCAAACTGACGCGTGAGCTCTGGATGAACGCGATCAAGAAGTTCGAGGTGCCGGGGAAACGGTATCAGAAACTGTTGTCGGTGTTCCAGTCCGGCTGGCGCTCATTTTATGAGTCGGCGCAGTTAGCGCCGAAGTATGTCGGCGGGCTGTATCATTCCCGCAGCCATATCGGAGATCCGGAAGGGAAACTCCCATTCCAACCAGTTTCCGCGGCGGACCAGCGTCGGGCGATGAAGTTCCTCAACGACTATGTCTTTTCATCTGACGCGTTTGACCTTCCGAATGACCTGCTGAACAAGCTGGCGCCGGAACGTCACCCCGATTTCGCATTTTCGGTATACAACGTTCCACAGGTTGACTATCCTTTCCACCAGATGGTGCTGACCGTGCAGAAGAATTCGATCGACAAGCTGTACAGCCCGCTGACGGTGGGACGTCTGCTGAACAACCTCGAGCGGTACAAGCCGGGCGAGGAAAAGTACACGATGTTCGACATGTTCACGGATTGCCGGAGAATGATCTGGACGGAGGCGGCGACCCCGGCCACGACCAACAGCTTCCGCCGTCAACTTCAGTTGACACATTTACAGAAGCTGATCGACATCTATTTGAGCAACCCGGCCCAGTATCCGGCGGATGCCCGGACGCTGGCGGCGAATGACCTGGATGTCATTGAGACCGCGGCGACCCGTGCGGCCGGCGCGGGTGGGGTTGATGAGATGACGCGCGCCCACTTCAAAGAGGTGGTGCGTCAGATCAAGGCCGCTCGCGCGGCCCAGCGGACATTTCAGCCCGGAATGACCTTTGGTTTCGGCGGCTGAGACTTGCGCTGAAATATTCCTGACGTATACTAAACGGACCGAACGATGATGTTCGGTCCGTTTTCTGTTGAAGGATGTCGACATGAATGAGTTGATCCAATTTCTGCGCAGCCATGCCTCGGTTCGGCAGTTCACCGAGCAGACGATCACGGTGGAGGATGAGCGATTGATACTGACGACGGCGCAGCAGTCGCCAACCTCGTCGAATCTCCAGGCGTATTCGGTCATAGCGATACGAGATCAGGGGACCAAAACGCGACTAGCGGAGTTGGCGGGGAATCAGCAACATGTTATCGATTGCCCTCTCTTCCTTGTTTTCTGCGCCGACTTGTTTCGGCTGCGGAAGATATCTGAGCGGGTCGGCTATCCGTGTAATAGCTCGTACGCAGAGATATTCATTGTTGCGACCGTAGATACCGCGCTGGTCGCCGAGCGTGCACTACTGGCAGCACAGGCATTAGGGATGGGAGGCGTAATGGTAGGATCCGTTCGCAATCATATTCAGGAGGTCTCCGAGATGCTGGAGCTTCCGGAGCTGGTTTACCCGGTGATGGGATTATCGCTCGGATATCCAAAGCGCCTGCCTAAAGTGAAACCGCGGCTGTCGGTCGAGGCGGTGGCGCATCAAGAGAAGTATGATCGTGATCATGTGTACGACCGAATCAATGAATATGACAAGCGACTGCAGGAATTCGGGCATTTGCAGGGACGCGAAGTCCAGCCGGAGAAGTACCCGAACTTTACCGGGCCGTACACATGGTCGGAGCATACCGCGAGAAGGATGGCGAACGATTCACCGATGTCGCTCCGCCCGCACATGCTGAGTTATTTGCAGGCGCGGGGATTCTTGCTGAAGTGATCAGCGCTTGCGGGCGCGGCCGGAATAGCGGGCACGCGAGACCGGCTTAATTCCATTGGTCAAACGAGTGGAGAGGATTTCCGGCTCCGTTTCTCCCCCACCGCTGGTGCCGTTGTTCCGACCATTGGCCGCAGCGCGGAAATAATATTTGATATAGTCCCAGGCATCGCGCGCCCGATCGGCGTAGACGAAGAGTTTGAGATCATCGGCGTCGATGGTCCCTTCCGAGACGAGATAATCCCAGTCAATCAAACGTTTCCAGTATTCGCTGCCGAACAGAACGATCGGGAGCGACTGAACTTTGCGGGTCTGGACAAGAGTAAGCGCCTCAAAGACCTCATCGAGCGTACCAAATCCGCCGGGAAACGCGACCAGTGCTTTTGAGCGAAGCAGGAAATGCATTTTGCGCAAAGCGAAGTAATGGAACTGGAGGCAGAGTTCAGGAGTGATGTACGGATTGGGCTCCTGTTCCATTCTGAGTGTGATGTTGAGGCCGATAGACTTGGCGTTGACATCGAAGGCGCCGCGATTGGCGGCCTCCATGATACCAGGGCCGCCGCCGGTAACGATGACGTAATCCTGTTTGCCCTTTTTCTTCTGGGTATCCTCGGCGACGAGACGGGCGAATTCGCGGGCCTCGTCATAATAGCGAGACTTGGCCAGAACGCGTTTCGCGATAGTCAGTTCGTTCTTCAGGGCGATCGATTTCGGTTTGGCCTTGAGTCGATCCTCGATTTCGGCGACACGCCGGAGAGCTTCGGGACGTTCGACAATGCGAGTCGCGCCGAAGACAACGATGGTCGAGTTGATATGGTGCTGCCGGAAGGTCATTTCCGGCTTGAGCAGTTCAAGCTGGAGACGGACTGGGCGGAGTTCCTCCTGATTGAGGAAATCGATATCTTTGTAAGCGATGCGATAGGCGGCCGCCTCTTTGAGGCGATTGGCCATTTTGATCTTGTCGATCAAGGTAGTCTCTTTAGTAGTCTTCCTGGACACGTTACATCCTGTTCGTTAGCCGGACATACGGCTCGACGGCGCACCAGTTATTGGTGCACCATCGCCAAGTATTCTTCAAGCGGGATATCCTGCGGAGTGCCGAGGCAGATGCCGATGGACTGCGCGGTTTTGACCCACGGGTGATCGGGGGTGACCCGGCGGTATCGTCCGGCGACCTCGGTGATCGGAACGGAGGAAATCTCGTTATTCTTCAGGGAGACCATACGACCCCATCCACCCTTTACGGCGAGATGAACAGCCTCGACCCCAAAGCGTGTAGCGAGCAGACGGTCATAGGCAGATGGCGCGCCACCTCTGAGCAGGTGGCCAAGAATTGTGACGCGGCATTCAAGCTGGAGGAGCGCTTCTATCTGAGCGGCGATACGGTGGCCAACTCCGCCGAGGCGAATGGCGTCGGGAGAGTTTTTCACCGTGCGGCTGACAGTCATGCCGCCGCCAGCCGGCTTGGCACCTTCGCCAACGACGATGATCGAGAAGTTCTTCCCCTGCGATTTGCGGAGCTTGATCTGCTCGACGATCGGATCAAGGTCATAGGGAAATTCGGGAAGCAGGATGATATCGCCACCACCGGCAAGGCCGGAACCGAGGGCGATCCATCCGGCATAGCGACCCATTACTTCGACGATCATCACGCGATGATGCGACTGGGCAGTCGTATGGATCTTGTCGATAGCTTCCACCGCGGTCTGCAGAGCAGAATCATAGCCGAAAGTCTGGTCGGTACCGAGCAGGTCGTTGTCGATGGTCTTGGGGACGCCGATTATTTTCAGTCCCTTTTCGGCGAGCTGAGAAGATGCGGCCATAGTACCATCGCCGCCAATGGCGATGAGGCCATCAAGACCAAGCGACTCGAAATTGAGGACGGTTTCGGTGGACCGGTCGAGATAGACATAGTCATCTCCCTGGAGTACCGGAAAGCGGAAAGGATCGGCCCGGTTGGAAGAGCCAAGAATAGTCCCGCCCTGGGAAAGGAGTCCGGGGACATCCTTCAGGTCAAGGATCTTAAAGCGATTCTGAACGAGGCCCTCGTAGCCATCCAGAAAACCGACGACTTCCATACCGTATTCGTTTTCGGCGGTTTTGACGACCGCGCGAATGACTGCATTGAGTCCCGGGCAGTCTCCACCGCCCGTCAGCACCCCTAATCTCTTGCGTGTTTTGCCCATAGTCCCTAGTGTACACTTTTAAGCGGCCAAATGGAAATAATATATTGGCAGCCGACGTTAAGCTATTTATCTATGAATCGGCATGTCGGAAAACGACTTGAGCGCCCTAGCCGGGGTAAATTGCCGTAACTTGCGTTCAATTGCGGATTTCCGGGTTAACTTGCGCCCGTTCTGTTCGATACATATACAGTCGACGAATTGCGGCACAAGAGATTGGACCAGCACAAGGATAGGCCATGCGCGTTAAACAAGTTCTCGTACTCCCCTCTGTCCCCGAAAAGCTGAAACCGCTTCAGGAGATGGCCAACAATATGTGGTTCTCCTGGAATTTCGAGGTAGTCAAGTTGTTCATCCGACTTGACCCCGAGATGTGGGAGGCGTGCTATCAGAATCCTGTCGAGATGTTGTCGCGTCTTCCGCAGGAAGCGATGGCCCGCGCCGCGCAGGATGAGGCATTCCTGGTGTCGTTAGACAGAGTCTATCAGAAATATCTCGACTATCACAGCCGCCGGAAGTGGTTCCACTACAAGTATCCTGATATGGAAGATCAGAAGATCGCCTACTTCTCGCTGGAGTTTGGACTGGATACAGGGCTTCCGGTTTACAGCGGTGGTTTGGGGGTTTTGGCGGGAGATACGCTGAAATCGGCTTCCGATCTGGGGCTTCCCTTGGTCGGAGTCGGGCTCTTGTATCGCTATGGATATTTCCGGCAGATCCTCTCCCCTGACGGCTGGCAGCAGGAACGATACGAAGAGAACGACTGGTATCATATGCCGGTGCAGTTGGTGAAGAACGGCCATGATGAGCCTTTGCGCGTGACAGTCGAACTGGACGGAATGCCGGTGCAGTGCCAGATTTGGAAAGTAACAGTCGGGCATATTCCGCTCTACCTGCTGGATACCAATATCCCGGAAAACTCGAGTAAGGCGCGCGAGATCACATCGGTGCTCTATGGCGGCGACAAAGATATGCGTATCCGCCAGGAGATCATACTAGGGATAGGCGGTGTGCGGGCGTTGAAGGCGCTGGGGGTACATCCCGGGGTCTATCATATGAACGAGGGGCATAGCTGGTTCCTCGCGCTGGAGCGTCTGCGCATACTGATGGCGGACGAAGGGCTGACATTCAATGAGGCATCGCAGTATGTTTGGGCGACGAGCGTATTCACCACCCATACGCCGGTACCGGCTGGCAATGAACGATTCGACCCAGTGCTGGTGCACCGGTATTTAGGGGATTTCATCAAGCAGTTGGGAATTAGCTGGAAAGATTTCGTCTCGATCGGTCGGGTCAATCCGATGGACGAAAATGAGACATTCTGCATGACCGTGGCGGCGCTGAAGTATTCGTCGCACAATAATGGCGTGTCGCAATTGCATAAGCTGGTGTCGCGCGAGATGTGGCACAATATCTGGCCCGGGCTGCCAAAGGAAGAGATCCCAATAGCCGGTATCACCAATGGCGTCCATTTGTCATCATGGATATCCCATGAAATGAACGAGCTGTACGAGTCGTATCTTGGTCCGCACTTTACTGAGCGACCGGGATCACCGGAGATATGGGACAAGGTCAGCAAAATCCCGGATATCGAGCTCTGGCGAATTCATAACAAGCGGCGGGAGCGTCTGATATTCTTCGCGCGGAAACGACTCTCACAGCAATTGGGCCGTCGCAACTCGACGCAGTACGAAATCCAGCGTGTTGAGCAGATCCTGGATACGCAGGTGCTGACTATCGGCTTTGCGCGCAGGTTCTCGACCTACAAACGTGGGTACTTGATCTTCAGCGACCCGGATCGACTGGACAGGATCGTCAACAACCCGAAAGCACCGGTGCAGATAATTCTCGCGGGGAAAGCGCATCCGCTGGATAATCCAGGGAAAGAGGTCATCAAGAAGCTTATCGGGTTTGTCAATCAAGACCGTTTCCGTAACAGGGTGATATTCCTTGAGGATTATGATATCAATGTCGCGCGGTATCTGGTGCAGGGATCGGACATCTGGCTGAATAATCCGCGTCGCCCGGAGGAAGCCTCGGGAACTTCGGGAATGAAGGCGGCGATCAATGGCGCGCTGAACTTCTCGGTGCTCGATGGCTGGTGGGACGAGGGATATAATGAGATGACCGGGTTCAAGATCGGCAACGGCGAGGAGTACGATAACTCCGAGATCGGTGACCGTCTCGAAGCGGAGTCTTTGTACAATACGTTGGAGCGTGAGATTGTGCCGCTCTTTTATGAGCGAGAGAATCGGGACTATCCGGAAGAGTGGGTTGAGAAGATGAAAGGTTCGGTCTCGATGGCGGGGCGGGTATTCTCGGCCGCTCGGATGACCATGGAGTACACAGACAATTTCTATATCCCTACCCTGCGCAAAAACGAAGAATTGGCGGCGAACAACTACGCCGAAGCTCGCAAGCTGACCTCGTGGCTGGAGCGCGTTCAGGGGAGCTGGGATAAGATTCAGATACGGGAGATCGAGATCCCGGAACTTGGGCAGACAGTCTCTATCGGACAACGGATACCGGTGAAGCTGCATGTCTATCTGGATGGGATCCGTCCGCAGGATGTCCGGGTCGAGGTCGTAGCCGGACGATTGACTTCGCAGGAGCAGTTGGTAACTTTTACCCCGGTTGAGGCGCGCATTAATGGTCAGGCCGCGAATCCGCCCGCGGATAATGTCTTTGAATATAATGGCGAGGTCGTGTGTCGGGAATCCGGGCGGTTGGGGATCACGGCGCGGGTGGTACCCAGAAATGAGTATTTGACGGATTCGCCGAAGCCAAAGATGATCAGTTGGTGGTGAGGCAATTAATATGTTCGCCCTTCGACAACGCGCGGGGCGATTTCGTAGAACTGCAGTCAATAATCGGGTAGATAGAAATCGGGCCGGTCTCTCGACCGGCCCGATTTTGTTTACGAGCAACTTTCTACTTTGTCAAGAGAGCCTCAACGAGGATAGGATCGACGACTGAGCATACCTCACGATATCTCGGGAGGAGTTTTCGGGCTATAGCAGGTTCTTCAAAGGAAATCAGGTCGCGAATTGAAACGGTAAAGAGTTGGCACTTGAGTGAATCAGGACTGAGTGAATCTGCATGGGCAAAATAAACCAATGATCTGGACTCATCACATAGCCTGGCGTATGACATTGCCAAGGAGAGTTTGTAGTAGATTGACCCCATCCGCAACGAATCCAATTTGTGAAAGCATGCGAGTGCCTCCGCGATTTTGCCAAGAGAAAAGAGTTCTCTGCCGCATTGATGCAATGCAGACACATACGTGGAATCGGTAGTTTCGAATCGGAGAAGAAGAGACGCAAGTTCTCCCCACTTTTCTTGAAAGAGCAGGGAATTGAGATATTGTACTCTATAGAACTGATTGCCAGAGTCTAGTTCAGAGGCTCGCCCCAAGTAGACCTCGGCTGAATCGTATCTTTTCGACTCAAGGAAGATGTTGCCAAGATTAGCATATGCCAACGCTGCGGTTGGATCGGCCAAAATTCGCCGACGAAAAAACGGTTCAGCTAGGTCTCCCCTGCCTTCCTCATTGTAGAGTAAAGCTCCCCATGAAATTGTCCGCGTTCCACTCAAGTACGAAGTCTGGTAGTGGGGGTCGTTCAACAAGACAGCATTCAATCTCTCTACTGCTCTGGTCCGGTCTATTTTCTCATAAATGTAGGGAAGATTTAAAAACGTTGCCAAGCACAGCATTGGAACTACCAAACGAGGCACATCAGTAGACTTGATGCCGTGGAGGACGGAAAGTGCACACAGCAGAGTCAAGGGAATTCCGAACTGGGAGAGTAGGTCCCAGTCGCGTGCTGCGCCTGCATCTGGATCAATCCAGAACCCAACCACCCATATAAGGAAAACACACACAACGAGAATGGGGTACTCGCGCAGAAATGAACGACCTTTCCCCGGGAGGACAAGCATTGGAATCAGCGGGCAAGCAAAGAGCAATGCGTTCAGCATATCACTAAGATGATTTATTGATAGAACCCAATAAGGATTTCTCGCATACGGAACTATGGCAACAGTCCCATACGAACGTGCAAACCACTGGAGGGCAAATGCCAAAAGGATTGAGCTTGCCAGGCTTAATGTAAGAATTGGTCCAAGACGCAGATAGCGTTGTATGACCGAAGGGAAGATGTGCTTCCAAGCCAAACTGAATGAAGCCACAATTGCGGGAAATAACATGAGGTTACTGAGTATCGCTGCAATGCCGGTAAGAAGGAGTGCAGGAGTAGAACGAGACTGCTCTGGCGCGTGAGCAAAAGCGAGGAACCAAACAAACGCTGCGACTCCCCATACGTAGAACTCGATATGACCGCAAAACAGCAAGATAGACCCACTCGTCAGTGCGGATGCGAACAGAAACATTCGCCCATTTGGATCGGCGCTCAGCGTCTTCGCCAGTCGCAACGTCCCCAACAATCCAAGGGCGCCTCCGACAGAACTACAAATCGCGAATGACGTTGCAGGTTCAATCTTGAAGAGCGTCGTCAGTATTTCGTAATTGAGTTTATACAGTGCGATGCTAAGCGGTTTTAGCCACTCGTGAACGCTGTGGAAAAGGACTCCCCAATCTCGTTGTACAGCTGCTACGGCCGCATATCCGTCACCGTACAACAGAGAGCGAGATCTTATTGAGTATATGATGAGACAGAGAACTATTAGTATAAGCGTTGTCGTGATTCGGCGAAGTTTGATTCGAGGGGGGGTATTTGCTTGTCTTGCAATATGTTATGGACTACGGACCGACTCACCGATGAAGTGTCGATTGGAAGACTGAATAACCCAATAACCAGAGTAACAGAAATGACAAGTATCCAGAAAGGCAATCCATACCAAATACCAAATCCCCAAGTATAATATCCCCCAATCTGCCACCCGACAATATGCGCCGCCAAAAGCGCCGATACTGTCACCAGCAGTTGAAGGTCCAGTCTTTTGGCTCCCGACATAGCTAAACCCCGCTCCCTTATCCGAGGTAATCCAAAGATAACAGAAATTCAATTTGCCTGCAAGTACGAGCCGCTCACAACGAACCGGCCCGCCCGGCGGTGGCCGAGCGGGCGGTTGACTGGAGGGATGGCAAGGAGGATTCAGGTTAGTCGGCCAGACAACCGACTGACTGTTATTGTATAGTCTCTATCGTTTGTAGTTCAGGTCACCGCGGTAATCGCGGTCTTCCCCGCGCCGGTCATCATCCGAGAAGTAACCATCCAGTGAAGCCGCGCGGTCGATCAGGTCGACCAGTTCGTTGGTCTGCTCACTCGGCAGTTGGCGGCGGATCGTCTGCGCTATCTGGCTCAGATCCTCGAAGCTGGTGTTGTCGGTGTAGCGTGTTTCTTTCAGCATCTCCGCAAAGCGCGACGCTACCACCGCAAGGCGGAACTCGGCGCGAGCGGACTCGAAGCGCGGGATCCCCTTCCCTATCTGGACATCCTTGGCAAGCTCGACGACATCGCGGTCATCGGCATCTTTCCACCGGACGAAGACAGTCGCCAGCTTGGCCGTCGACTTCTTCTGCTTCAACACGACCTCATAGAGAGCGGTGACTTCGTGGCCGGCGCCGATCTCGCCACCATCCTGGCGGTTGTCACGGAACTTGTTATCGGCGATAGCGCGGTTTTCATAGCCGATCAGGCGATATTCAGAGACGACATTCGGGTTGAAGTCGACCTGCACCTTGACGTCGCGGGCCAACAGTTGTAGCGTGCCGACCAGACCGTCGACGAACAGTTTCCGCGCCTGGTCCTCGGTATCAATGTAAGCATATTTGCCATTGCCATTGATGGCGAGGCGTTCCAACAGAACATCATTGTAGTTTCCCATGCCGAAGCCAAAGGTCGAGAGCGAGATGCCACGGCGGACATGGTCCTTGATGTCGCGCATGATAGCATCGGGATCCGTCTTGCCGACATTGGCGACGCCATCCGAGCAGAGAACGACGAGATTCGAGTGGCCATTGATAAATTGGCGGTTGGCCATATCGTAGCCGAGGCGAATACCAGCTTCAGCAAAGGTCGAGCCACCCGGCCGGAGACGGTCAAGCGATTTGAGGATCTGGCGCTTGTTATCGCCACTGGTCGGGTCGAGGACTTTGAACGCCTGCGAGCCGTAAGCGACGATACCTATGCGGTCGTTGTGGTCAAGTTGATCGATGAGCAGGCGGAGCGACTGCTTGAGCAGGTCGATACGGTTGCCATAGCTCATGGAGCCGGAGACATCGATGACCAACGTCAGGTTGAGCGGTTTGCGCTCCCAATCAGAGATCTCGCGCCCCTTGATACCGATCTTGAGGAACGAGGTGCGGCGGTCGAACGGCGAGTTGGCCAGTTCCGTGAAGACACGGAATTTGGACTGATCCGGCTCGTTGTAGCCGTAGTCAAAGTGGTTGATGAACTCCTCGACGCGAATCGCTTCGGTCGGCGGAAGCTGACCGTTAAAGAGATACGTGCGG
This sequence comes from Candidatus Zixiibacteriota bacterium, assembly GCA_041908405.1. GTDB lineage: Bacteria > Zixibacteria > MSB-5A5 > GN15 > FEB-12 > FEB-12. The sequence continues at coordinate 25,458 of JAYRFH010000022.1, forward strand.
GCCAGGGTGTAGGAAGCATCATCAACATCGAGACCAAAAGTCGAGAGATGGTCCCGACGCGTATCCATAAAGCGGTTGGTGCCGTAGTCGCGGAAAGTCATGTCGTCCGGATACGGGTTATAGTACGGCTCATATGAGTCGGCGCGATCTTTCTCGCGCGGTATCTGGCGCAGATAATCGGTAGCGCCATTGCCCTGATATGAATCACTATACCCCTGCACACCGGCTGAAGACTGCGGAGTGGTGGAGCGCTCCGGCAATGGACTCAGTTTCTGGAGCGCGGAACCTTCTTCTTTTTCGTTAGTGCTGGTTGAAGAACGGTAGTCTCCCTTGCCCGCGGCGGCCGGTTCGGATTTCTTCTTCCCCTCGATTCGGATCATTTCAATAACGACCGAAACGGATTGGCCGGCAGAAACGGAAACGCCGTGGAGTTCAGCGGATTCAAAGCCGTTCTGTGTTACCGACAGGCTGTACTCGCCCGGTTTGAGTCCAGTAATGAGGAAGCGGCCGTCGGAATCGGACCGTGCCTGTCTTCCCTCGCCCAGGAGAGTGACTAGGGCTCCGGGGATGGGAGCGGAGTTGCCGCTCTCGATGATCCGACCGGAGATGGTACCATCGGTCGGGACGCCGAAAACGAGTTCGGCGGTGACGCCCGCCAGCAGACCGACTGCGAGCAGGATCCAGATGGTAATGCTGTGTTTCATGGCTCATTTCCTCACTTTCTCAGTTCGGTGAATAACATCTTCTAAGCTGAGTACTGAGGGGGACGAGGAATCTTCCCAACTCCACGAAAGCGGATGGATTCTAACGATTTTGGACCTGCCCAAAAAGGCGACTTTGGGCTCGTAACCGGTGGATTATTAGGGTGTTAGAGGTAGTAATCTGGCGAGAAAGCTTGACATGGCCGGTCGGCCATTCTTTATTCTGTTACAAATTTCACCAACTCAACACTCCATGGAGGAACGGATGATGAAGCGAACCGTTTGGCCGTCTCTGGTCTGCCTTTTCCTGGCAGTTTCATTGGGCGGCTATGTCTTCTCGTTTGACTTCACGACGGTCGAGAAGACGATAACCGAGCATACCCTGAAAAACGGGCTGAAGATATTGGTGATGGAGCGTCATGACGCTCCGGTGGTATCGTTTGCGACATGGGTGAACGCCGGGTCGGCGGATGACCCGAAGGGGTACACCGGTCTTGCGCATATGTTCGAGCATATGGCGTTCAAGGGAACCACAACACTTGGCACCAAGAACTACAAGGCCGAGGCAAAAGCGATCGCGGTGGAGGACTCGCTCTTCATGAAACTCCGCGAGGAGCGGAATAAAGGTCGTTTGTCGGATACCGTGCTGGTTGCCAAGTTACAGGCAGAGTACGAAGCGGCGCGGGAGGCATCGTATCAGTATGTCAATTCAAACGAGTTCGGCAATATTGTCGAGCGCGAAGGCGGAATCGGCATGAATGCCGGGACGGCGTACGACTGGACGATGTACACCTATTCCCTGCCATCAAACAAGCTTGAGCTCTGGATGACCCTCGAGGCGGAGCGGTTTTTGAATCCGGTCTTCCGCGAGATGTACAAGGAGCGCGATGTGGTGGCCGAAGAGCGCCGTATGCGTATCGAGTCGAACCCTATCGGGCGATTGCTGGAAGAGTATGGTTCGACCGCGTTCAAGGCGCACCCGTACGGCGTGTCGGGGGTCGGGCATATGTCGGACATCCAATACTATTCGCGCGAAGAGGCCAAGGCGTTTTTCGCGAAGTATTATGTGCCGTCGAATATGACGATCGTGATCGTCGGGGATGTCGACGCGAAGAACGTCATCGCTTTGGCGGAGAAATATTGGAATCGGATCCCGTATAAGCCGAAACCGCAGCGGATCGCGACCGTCGAGCCTGAGCAGTTGGGTGAAAAGCGGGTGGTGTTGGAAGACCCGGCGCAGCCGCTGTTTATCGCGGGATGGAAGATCCCGGAGATGACGCATCCGGATCGTCCGGCTATCGACGCGTTTCTTGAGTACCTCACCTCGGGACGAACCTCGGTGATGTACGAGCAGATGGTGAAGCAGAAAAAGATCGCGGTGCAAGTGCAGGCTTTTCCAGGGTATCCGGGCGAAAAGTATCCGACACTGGCCTCGATCCTCGCGGTCCCGTCGGCTGGACATACTGCGGCCGAGTGCGAAGAGATCATTTTCGGGATAATCGACTCCGTTAAAGAATTGACGATCTCCGCGGAAGATCTGAACAAGATCAAGGCGCGTAATAAGTCGAGTTTTGTCGGCCAGCTTGAGAGTAACGATGGGATGGCGTTCCAACTCGGCGCCTATCAACTGTATTGGGGAGACTGGCGCAAAATGTTCCGTGAACTGGATCGGATCAACGCCGTCACACCCGAAGATATCCAGCGTGTCGCCAAGCAGTATTTTACGAAGACGAATCGGACAGTGGCGATCATGAACACGGTGAAAAGCTGAGCTGAAGGAGTAGCGAAATGAAACGCATGAGCATATTGACACTGGCGCTGGCGGCGATGCTGCTTGGCGCGCTGTCGGTTTCGGCCCAGGATGTCACCAAATTGAAATTCCCGGCGCTGAATCCGATCACCATCCCCAAAGTGGAAAAGGTTACCCTGGATAACGGGCTCCGGCTCTATATCCTCGAAGATAACAGCCTGCCGGTTGTGCGGGCCTCGGCTCGCATCAATTGTGGCGGCTACCTTGAACCAGCGGACAAAGTCGGGCTGGCGCAGATCTGCGGACAGGTGCTCCGGACCGGAGGAACCTCGAAGTGGACCGGCGACCAGATCGATGAAGCGCTGGAATCGGTTGGCGCATCGGTCGAGACAAACATCGGAAATTTGAGCGGGTCCGCGTCGATGTATACTTTGACCGAGAATCTTGATCTCGGGTTAGAGGTTTTGGCGGAAGTGCTCCGCCGTCCGGCTTTTGCGCAGGATAAGATCGATCTGGCCAAGGTTGGTATTCGGTCAGGGATCTCACGCCGCAATGATGATCCATTCACCATTGGGATACGGGAATTCATCAAGGCGATCTATGGTCCTGACTCGCCGTATTCGCGCTATCCGGAATACGCGACAGTGGACGCGGTTTCGAAGAGCGACCTGGTGATGTTCCACCAGATCTGTTTCCATCCGGAGAA
>JAYRFH010000023.1:0-6577 GCA_041908405.1 Candidatus Zixiibacteriota bacterium
GGTGTGGAACGTGTCCATCCAGGACATTTCGTACTGCTCTTTCTGCTTGTTGTAGGCAAAGTGCGCCGAGCCGGTGAGCGGTTTCCCCTGCATGGCGCCGGTGTAGTCCCACTGAAGCGACTTTCCGTTGAGGATACTTTTGAATGAGCATTCGCAGGGGGATTCGTCGACCGGTTTCTCCGGCTCGAACCAGACGGTGGTCATACCGGACCAGTTGCCGGTCATGCGCTGAAAGATATCCCGCGGCGCGGCCTGGCCGGTGGTGTCTTGATTCGTCTCTGCCATGCAATAGCCTCCCAGAAGAAGCGTGACTAATAGGATTGTTGATTTGAGCATGGACCCAAGATACGGTGGGAGCGGCAGGGTTGGCAAGCGCCAGATTCAGGCGACTGGCGGACAACCGGCTGGTCCGTGGTACGTGGGTTGGCAATGTCCATGCGAGCGATAAGGCGATTTTCGGTCAGTTTAGCATTGCGGACGACCGACAATAAGGAATAGGTTGTCCATGAACCATCTCCAGCCGGGAGGCTACTGCCATGCGCGCTATTTCTGCTTATGTGCTTCGATGCCTGACACTCTTCACCGCCATCCTGCTCTTGCTCGTTTCGGGGTGCGGCGATGACAAAAAGTCGACCGGACAAGATCCGACCGACCCACAAATCGACGGCTATGTGGCGGATCATACAGTGATAGCTGATTTCGGCGATATCGCGACCGCTATCAAAGAGAACGTGGCCGATAGCCTGAATATATTCTACGGGCATACGTCGCACGGAAGCCAGTTAATGACCGGGTTGGATCTGGTGGAGGCGGAGGACGCGACATTCCGCCAGCCGTTGGTGCATGAGTATGGCGATGACCTCGGCGCCGATGGAGACACCAGTTGGGTGCCGCCGACCCGCGCCTGGTTGAATGATAATCCGGAATGCAATGTCGTAATATGGTCATGGTGCGGCGGAGTGAGTACGAACAGTCAAGAGGGGATCGCGACCTATCTCGCGGCGATGTCTGATTTAGAGGCGGATTACCCGGATGTGGTTTTTATCTACATGACGGGGCATCTGGATGGGACCGGCCCGGATGGGAATCTGTACGCGCGCAACAATCAGATTCGGGCGTTTTGCGAGGCACATGACAAGTGGTTGTTTGATTTTGCTGATATCGAGAGTTACGACCCGGCTGGCGTCTACTATCCGGATGCCTCGGATGCCTGCGAGTGGGCGGCAGATTGGTGTTTGGCGCACACGTGCGCGTCATGCAGTTGCGCGCATTCGGAGTGTATCAATTGCTACCAGAAGGGGAAGGCGTTCTGGTGGCTGCTGGGGAGGGTGGTGGAGGGGTAGGGAGGTAGGGGGGAGTACAGTCATTACCCCAGTCGAAGTTGTTCGCTCAGATCGCGCCAATCTGGATTGATTGATTCGACAAGCAGTGCCTTTTTTCTGCGAGAACCGCCCTTGATCTGCTTTTCGCGCGCAATCGCCATTGTGACATCGCCAAATGTCTCGAAGTATACCAGCTTAGTCACACGGTATTTTCGCGTGAAGTAAGAGCCCTGGCCGTTCTTGTGTTGCCAGACACGATTAGCGAGGTTTCCAGTTACGCCTGTATAGAGAACAGTGTTCAGAGAGTTTGTCATGATGTAAACAGCATAGACTTTCATAGTTTGCTCCAGAGGTTGCTTCGTCGGCTGGAGGAATAGGGCTGCCAAAGAGTGATGTCGCAGGCCAGCCTCCTCGCAATGACAATCAGCTGGGATCAATGTTGAAAGAAGGACTGACAGCCGCTGTCAGTGAAAATTCTTGCGGGGGAAGAAACTTTGCTTTCGGATGAAGGTGACCCCGTCGGAGCCTCAAGAGCCAGAAGCTAAAGTGAGTGCGTGAATGGTGATGAAAAGCGGAGTGTTTGCGGTACTGTCATTGCGAGAGGTGGCGGGCAAAACTTGCGTTACGAGATGTCATTGGCCTCCGCGACTTCGAAGCAACCACTGCGCTTGGCATGTCAAGAAGAGACTCCGCTCATGGTATTCTTTGATTCCAAACACAAAACCGGCCGGGTCTTGTGACCCGACCGGTTACAGTATGGCTTAAGAAAGATATCGCGGAGGGTTAGATCCAGCCGCGGTCTTTGCAGGCCTGCGCCACTCGGCTGACCGAGATGATATAGGCCGCATCGCGCATGTACAGCTTCCGCTGACGCGCCAGTTCCGACACCTGATGGAACGCCGAAGTCATCTTCGTGTCCAGTTTCGTCAGAACTTCGTCCTTCTCCCAGAAGTAGTTCATGTTCGACTGCACTTGCTCGAAATAGGAGCAGGTGACGCCGCCGGCATTGGCCAGGAAATCCGGGATCAAGAAGATACCACGTTCGTGAATGACCTTGTCGGCATCGGGCGTGGTCGGGCCATTGGCGCCTTCGCCGATGATCCGGACGCGCTTGCCGATCTTGGCGACGTTGTCCTTCGTGATCTGGTTTTCGATGGCAGACGGCAACAGCACGTCAACATCCTGTTCGATCCAGGCATCGCCGGGGAGAACTTCGTAACCGAGCTCTTTGGCTTTGGCTTTATCAATACCGCCGAAACGATCGGTGACGGTCAACAGCTTGTCGACATCGAGCCCTTCTTTGCGACGATAGGTGTAGGAGGTCTGGTCTTTCTGATCCCAGGAGGAGCAGCAGATGACCTTGCCACCGAGTTGCTGGAAGAGACGGATAGCGTACTGGGAGACGTTGCCGAAGCCCTGGACCGCGGCGGTGCAGTTCTTCGGATCCATATTCAGCTCTTTCATCGCTTCGCGGACGGTGTAGATGACACCGTACCCGGTAGCTTCGGTACGACCGAGCGAGCCGCCCATGCCTACCGGCTTGCCGGTGATGAGGCCCGGGTAGTGGCCGCGATGGATGGTTTCGTATTCGTCGAGCATCCAGAGCATATGCTGAGCATTGGTCATAACATCAGGAGCGGGAACATCGATAAGCGGGCCGACCACTTTGGAGAGCTGACGGATCCAGCCGCGGCAGATCTGTTCTTGTTCGCGCATGGAGAGGTGGTGCGGATCGCAAATGACGCCGCCCTTACCGCCGCCCAGCGGGATATCTACGACCGAGCACTTCCAGGTCATCCACATCGCCAGCGCGCGGACCGTGTCGACGGTCTCGTGCGGATGGAAGCGGATACCGCCCTTGGACGGGCCGCGGGAATCATTGTGTTGAACGCGGAAACCGCGGAAGACCTTGGTTGTGCCGTCATCCATCCGGACCGGGATCGCGAATTGGAATTCACGGGCCGGCCAGCGGAGCAGTTCGCGAGTGCCTTGATCCAAGCCAAGAAAATCGGCGGCCTGGTCAAACTGCGCCTGCGCCATCGCGAATGGATTGAAAGGTTTGCTTTCCATTACCATTTCCTCCTAAGGAATTGCTGATGCGAGGCAGACGGCCGAGGAGACTCGATGACCTGGATGGTCGTGGCGAGAGACCTGACAGAAACGGCGGTGTTGCCTTCGCTCGACTTATAATAAAGCATAGTTCTTTCGTCCAAAGGGGACAAATTAGTGCCGCTATTAGTAGTGAATTCTTTCACAAATGTCAAGGAGGAGTGCGCTGGAGTGAACAAAATTTCGGAGAATGTGCGGCGGGTGGGCAGAAGCGGCGAATATTCGGCGTATCGCAGTTAAGTGTCGGTGCGGTAAGGTATTAGGTTAGCATACCCGGCCTAATCCTTTGGATGATGAGGAGCGGAGTAAAGGGTACCGTAGAGGGATCCTCCCAAGAAGAAGCGCCCTTGTGTGAAGCACAGGGGCGCTGGTAACAAAAAAGCTAATCGCTCTCGAAGGCGCAGACCACACAGAACTATCCGCTGCGTCGCACCACGCACAGCCCGGACTATCCGGCGCGGAACGCCTTCGTGATAATAATAGACAGTTAAATCTATATTGTCAAGGGGGGAAATCGTGAATTATTTCCCTGCGTGTCCATGATAAGGTTGGCGCGCAGTCGCATGTGGTGTCGCGCAGGGGCGGACAAATAGGAGAGCAATAGTGTAATGATGCTGTTTTTCATAGAAGCGTTAGCGCAGGTAACCTCAACGGATGCATAAGGGGGAAAATTGCGAGTGATGCTCTGGATACATGTCAGTGTGGAGAATTGCGATAAACGCAGTCTTCAAAGTTCCCCCTCCAAATCAGGACAGAAATCACCGTTTGCGTCTTGGATAATTTTTGAAATTGTTCGAATTTTCACTATACCGGATGATCGCGCAAAGCGCCGCTTTTCCCGCCTGTCAGAGAGAAAATTTCTCAGCTGGAGACAGCTAATGTCTTGACAAAAATCAACAGAGTTGGTAGATACTCTTTAGTATGGAGTAAAAAGTCCATTAACTGAGAATTGATAGAACGCAGACCGTAAAACCCACGATTTACCGCAGTACCGAAATGAGCAACTATTCAAGTTATCTTTTTGATCCACTCGCGAGAGTGGGATCACGCGCGGTAGATCGCACGGCCCAGGAGAGATAGTATGGCAGAAACGCTGACCCCATATCCCAAAGCTGAAGCAGAACTGCGCGCCGCATTCTGGGATCAGGTGGCGAGCTTCCCGGATGGCGAGAAGATCAAAAATTGCATTCAGTGCGGGACCTGCACGGGGACCTGCCCTGTGTCGTACGCGATGGATATTACGCCGCGCCAGACGATCGCTCTGTTCCGCGCGGGACATATAGAGGATATCCTGCACAGCCGGACGGTCTGGATCTGCGCGTCCTGTTATTCATGCACGGTGCGGTGTCCGCAAGGGATCAAAGTGACGGATACGATGTATGCGTTGAAACGTCTGGCGATGAGCCGCAAGATATATCCACCCAAGTTCCCGGTGCATACGCTCTCCAAGGCCTTCATGGCGAATGTCTACAGGTATGGGCGGAACTTTGAGCTCGGGTTGGGAATCCGTTACCTGATGAAATCGAATTTCTGGAAGCTGTTCGGGACGGCTGGATTTGGGCTGTCGATGATGCGTCGGGGTCGACTGGCGATGATGCCGAGCAAAATCCGTCGAGTGAACGAAGTACGCGCGATCATTGAGCGCGCGAGCAAGTTCGAGGAGTGACCATGGCAGACTACGCATATTACCCGGGGTGCAGCCTCGAACATACAGCCTCGCCGTACGACCAGTCGGTGAGAGAAGTGTTCAAGGCGCTGGAGATCGGGCTGCATGAGATAGAGGATTGGAATTGTTGCGGCGCGACCATGTACATGTCGGTCAACAAGACCGTGGGTCACGCGATATCGGCCCGCAATCTGGCGTTAGCGCAGAAGATGAATATGGATATCTGCGCGCCGTGCAGTTCGTGCTTCACGATCCTCCGAAAGGCGAATAAGCAGATCCACTGGGACCCGAAGGACCGTGAGCGCATTAATGAGGCGCTGGCGGCGGCCGGGCTGGTGTACGACAAAGATGTCGAAGTGCGGCACCCGGTGGACATCCTGTTCAATGATCTCGGGATCGAGAAGTTGAAGTCGATGGTCAAGAATCCTCTCACCGGAATAAAGGTTGCCCCGTACTACGGCTGCCAGATAGTTCGGCCAAATGGACTTTTTGATGATGTCGATGACCCGGTGACCATGGACAAACTGATCGAGGCGCTCGGCGCGACCGTGACGCACTATCCGTGCAAGGTCCGGTGCTGTGGCGGGATGCTGATGACGACGAGCGAGGATATCGCGCTCAAGCTGAACGATCAGTTGTTACAGGCGGCGGTGGAGAATGACGCGGATATCATCGCGACCGCTTGCCCGCTCTGCGAAATGAACCTCGAAGCATATCAGGATAAGATCAATACGCGGTACGGGCGGGATTTTAAGGTGCCGATCGTCTATTTCAGTCACCTGATAGGGATCGCTCTAGGGATTCCGCCGGAGAAGATGGGATTGGATAAGCTTCTGATCTCTCCGGATAAGCTGCTTGCCGCGGCAGGAGGTGTACGATGACCAACCATGACCATATCGGTCCAAGTGGCGAGATCCGCATCGGTGTCTATGTCTGCCACTGCGGGACGAATATCGCGAAGATGGTTGATCCGGCCAAGGTGGTCGAGGCTGTCAAGGATATGCCGGGAGTCGTGTTGGCGAAGCACTACCGCTTCATGTGCTCTGACCCAGGCCAGGAATTGATACGGAAGGATATCGAGGAGTTCAAACTCAATCGCATAGTAGTGGCGGCGTGCAGCCCGTTGATGCATGAGGGAACTTTCCGCAAGGCGGTGGAAACGGCGGGGATCAACCGGTACTTCTTTGAAATGGCGAATATCCGCGAGCAGGTATCGTGGGTCAGTATGGATCCGAAGGCGGCAACGCACAAAGCCGGCTTGCTGACTCGCGCCGCGGTGGCGCGAGTGCGGTTCCACGAAGAGCTCGAGATGCTTCGCGTACCGATCAAAAAGGCGGTAATGGTGGTAGGGGGGGGTATCGCGGGGATAGAGGCCGCGCTGCAGATGGCGGATGCGGGATTCCAGGTGTACCTGGTCGAACGGCAAGCAACGATCGGCGGACACATGGCGAGTTTTGACAAAACGTTTCCGACGCTCGAC
>JAYRFH010000024.1:0-13585 GCA_041908405.1 Candidatus Zixiibacteriota bacterium
CTCGACTGCGCCGCCTGTATCCTTACACCCAAAATGGTGTCGGTAGGGAAACATCCGAATATCACTCTGCTGACCTGGGCCGATGTTGAGTCGGTAAGTGGGTCGATTGGGAATTTCAAAGTGAAAGTGAAGAGCAAGGCGCGGTATGTGGATGTAACGAAGTGCAACAGTTGCGGTGCCTGCTTTGAAGCGTGCATCAGCCGTCCGACGCCGGAATACCGGCGGATGTCACTCGGGGGACGGGTCTTTAGAGAGGGGAGAATGCTGGATGTACGCGACAAGTATATTCTCGGTCCCAAACATGATTTGACAGTCCTGACTGGTGCGCAGCCGATGCCGGAGAATGTGCCGGTGCCGGGGGATGTCGAGATAGAAGAAGGAGCAGAAGCATGAGTGCCCCAGTGGATACCAGCTTCGATCTGGAACAGAGCATCACGGCGATCGTGAAGGAGTATGGTGCCAAGCCATCGGCCCTGATCATGATCCTTCAGGATATCCAGAAGCATTACCGGTATTTGCCGAAGGACGCGATGGAGATGGTGGCGAAGAAGATGCGGTTGCCGCTGGCTCAGATATATGGCGTGGCGACGTTCTATCGTTCGTTCAGTCTTGAGCCCAAGGGGAAAAATCATATATGCGTTTGCACCGGGACGGCGTGCCACGTGCGACAGGCGAATGTCATTGTCGACAAGCTGGAGCGTGACCTGGGGATAAAGTCGGGCCAAACGACCGCAGATCAGCAGTACAGCCTGGAGAGCGTCAATTGTCTGGGAGCCTGCGCGCTGGGACCATTGGTCACGGCCAATGATGTCTACTGGGGGAATATGACGGTGTCGAAGGTCGATAAGATGTTGGCTGAGGTCCGCGGGAAGAAAACCTCGCGTCCCGAGGAGGCCGCATGACCCCGGCGAAACTTGATTCGATCCAGGCGCTCGAGCAGTACCGGGCATCACTGGTAAAGCAGCGCGACAGTCGCAAGACGATCATCTCGGTCTGCGCAGGAACGGGCTGTCAGGCGTGCGGATGCCAGGCAGTAGTGAATGCCTTCAGAACGGAACTGAAGAAGGCAAACCTCGAAAACGACGTCGAGTTGAAGGCGACCGGTTGCCACGGATTCTGCGAGCGTGGTCCGCTGGCGTTAATACAGCCCGAGGGGATATTCTACCAAAAACTGAAACCATCGGACGCGAAACTGATCATCGACCAGACGATCGTGGGCGGACGACTGGTGAACAATCTGCTTTATCGGGAGCCGGTTACCAAGACCGTCATCAAGCACCAGGCGGAGATACCATTCTATCAGAAGCAGATGAGGTTGATCTTCGGGAAGAACGGGATGATGGACCCAACCTCGATCAACGACTACATCTGCCTCGGCGGGTATACGTCGATGGTGAAAGCGCTCACCACGATGAAGCCCGAAAGGATCATCGAGGAGATGAAAAAATCGGGATTGCGGGGTCGCGGGGGTGGTGGATTCCCTACCGGGCGGAAGTGGGAACATTGCCGCAGAGCGCAAGGCTCGCCCAAATACGTCATCTGTAACGCGGATGAAGGAGACCCCGGCGCGTTTATGGATCGTTCGCTGTGCGAGGGGAATCCGCATTCCGTTTTGGAAGGAATGGTGATCGGGGCATTCGCGATCGGCAGCAGCGAAGGGTACATCTATGTACGCAATGAGTATCCGCTGGCGGTGAAGAATCTGACGATCGCGATAGAGCAGGCGAAAGAGCTTGGGCTGCTGGGGAAGAATATCCTCGGGACCGGATTTGATTTTGATCTCGAGATATCGCGCGGCGGTGGCGCGTTTGTCTGCGGAGAATCGACCGCGCTGATGGCCTCACTTGAAGGAAAGATGGGAGAGCCGCGCGCGAAGTATATCCACACGGTTGACCAGGGTCTGTACGACAAGCCGACCTGCCTCAATAATGTCGAGACATGGGCGAATGTCCCGGTCATTATCGAGAAAGGCGCGGCCTGGTTCAGTAAAATTGGGACCGAAAACTCCAAGGGGACAAAAGTATTCGCCCTGACCGGCAAGGTATTCAACACCGGTCTGGTCGAGGTGCCGATGGGAATCACACTGCGTGAGATCCTCTACGATATCGGCGGAGGTGTTTCCAATCCCAAAAAGAAATTTAAGGCAGTGCAAACGGGCGGACCATCGGGCGGGACCCTGATAGTAGAGACAAGCGATCCGGAGATCCATGACTCGCTGGTGGCACATGGAGATATTCGGGAGGATGAGCAGGTGAAATCATTGCTGGATCTCCCGGTCGATTTCGATGAATTAACGCGGGCCGGTTCGATGATGGGGTCGGGAGGGATGATCGTCATGGATTCGGATTCCTGCATGGTCGATGTTGCCAGGTATTTCCTGACTTTCCTGCAGGAGGAGTCGTGCGGCAAGTGCGTGCCGTGCCGCGAGGGGATAGTTGTGATGTTGGCTATCCTTAATCGGATCTGCAGTGGTCAGGGGAGTATGGAGGATATTCGTCAGCTCGAGCAGTTGGCGCAGGTGATCTCTGATACAAGTCTCTGTCAATTGGGTGGGTCGGCGCCGAATCCCGTGTTGTCGACGATAACGTATTTCCGTCAGGAATATATGGCGCACTGCATCGACAAGCGGTGTCCGGCGGGGGTCTGCAAGGACCTGGTGTCGCACGCGATCGATGAGACCTGTACGGGTTGCTACGCTTGCGTGAAGGCCTGTCCGACCAACGCGATCGTCGGGAAACCGAAAGAGCTGCATATGATCATCCAGGATAAATGTATTCAGTGCGGCGCCTGTTACCAGGTCTGTCGCTTTGACTCGATCAAGAGGATCAAACGGGGCGAGGGTGACAAACTGCAACAACGGGCAAAGGAACGGTGGCAGCCACCGGTCAGAGCGACCGTCGCAGCGAGCGTGTAGGAGTACGACCAATATGAAAGTAAAAATCACCATAGATGGGCAGGCAGTCGAGGTCGAGGAAGGGTCATATGTCCTGGAGGCGGCTCGCCAACTGGGTGTGGATATCCCGACCCTCTGTTACTACCCGTATATGACGCCGTACGCGGCGTGCCGCATCTGCGCGGTGGAGGCACGAGCCGGAAACGGGTGGAATAAGATCGTCACTGCGTGCAACTATCCGGCGTGGGATGGGCTGGAGATTTTGACCGACACTCCGCGCGTAATGAACGCGCGTCGGACGAACCTCGAATTGTTGATGGCCAACTGCGCGCCGGTTCCGGTTCTGGAGCGGCTGGCGGAGAGGTTCGGCATCACCGAGCCGCGCTGGCATGTGGAGGACTACACGTGCATCCTGTGCGGACTCTGTGTCCGCATCTGCGATGAAGTGGTCGGGGCGCACGCGTTGTCGTTCGTCAATCGTGGTAATGCGCGCGATGTGGCGACGCCGTTCAACCATGATTCGGAGGCCTGTATCCTGTGCGGTGCGTGTGCCAAGCTTTGTCCGACCGGGTACATCAAGATGGAGGATCTCGAGGAACGGGTGATCCATCACAAGGAGATCAATCTCCGGCCAAACGCGGCGATCACTTTAGATTTCCGTCAGGCGGTACCGAATGTCCCGCGAATCTACCGGGAGAACTGCATCCACTACAAGACCGGGCAGTGCATGGTCTGCGCCCAAGTTTGCCAGAAGGAAGCGATCGATTTCAACTGCACGGATAAAGTCGAAGAGATCGAGGTCGGGACGATAGTGGTCTCGACGGGGTTCGATCATTTTGACCCAACTCCGATGAAGCAGTATGGATACGGCAAATATCCGAATGTCATTTCGGCGAATGAGTTCGAAATGATGAACAACGCGGCGGGGCCGACCGGTGGTAAGGTGATATTGGAGAATGGCGAAGAGCCACGCTCGATCGCGATACTTCACTGCATCGGTAGTCGTGACGAAAAGTATCACCACTACTGCAGCCGTGTCTGCTGCATGTACGCACTCAAGTTTGCGCATTTGGTTAAAGAGAAGACCGCCGCTGAGGTATACCAATTCTATATCGATATGCGGAGTTTCGGCAAGGGGTACGAAGAATTCTACCAGCGGATCCTGCATGAGGGGGTGAATGTGATCCGCGGTAAGGGAGCGGAGGTCGTGCCATCCGGATTCGGCAGGAATAAGGAAGGGCAGCTTCTGGTTCGCTGCGAAGATACGCTGGCCGGCAAATTCCGTGAAGTGCCGGTCGATATGGTTGTCCTCTGTACCGCGCTGGAAGCGCGCAAAGACGCCAAGGAGTTTGGTCGTAAGCTGAATATCTCGACGGGCGCGGACGGGTGGTTCATTGAAGCGCATCCGAAATTGGCGCCGGTCTCAACCACCACCGACGGCGTGTTTCTGGCAGGGGCGTGTCAGGGGGCGAAGGACATTCCGGATTCAGTCGCGCAGGGGTCAGCGGCGGCGGCTCAGGCGATGCGGCTGATGTGTCAGGGTGAGATCCTGATGGACGCGGCGTACGCCGTCATAATGGATGAGTTCTGCTCCGGCTGCAAGATCTGCAATGATCTCTGTCCGTACAACGCGATCACCTATGACGAGACGAAGAAGGTATCCGAGGTCAATTCCGCGATGTGCAAGGCTTGCGGTACCTGTGTGGCGGCCTGCCCGGCAGGGGCGATCAAGGCGCGCCACTTCACCGACGAACAGATCTATGCCCAGATCGAAGGGATGCTGGTATGAGTTTTGAACCACGTATCATAGGATTTCTCTGCAACTGGTGCAGCTACACCGGTGCCGATCTGGCGGGGACCTCGCGAATGAAATATCCGCCGAATGTGCTGACGATCCGTGTTATGTGCAGTGGACGGGTCGATCCGGGGTTTATCCTGGACGCGTTTCGCAATGGCGCCGATGGGGTGCTGGTCTGCGGCTGTCATATCGGTGACTGTCACTATGTGAACGGGAATCATAAATGTATCCGCCGGATACCGCTCACGAAGAAGATCCTGGCCGGTATGGGGATCCCGCCGGAGAGACTCAGGCTGGAATGGGTATCGGCATCGGAAGGAGCGCGGTTCCAGGAAGTGGTGACGGACTTCACCGAGCAGATCCGCAAAATGGGGCCTATGCAGCTCAAGGAGTGGAGTTTTGATCCGCACCTTGAGACCGGGCATACGGTCGCGGCGGGAAAGGAGTAAGGTATGGCGAAGCCGAAACTGGCGATCTATTGGGCGGCCTCCTGCGGCGGCTGTGATATCGCCATCCTTGATATAGAAGAGAAGATACTGGATGTGGCGAATTTCTTTGATATCGTCTTCTGGCCCTGCGCCACGGATTTCAAGTATGACGACGTGCGGAAGATGCAGGACAAAGAGATAACGTTGACGCTGTTCAACGGCGCGATACGAAGCGATGAGAACTTTGAGATCGCTGAGTTATTGCGACAGAAGTCTCTCGTGATGTGCGCGTTCGGGAGTTGCGCGGTTGAAGGTGGGATCCCCGGGATGGCGAACTTCTACGACAAAGAGTCGATCATGAAGTACGCCTATGTGCAGTCGCCATCGACGTCCAACCCGGAATCTGTCTATCCGCTACCGGAGACGAAGGTCGCGGAAGGAACGCTTCGCATCCCCACGCTTTACAATACTGTGCGAAGTCTGGGGCAGACGGTCGAGGTGGACTATGTCATTCCCGGTTGTCCGCCGCAGTCGGATCAGATTATTGGAGTGGTCACGGCGGTAATCGACATCCTGCAGAACGGCAAGCCGCTCCCACCGAAAGGGTCTGTCCTCGGCGCGACCGAGAAGACCTGTTGCGACGAGTGCAAGCGTCAACGGAATGTAAAGAAGATCAAGCAATTCGTCCGGCCATTCTCCATTAATGTCGACCCTGATCTCTGTTTGCTGGAGCAGGGGATTGTCTGCATGGGGCCGGCGACACGGGGCGGATGCGGCGCCAAGTGTGTGAATGCCGGGGTGCCGTGTCGTGGTTGCTACAGTGTGCCGAGCAATGTGCGGGATCAGGGGGCGAAAATGGCATCGGCGCTGGCCAGCGTGATCGATTCGATCGAGCCGAAAGAGATCGATGATATAATCGCCACGATCCCTGATCCACTGGGTACTTTCTACCGGTTCAGCCTGGCTGAATCGGCCTTGCGGAGGTCGCAATCATGAAACAGATTGTCATAGATCCCATTACCCGACTCGAAGGGCACGGGAAGATCCATCTTTTTGTAGCCGACGATGGCGAGTTGAAGAATTGCTATTTCCAGGTGCCGGAACTTCGCGGATTCGAGAAGTTCTGTCAGGGGAGACCCGTGGAGGAGATGTGTCGTATCACGACCCGCATTTGCGGAGTCTGTCCGGACGCGCACCATATGGCGGCGGCAAAGGCGGCAGACGCGGTGTACGGAGTGACGATACCATCCGCGGCGTTCAAACTTCGCTCACTGCTTTATGACGCGTTTTATGCGGGTGATCACACAACACACTTCTTCGCTCTGGGTGGACCGGATTTTGTCTGCGGACCGGACGCCCCGGCGGCAGAGCGGAATATTCTCGGGGTGATCGCCAAGGTCGGGATCGATGCCGGCAAAAAGGTGATCGCGCAGCGCGCCCGTGGACAGCGGGTGATCGAGATAATCGGCGGTAAGAAAGTACATCCGGTGACTTCGTTGCCGGGCGGACTTTCCAAGCGCATCTCCAAGGCCGAGCAGGATGAAATGATCAAGATCGGCGACGAGATGGTGGAGTTCTCTAAATTTGCTGTGCAGGTGCTGAATGATATCGTCCTGGCGAACAAGGCGTATGTCGACATGATCCTGTCGGATGCGTACACGCACAAGACGTACAACATGGGTCTGGTCGACGCCAACAACAAGGTCAACTTCTACGACGGCAAAGTACGCGTGACCGGACCGGATGGGAATGAGCACGCCAAATATGAGCCGAACGAGTATCTGGAATATGTAGCTGAGCACGTCGAACCATACAGCTACCTGAAATATCCGTACCTCAAGAAGGTCGGGTGGAAGGGATTTGTGGATGGCCCGGAGTCCGGCATCTACAAGGCGACACCGTTGTCGCGGCTGAATGTGGCCGACGGCATGGCGACTCCGTTGGCGCAGGCAGAATATGAGCGGTATTTCGAAACATTGACCGGTGACCGGACCGGACGCACACCGGTTCACTCGACTTTGGCGACACACTGGGCGAGGATCGTCGAATTGGTCTATGCCTGCGAGTCGACCGCGAAACTTGCGCGCGACGAAGAGATCACTTCGGACAAGATTCTTAATATCCCGACCAGCATTGTTGGAGAAGGAGTAGGGATTGTCGAGGCTCCTCGCGGGACGCTGACTCATCACTATAAGACGGACAAGAATGGCATCGTCACCGAGGCCAATCTTATAGTCGGGACGACCAACAACAACGCGCCGATAACCATGTCTATCAAGAAAGCGGCCGAAGGATTGATCAAGAAGGGGACAAAGATCACCGACGGAACACTAAATAAGATAGAAATGGCCTTCCGCGCGTACGACCCCTGTTTCGGCTGCGCTACTCATACATTGCCCGGGCAGATGCCACTGGAAGTGACGGTGAATGATGCGGAAACGGGAGAGGTGATCCAGTCGATCCGGAGAAACTGATGCGTCCACTCCTGGTGCTTTGCCTGGGGAATGAGGTGCTGACCGACGACGCATTCGGGCCGTTGGTGGCATCCCGATTCGAGGGGCGGGATGAAGGGGATGTCGAGTTCCTTTTTGCCCCAGTTGCTGGTTTCAGGTTGATTGAGTTGCTGCGAGCTCGGGAATCGGTACTCATAGTCGACGCAATACGGACCGGCGATGTCCCGCCGGGCACACTTCACTATTTCCCGGTGGGGACATTGACTCCCTCAAACAGCCTGATCAACAGTCACCAGATCAACCTACCAACGGCGCTCGAGTTAGGAAGGCAACTGGGGGAAGTGATGCCATCGGATATTCAGGTGCTAGCGTGCGAGGCAGAAGATATTGAAACCCTGAGTGAAACGCCAACGTCGGCTGTCAGGGCCGCAATAGAATCGGCAGTGGCGGTTGTAGAATCCTGGATACAAGAGAAACGGCGGGAGAGAGAACTTCCCGCCGTAAACGCCCAATCAGTTTCCGCGTGAATTCTACAGGTCAAGCGCGGTCTTTACAATAGTACCATCCATTTTACTGCCGAGTCTTATCCGCAGGAGCGCGGCGAGAGTCGGAGCGATATCGATCGTTCGGATTGTCTCCTCGCGCCTTCCCTTCATTACGCCGGGGCCGGCGAAGATGACCGGCACGGTGCAGTCATATTCATACGGCGAACCATGCGATGTACCGAACGAGTCACGGTCGATAAGATAACCTTGTTTTGTCAGGACGAATAAGTCCGGTCCGCGGTCCGGGAGAATGCAGTTGCGGAACTTCTGAAGGTAGGTTCGGTGCGGGGTGCTGGGATTCAGCAGTTCGGTTCGAGTAAAAACATCGGCTACGTACCACAATTTGCGGATCTCCGCGGCAACAAGATCTTCGAGAGCGCCGTCGTGACGGCCGATCAGGAGGCCGTGGTCGAGGATGATATCGGTCAGGCCGCTTTTTATCGGAGAGCGGGGGAAACCATTCTCGGCAGCGAGCTTCTCGCCGATCCGTTTCAGGTCACTTCTGACGCTGTCAGGATGGATACGCCCCGCCTGAATGCCAAGTTTCTGTAGATCCTCAGGCATAGGCAACACGCCATGATCAGATGAGAGCACAATCACATACTTGTCTTTACCGATGTGTGCATCCAAGTATGAAAAGAGATTGCCGAGATATCGGTCGAGTCGAAGGTAGTAATCCTGAATTTCGTGGCTAAGTGGTCCGTAGGTATGTCCGGTGGCATCGGCGGCCGAACATCCGATCCAGAGCAGGTCGACGGTGCTGTCACTCCCCAAGTTACCATAACTGACAGCGGCCTCCGCTAAGCTGATAGTTACCTCATCAGCGAAGGGAGTCGCGTAGAGCTCATCCCAGTAGGTTGTGTCCGGTTTGTCGGTATGGTCTGTGAAGAGGTGCGGGAAGACGTTGTGCTCACCGTCGTTTTCGTTCGGAGACGCATCGGGGTTGCATCTCTGGTATGCATCCTCCGGCAATAGCTTGTGCCAGCCGGCATCATAGTAGCCGTCGACTTGTCGCGCGGTATTGAATGAATCTATCCAGGCGGGGTAACGCTCCGCGTAATATGTCGACGTTACATAGTTGCCAGTACGCCAATCAAACCAGAAGGCGCCATCAGCACTCTTGCCGCCCATACCGATCGCGGAGCGGTCTTTGAGTGCGAACGAATAGACACGAGAGGAGGGCGAACTACCCTTCAACTGGTCGCCGAGGGTCGGTTTCAGAATACGAGATGGTGACGAGCCTTTGCCGACCTTTTCGCCAATGATCGGAGCAAGAGTGTCAAGCATGGCGTAGATCTCTTTGCCTGTCGCCCGGTCGTAGAAGTAATTGCCGATAATGCCGTGGCGAGAAGGGAGGCAGCCGGTGGAGATGGTGGTATGGCCGACCGCGGTTTCGGTGGCGGCATGGTCGTGAATAGCGTCGAGGAATACTGCGCCGTTATCAAGGAGCCTGCGGAATCCGCCAACGAAGAAAGAATCGAATCTGACGAGGTAGTCGGGGGTCATTTGATCGACGACAATAATCATGCCGAGTCGAGGAAGACCGGTTGAATCAGTTGCGTTCTGACCAAGAACTCCACCTGACGCCAAAGCAAAAAGCAGAAGAGCCTGAATGAAGATTTTCATGTTTCCCCTCATGTGCCCATGCGGGCTTGATGGGTCACGGTTGATATTTTGCCGCTATCGGCATGCGACGCCCGATACCAAAGGCCCGAGTCGTTACTTTGAAGCCGGGCGCGGCCTGACGACGCTTGTATTCATTCCGATTGACCGTTTTCAGTACCCACGCGACGGTCGCAGAATCAAATCCCATAGCTATTATATCAGCCTGCGAACGATGATGTTCTATGTATTCAGTTAGAATCTGGTCAAGAATGTCATAGGGCGGGAGCGTGTCCTGGTCGGTTTGGTTGGGGCGAAGCTCCGCGCTGGGTGGGCGAGTGATGATCCGGTCAGGGATGACTTCTCTCTCGCGATTGATATAACGCGACAACTGGTAGACCATGGTTTTGGGGACATCCGAGATCACGGCCAACCCGCCAACCATGTCGCCATACAGCGTGCAGTAGCCGGTCGCCAACTCGCTCTTGTTGCCGGTGGAGAGTACTATCGCGCCGATCTCGTTGGAAAGGGCCATCAGAATATTGCCGCGAATACGGGCCTGAATATTTTCGAGAGTGACCGAAACTTGTGACTCGTCGACGCCGAGTGGTTCGAGCGTTTTCAGGTAGGCGAGATAGGCCGGTTCTATGGGAACGATCTGAAATTGCGTGCCGAGATTGCGCGCCAGCTTCTCTGCAAGGGTGGTCGATTCTTCGGCGGAAAAGCGTGATGGCATGGCGATACCGACGACATTTTCGGCGCCGATCGCTTCCGCGGCGAGCGCGCAGACGACGGCGGAATCGATACCGCCTGAGAGCCCGATTGCGGCTTTCTTGAAGCCGCACTTACGTAGATAATCTCGCAAGCCAAGCACCAGCGCTTGGTGGAGCGCTTCGATCGGCTCCTGCTCTTTGAAGCGCAGGCCGCCGTTGAGATGTGAGGTATCAACCAGGCGTACCTCTTCCGTGAAAGCGGGCATCATGGCGGTCGGATTGCCATCGCGGTCAAAAGCCATACTGCGGCCATCGAAAACCAGTTCATCGTTGCCGCCAATTTGATTCACGAAAACAAACGGCCGCTGATGTTTGTGCGCATGATTGTGAATGAGACGATAACGGATAGCTTCTTTCCCCAGGTAGAACGGCGATGCGGAGATATTGATTAACACGGTCGCGCCCTGCGCCACCAGGTCAGCTACAGGATCAGTCCGATAAATGCGCTTCTGCCAGAGGTCGGGGTCATTCCAGGCATCTTCGCAAATTGAGATGCCGAGGATCTCATCTCCAAACGGAAACGTAGAGATCGAGGTCGCTTCGTCGAAGTAGCGGGCTTCGTCGAAGACATCGTACGTAGGGAGCAGCGACTTATGCTGTGTGAACAGCAGCTTGCCATTCTGTACCAGCAATGCCGAATTGAATAAGCCCAAACCAGTTTGTGTCCTGGTGCGAATCGGAGCGCCGAATAGAATCCCGATATTGCCGATCGACGCGGAGCGCTTAACTACTTCACTGACGCCCTGCTCGACTTGATCGATAAACCAGGGTTCAGCAAGAAGGTCACGCGGCGGATAGCCGGTGAGGTAGAGTTCAGGGAATACAATCAGTTCAGCGCGGTCAGACCAGGAATGCGCGGTCTCCAGCATGCGCAGGAGGTTGCCGGTGATATCGCCGACAGTCGGGTTGCATTGGGCGAGGGCTATTTTCATTTATTTCAGTCTGTTAAGGTGGGTGACAAGGTACGCAATCGGGGGCGAGGCGGCAAGACTTCCGACAGACTTCCAATGCGCGTAGAATCAGGACTAAAACTCCATCAGAAATTAGCAAGAAGGGACCAGAATAGGGGTAATTTGTGCTGTTCTTGAGGTTACCCGAGGGGGCGGTTTTAGGCAAAATAGTACAAATTTAGTGGCTATTGTGATTCAGCGTCGATTTTGTGGTCACTCTTGTAATAGCATTCCTATTAGTGAGTTAGAACGAGCGTCTGGCACCTGTCAAAAATAACTCAAATTTCCTCAAAAATGGATTGTGTAGTACGGTTTCTTCTTGACTGATTGTGTTTTTTTTCACATGATGCCGATAACAAGAAGGATGATTCCTTCGTAGAGGTAGGTAAGAGGATACCAGTTATCATGAAG
The DNA here is from genome assembly GCA_041908405.1 of Candidatus Zixiibacteriota bacterium. Taxonomy (GTDB): domain Bacteria; phylum Zixibacteria; class MSB-5A5; order GN15; family FEB-12; genus FEB-12. Next base: position 11,854 of record JAYRFH010000024.1, read on the forward strand.
ACCGAAAAGACCCAGGTCGACTCGACCGCTTCTTCCTCGACAGAATATGAGCCGAGGATATTCACCAGTGACCATCTTGAGAATCTGATCGCGCTCCTGCGGGCCAGAAAATATCAGGTACACGGTCCGATCATTCGCGACAAGGCAGTCGTGTACGAAGAGATTGCCTCGGCGGCCGATCTGCCGGTCGGCTGGATCGACACGCAGAATCCGGCCACGTATCGCCTGACCAAGCGGGCCGCCAAAACAGTCTTCAGCAGCTATACTGTTGGTCCGCAATCCTGGAAGAAGTATCTGCACAAACCGGTCGCCCGCGTGATAGCGGCGGAGAAGTCCGGCGCGGAGTTCACGATCGATGACACTCAACCCGCCAGCGGAAAGCAGGCGTTTCTTGGGGTGCGAGCGTGCGAATTGAGCGCGATCGCGATTCAGGACAAAGTTCTCCTGGGTGGACCGTATGTGGACCCGCTCTATGAAGAACTGCGCAAGAACACATTGCTGGTCGCGGTGAATTGCGGCAAAGCGGGTGGAACCTGCTTCTGCGCGTCGATGGGGACCGGACCTCGCGCCACCAGCGGGTTTGACATTGCCCTGACCGAGATAAGTGAAAACAACCGGCATTATTTTCTGGCCGAGGTCGGGAGCACGCAGGGCGCTTCCATTCTGGCCGAGATGCCGACCGAGCCGGCGACCGAGCCGGACATACAAGCGGCCAATCGCGTGGTGGCGACAGCCACACACCAGATGGGGCGCAAGGTGGACATGACCGACATGAAGGAGATCCTCTATCGCAACACGGAGAATCCGCGTTGGGTGGATGTGTCGACCCGGTGTATGAGTTGCAGCAATTGCACGCTGGTCTGTCCGACCTGTTTCTGCACGACAATAGAAGACGTCACTGATCTGCGGGGGACTCGAGCGGAACGCTGGCGCAAGTGGGATAGCTGTTTCACGATGGAGTTCTCATACATCCATGGCGGCAGTATCCGAACTTCGCCGGGAACCCGTTACCGTCAATGGTTGACCCACAAGTTCGCTTCGTGGTTCGACCAATTTGGTTCAGCGGGATGTGTTGGCTGCGGACGGTGCATCACCTGGTGCCCTGTCGGCATAGACGTCACCGAAGAACTTCGAGCTATCCGCGACAGTGAACTGGTCGATGCGGGAGCCTCAAAAGCGAAGGAGTAGAGAATGGAGACTTTGGAGCGCTATGTCGCTGAACATCCCTTTTTCGCCGGGATGTCGGAGAAGCATATCCAACTGATCGTGGGATGTGCGTCAAACGCGCGGTACGATGCCGGTCAGCAGATCGATCGTGCCGGGGAGGACGCCAATCATTTCTTCCTGGTACGCCAGGGACGGGTGGCGATCGAGATGGTGAGTCCGGCCTCGGGCCCCATCACGATCCAGACGGTCGGGGATGGCGAGGTGCTGGGGTGGTCCTGGCTGTTCGCGCCATACGTCCACCACTTTGATTCACGCGCGCTTGACCTGACCAGGGCGATCGCGCTGGATGGAAAGTGTCTGCGCGAAAAATGCGAAAAAGATCATGAACTGGGATACGAGCTGTTCAAACGGTTCGCGCAGATCATGGAACAACGAATAGAAAACACACGCCTGCAACTGCTGGATCTATATAAATGAGTACACACGCGGTTCATTCGGCTGAGACAGCCCCGGATGTCAATCCGATGCTGCCGCAGACATTCCGGGTGCGGAAGGTGATGAACGA
>JAYRFH010000025.1:0-14551 GCA_041908405.1 Candidatus Zixiibacteriota bacterium
ATGGAATAAAGGGTAATTTTTCCCCATAATCCCCGGTCCGCTGAATAATAACCTACTGTCGGGCAAGAGGCAAGGGAAAAGGGGGGGGCTATAACCTCCATTTGGCACAGTCATTTGCGGTTTCTGTTGAGCGACGTTTTATGACTTATATTGAGGCATGCCCCGCTATTACCTCATTTACGATGACACCTGCCCGATCTGCCTGGCCTCTATCGACAAGCTTCGGCAGATAGACACGCTTGGTCTGGTCGAGGCAGTGCCGCTCTCTGATCCGCGACTCCCCCACGGCAAAAACATTCCATCGGAACATGAACTGCGTAACGCGGTCCATCTGTTTGACGATGCAGGGAGAATGTATCGCGGAGCCGATGCGGTCGCGCAGCTGATGTCAATATTCCCAAAATCCGCATGGCTTGGACGAGTGATGCATTGGCCGGGGATTCGGCAGGTGGCGAGGGGAGTCTATGCGCTGGTGGCTAAGAATAGGGTGAAGTTAGCGAAGTTTGTCGAGGGGTAAACTACTTCCCAAAATGCTTGATCACCTTTTGATGTAGCTTCCCGTTAGTGGCCGCGAAGGTTCGAATGCCCAACGAAAACGGTCGGCCCAGCAAGTCCGAGGTTGACCCGCCGGCCTCTTCGATGATGCAAACAAATGGGGCGACATCAACCGGCTTGATCGCCGCCTCGATCACGATCTCCAATCTTCCCGAGGCGAGCAGGTGATACGGCCAGAGATCGCCAAACGCGCGCTGGCGGGCAGTAGCGTGAAGTAGTCTTAGAAGATTCGGTTCGCGACGCGACTTATGAAATGAATTGACCGAACTGAAGCTGATCATGGCGTTGCGCAATGCGGAGACTTTGGAGACCTGGACACGGTTTCCATTGAGAAACGCGCCCGCGCCGCGCTCGGCCCAGAGCCGTTCGTTCAATAGAGGAACATTGGAGATTCCCAGAACGACATGGTCATCGTGAGCCAGTGCGATCAGATTCCCCCAGAGCGGAATACCGGCGATATAATTCCGGGTGCCATCGATCGGATCGATTATCCAGGTGAATTCCGAGCTGGTCTTGCTGTGGCCGGATTCTTCGCCGAAAATGGCGTGATTCGGGAAGTGTTTCCTAATGACCTTGATGGCGGCCTTCTCCGCGGAAATATCGGCGATCGTGACCGGCGACTTGTCTGCTTTGGTGCGGACTTTCGGTTTTTTATAGAAATAGTCGACCGTCACGCGCTCCATGGCGTTGACAGCCTCCATCGCAACCTGCAGGAATCGGGACATGGAACTTCCTCTCACACTTTGGTCAAGGGGACTAGAATCGACGATAACGGAGGGAAAGTCAAGGAGAGTCGGCGATCAGAGTGAAATCAGCATCGATTCGGAGCAGAAACCCGGGCCGAGCGCGGAGATGAGGCCGTGGCCGCCGGTCTTCAAGTTATGCGTTTTCAGAAATCGCTCGAGGACAAACAGGACAGAGACAGAAGACATATTGCCGTAATCCCGCAGTACATCTTCGGCCAATGATAATTCATTACCAGTCAGGCCAAGCGCCTGACGGTAAGCATCAATGACCTTCATCCCGCCGGGATGAAAGAGAAAGGCGGAAATATCCTCCAGAGTCAGCTTGTGCTTGCCCAGAAAGTCCGCAAAATCCTGTCGGGCGTTGGCGGCAACAATATCCGGGATACGCTGAGCAAAGACCACCTGTAACCCTTCTGAGACGACATGCCAGCCCATGACATCAAGCGAATCAGGATAGAAGCGGCTCTGCGTACCAAGAATAGACAACCCATCCAAAGGTACGTCGTCACCGCACAAAAGAACTGCCGCGGCCCCTTCGCCAAAGAGAGCGGTAGCGACAAGATTGCTTCGGGAAAAATCATCGGGAATGAACGTCAGGCCGCAGAGTTCGGCCCCGACCAAGAGCACCCGTTGCTCCGGATGTCCTAACAGGTGGTGATACGCGTGGGAGAGCCCCGCCGCGCCGCCGGCGCAACCAAGTCCCCATATAGGAGTTCGTCGAACATCACGACGGCACCCGAGCAGATTAATAAGGCGGGCATCGATAGAGGGGGTGGCCAGCCCGGTCGTATTGATATAAATGATGTAATCAATATCGGACGGAGAGAGGTTGAATCGTTCAAGCAGTCGACGGGAGGCATCGAGACAGAGGTCGGTCGCCGATTCAATGTAAACCTCGTTCTTCTCCGCGATCGTGTGAGGCTGAATATGCCACTCGATCGGGCGACTGAAATAGCGGGTCTGGATACCGGCGTTTTCGAAGACCAGCATCATCCGCTGGAGGTCGCGCATCCGGTCGCCGAAATGATGGCGCGCGAACTGAGATGCCTCAGATTGCGGGACCAGATATGGTGGGACAGCGGTCGTGACACCGCAGATCTTCGGCATGCGATCACCCGTCTGGGTTAGAGGTCTGTCGACGGACTAGTACGCGCCGCGGTTCGGCACAATACAGATGAACTCAAACTCTTCGTCGTACGGGTTCTCAAACTGATGTTCGGTGTTCGAGGGGACGTAGGCGAAATCCTTTTCGGTCAGTTCATGGATCTGGTCGCCGATACGGAGCCGTCCGCGGCCCTTCACGACATGGTTGATATGCTCCCAATCATGCTGGTGGCGGGGGGTGAAGCCGCCGGGCTGGAGGCGGAAAACGCGCAGGGTGTGGTCGGTCCAGCCTTCGGTTCCGCCGATGACATTGCACTTGGTCGCTTTGGAGACGCCGGTCATGGTGATCTCGGTCATCTTCATGTCGCTGTATTTGACGACGGGCATAGTATCCTCCTGAGGTAGTGCCGTAATATATACAATTGGCGGGATAAAAAAAGACCCGCATTGGCGAACAAGGCGGGTCGATCGCGGCACTACCTTGTGCCGCTGAGAGTCGGTAGGACTATTAACGGCCGGAGCGCGACGAACGACGGCTGCGGCTGCGACGGGCGGTCCAACGGGTGGTACGGGCCCAACGAACCTTCGGAGCATTATTGCGGCGATGGTTGTTGACCTTCGTCACGCCAGTGTTACCCTTCCAGTTAGAAGGATTGACCTTCTTGATGTTCAGCGAGGACGCTTTGTAGCGAACGCTGTACACGGTGCGGCCAAGCTGACGAGCGACCCACGTGGTCTCGTTGACGCGATAGAATTTGCGCATGAAGGCGATGTCTTTCGCGGTCCACGGCTTGCCACCCTGCTTCGCACGGCTGGTGAAACGAGTGCGAACGGACGCACGGTTGCTGGTACGGGTTCTCTTGAAAGCCATTGTGAACTCCTTTAATGAGCGTTTACGATTGCGAACCGTGACATGGCTGAGTCCACGTTCGCTCTTTAGTGCAATTTCTATACTTTGTATCGGCAGGCATTTAAGAGACTTAACCATATGCCGTTAGCTTTTTGTCGGGGTGGACGACCGGCGGGCTTGTACCATTCAGTCAAATGATGGACTGATTTACTCCAGTGGCATTTTGCGAATCCACTCCCAATTCGGGCAAATGCAGATCTGCGGGTGATGCCAAGCGGCTACATATGTCGTTGTATATGATATGGTTACGGGATAGTCGCAATGGACACACCCACCGCATTGGCAGGGGGATTGGGGTTGCCTGGGGTATTCAAACGGCGTAGATTGACGTCGAGAGTTCACCATGACGATCAAACGCCACTCGCTCTCCATCGCACTTTTTTTCGCGGTCGCGGCCGCGATCATCTTCCTTTTCTACAAATTGCTGGCGCCGTTTTTCGCGCCGCTGATGTGGGCGACAGTTTTCGCGATACTTTTTCACTCACTCTATAAGCGAGTCCTCACACGCGTCAAACGTCCGGGGCTAGCCTCGCTGATCGTGCTGATATTGATCATTGTGGTGATCATCGGACCCGTGACGTTGCTTTCTGTGATGCTGGTAGAGCAGGCGGCATCGGCAGTCGCACGCATCACCGAGATGCGCCAGAACGGACAATTGGACAATCTGTGGTCGCAGATCGCGCCATGGTGGGACAGCCTGGTACAACGGCTGAGCCCGTATGTAGATGTTCAGAAACTCGATCTGAGGACGGTCTCGCAGGATGCGGTCACCTGGGTCGGAAGCTTCTTCGTCAATCAGACATCCTGGATAATCGCCAATGTCTCGAAGGCGATCTTCTACTTCCTGTTGATGCTTTTTACCCTCTACTATTTCCTTAAGGATGGCTCGGCGATCGTCGACCGGGTCGCGGCGCTTATGCCGTTGGAGCGCTCCCGCACTGATGCCATGCTGAAAGAACTGCATGGCGTGATAAATGCCACGATGATCAGTGGGATTGTGATCGCTCTCATTCAGGGAGCGGTTGGGGGAATCATGTTCGCGCTGGTTGGCATTGATTCGGCGCTCTTCTGGGGAGCGATCATGGCGTTTTTGTCGGTGATACCGCTGCTGGGGGCATTCATCATCTATATCCCGGCGGGGTTGATCCTGATTATCAACGGCGATACAGTACAGGGACTGATCATTATTGGAGTCGGCTCCCTGATTGTCAGCCAGATAGACAATTTCCTACGCCCGTATATGGTGGCCGGTGGCACGAAGATGCATCCGTTGATGCTGTTTCTCTCCATGACCGGTGGCATCGCGTTGATGGGGCTGGAAGGGCTGATAGCAGGTCCCCTCATCGCGGCGGCGTTTGTCACAATACTCGAAGCGTTCGAATTTGAGATAGGACCGTGGGGAGGCGAGCAGTCTCAACCGCAGGAAAACAGCTCGCCCGAATCATCCAACTGATCTCGCGACCAGCACGCTCTTACAATCCCGGAGTAAATAACCCCATCAGATTGCCGGATGGATCCTTGAAGTGGGCATAATAGCCGGTGCCGGGTATGACTGATTTCGGAACGACGACCTCGCCTCCCGCAGAGACCACCTTGGCGCACGAGGTCTCAATATCTTCAACAAAGATGTAGAGCACGCTGGTGGCATTTATCCGCGATTTGTCGGTTTTGAAGATACCGCCGCCGATGCCGTTCGGTCCCGAAGAGAATGTCGAATAGCTTATCTGATTCGGGTCGGTGAATTCCCACCCAAAGACAGTGGTGTAGAACGCGGCCGCGCGGGGGACATCGGCGGCGCCCATTTCAACGTAAACGATCGGCTGTGGCATAAGCGCTTCTCCCGTTCAGAATGAAGTCCAGGTGACCTAACATAGCCAGACGAGCCACTCAGGTCAAACTGGATTCCGCCTTGTCGATTTCTGAAATTTGCGTATCTTATTGTCCTATGAAGAATAAACGAGTTCTGGTGACCGGGGGAGCCGGTTTTTTGGGGTATCATCTGGCGCAGAACCTTCCGCGCCGGGAGATCGCTTTCCTGGCCTGCAACGATATCGCGCCGTTTTTTGCGGATGAGTACCCCAAAGACGCCTTGCTGGTGAATGTCGATGTCCGTGACGCGGACGCGATGTACCGTCTGATCCATGACAACAGGATCGATATCATTGTGCATTGCGCCGCGGCGTTGCCGCTCTGGCCGCGCGAAGAGATTATGTCGACCAATATTGCCGGGGTGCGCAATACATTGACCCAGGCACAGAAGTGCGGGGTCGAGCGCGTCATCTTCATCAGTTCGACCGCAGTCTACGGGGTACCGGAAAAGCATCCGCTGGTAGAGACTGACCCGGTTGAAGGAGTTGGTGCGTACGGCGAATCCAAGATAGCCGGCGAAGAGGTCTGCGCGGAGTTCCGCGCCGCCGGGATGTGTGTGCCGGTTATTCGCCCAAAAACCTTCATAGGAACCGCACGACTCGGCGTCTTCCAGATACTGTATGATTGGGTCGATTCCGGCAAACGGATCCCGATTATCGGAAAAGGAGACAATCTGTATCAACTACTCGAGGTCACTGACTTGATAGAGGCTATCTTCCTGGCCGGTTCCGCGCCGCCGGATGTGGCGAATGATATTTTCAATGTCGGCGCCCAGCGGTTTGAAAAAGTAAAGCAGGATGTTGGCGCGTTGTGCGATTTCGCCGGGAATGGCGCGCGTGTTCTTCCGACTCCGGCACCTCTGGTTAAGGGGGCGCTGGCGGTCTTTGAGTTTATGAAGATTTCGCCGCTCTACAAGTGGGTATATGGGACAGCAGACAAAGACTCGTTTGTATCGACGGAGAAGATCGAGACAAAGCTTGGCTGGAAATCGAAGTATTCAAATCAGGACGCGCTGATCGGTTCCCACAAGTGGTATCTCGAGCATAAAGATGAACTGAAGTATGCGAAAGCAGGGGTGACCCACCGGGTCGGTTGGGATCAGGGGATTCTGAAGTTCATCAAACGGTGGATGTAGTCTTTACTTCCGGACGATCACAGTCTCTGACTTGCCCGCGCGAGATATCTGCACCGCGATAGAGCCGCGTTCGAGACCATCAAACAGTAGCTCCATCAATTCTTTATGTGTGCGCGGGCGTGTTCCACCAGCGCGGGTGATGATATCTCCTGAGCGAAGCCCCGCCTTGTACGCGAGGCGTGCTGGATCGATCTTGTCGATCACCAACTGATTACTGTCGTTTATTCTCACCGAAAATCCGAGCTGCCCTTTTTGCGGCAGACCTTCGATGGTCTCCCGACGTTCCTGTACTGCTATCTGATTGGCCAGCGGGCTGACCGCGTTGACCAGACGGGAATCGTCCGGCTCTTTGTTGAGCCAGACCAAGAGCGGTTTCTGAGGTGTAAGGATCCAGTTTGACTGGAGATATTGCTCGTAGACCTCGCGGCCGGGAAAACCATCTCTCCAGAACGGCGACTGATAGGCGGCGACCGCGGAATCCGGCCCAAGAACTATTCTGGCTGTTGAATAGGCAAGATGGAATGCGAGCAGGTCGCGGTAGTATGGACCGGGCTGGGCGAGCGGATGGTTGCGCAGTGACGACGTCAGATCCGCTCGCGTGTTCTCGCCTTCCTGCAACAGCCGTTTAGCGAGCTGGAAGATGAGATTGAGTTGAGTCGGAGCTCCGGCGGGGACAGCCTCGGTCAGCGCTCCATTGCGAATGCCGCCGACCGGAAGGATCAACGGGTCCGGGTTTCCGATACTCGGGTAATACCGCAGGAGCAAGATCTCGATTGTTTGTCTCTCCCACGGGATCCCGGCAAGTTCGGACAGGATCCAGAGAATTGAATCCCCGCTTTTGAGCCAGAAAGTATCCAGATCAGCCGTATGAGTCTGCACCCAGCGCTGGTCATCGATGGCCGCGATGGTTGAATAATAAGAAGGGTAGAGGCTGGTCTGCAGTTCGACATTCCCTTTGTCGAACAGAACAGATGGCCGTGACTGCAGGTATGAATCCGGTTGTGCAGACAGAGAGCCAGCCAGACTAAGTGCGAGTATCAGGACAATCCGTAACATGCTGCGATAGTACACTTCCGAACTCCATCGTGCAAGCAAAACTCTGCTACCCCATGGTGGGTGCCGGCGGCGTAGAGACGGGCTGTTCGAGCGGAATATCCAGCAACCGGAAATAGAAGAGCGTCACGGCAGAATGGAAAAATGAACCGTAGAAGCCATCCAGCACTAGCAGGAGGAACAATCCTATCGGTATGCCGATCAACAGCGCCGGGATCAATCCGCCATCGGTGGCAACCGCCATCGCGATAAACGGAGCGGCAACAATGGCAAATATTACAATGATCACCATGCTGATGGCGATGGCGATGATAATGAGTATTAGGGCAAACTTGATACAGGTGCTCAGGTACGTGCGGAACAGAAAATATGATTCATCGAGCGCGTCGCTGATGCCGCTGCCACGGACCACCATAGCGCGCTGCGCCAGCCAATACAGCATTATGATTGTGATGATCCCGGCGATCAGGAGTGGGACGAGGACGATCAATCCCAACACTCCGAGCACCCAATGGATGACGAACAGGAGCACCCCGGGGATAGCGAGGACAATGACGAGCGCAATGGCGGCGCCGACCAGGAGCAGCCAGAGACCGAGAAAACGCAAGAAGTTGTCGACCCCCGCGGAGAAGGAACTTCCAAATGTATAGAAGCCGCCACGAGTTAGTTTGTTGATCGCATCGATGTGGGCCGCAGACGCAATAAAGTGCATGATGAAGAAGATGAGTCCGACCACCAGCGAGATCATCAGGAGCGTGAGAAATGCGGGGCTATTGGTCAACTCCCGGACAGTCTCGTAATCATCTCTACTGATGAGGCCATTGAGGCTGCCGATGCTTTCGATGAACAGGCCGAAGATCCACAGGGACTTGTACTTCCAGGCGATATCCCAGGACCGCTGCAGGATAGACCCAAACTCCATTGTCACTCCTCGTAAAAGCTGATGAGTATGTCAATATATCCCGCTCGAGTGAGCGGGGGCAACCAAAAATCGGCCGTCAAAATCAAACTTGATTTGGTCGTCATTGCCTCTCACCTTGGAGCACTCAAGCAGAAGAGGTGATGGCATGAAAACTCGTTTTGTTGTGGTCGGTCTGACCATACTACTATCGATCGGGCTGATTATTCAGGGGTGTGGAACCAAGGAAGAGGATACGTCGAAATCCCCAGCCGAGACTGCCTCGAATCCCAACGACCCCGAGAATTCTGGCCGGGACAGCGTGACAGTAACGCTTCTGGGCCAGGATTCGGTGACCGTTTTTCAATTGCTGCAGATGTCCCATTATGTCGAAGCGCGGGAGACCTCGATGGGGACATTTGTCACCGGTATCGATTCCGTCCGGGGTGGCTCGGTCGGGTTCTGGGTCTATACGGTCAATGACACCGTCCCTAAGATAGCGGCAGACAAGATGTTCACACGGGCCGGGGATACGGTGGTCTGGAAACTGAAGCTTCAGTCTGAGTGAACTGACTGGCAGATATTAGCTTCCCTTTTTTGGCGGGGGATATATATTCCCCGCTATGACGCTGGACAGTATGCGGCGAATTGAACAGGGGGAGTTTTTCCTTATTGCGGGGCCTTGTGTGGCAGAGTCTCTAGACCTCTGCATGCGGGTAGCGGAGTCGGTAGCTTCGCTGGCCGCCAAACACAATCTCCCCTATGTATTCAAGACATCCTATATCAAGGCCAACAGGCTGTCAGGGGATTCCTACACCGGTCCTGGATTGGAGAAAGGGCTGGAGATCCTCGCCAAGGTGAAAGCGAATTTTGGACTCCCTGTGCTGACAGATATTCACGAGACCACAGAAATCGCCGCGGTCGCGCAGGTTGTGGATATTATCCAGATCCCAGCGTTTTTGTGCCGCCAGACAGAACTGGTAGTGCGCGCAGCATCGACCGGCAAATGGGTCAATATCAAGAAGGGGCAGTTTCTCGCTCCTGATGATATGGAGCAGATCGCGCGCAAGGCCGGGACAAAGAAAGTGATGTTGACCGAGCGAGGGGCCTCGTTCGGGTATCGCAACCTGGTGGTTGATTTCCGCTCTCTATTAATAATGAAGAAGACTGGACTACCTATCGTATTTGACGCCACGCATTCGCTGCAATTGCCGGGTGGCGCAGGCAAGGAATCATCGGGCCAACCCGAGTTTGCCATCCCGCTCGCGCGAGCGGCCGCGGCGGTCGGAATAGACGGTCTGTTTGTTGAAACGCACACCAATCCATCTGAGGCAAAGTCGGATCGTGCAACGCAATTGCCTTTGGAATCTATGCCGAAAATGATAGAGCAGGTGCTCAGAGTGCGCGAGGCTGTGAAGTAGATGGCGAAGGTGCAGTTGTCACGCGAGCAACTTCGCGAACGATTCAAGCGAATTAAACTGCTGGCGCTCGATGTCGACGGCGTGCTGACCGACGACTCCATCTATTTCGGGCCGGATGGCTTTGAGATGAAGCGCTTCAATATCTCCGACGGCTTCTTTATGGTGTTGGCGATGCGAAGCGGCCTCGAGTTAGCGATAGTCTCAGGGAGATACTCACCGGCCACCGACACGCGGATGAAAGACCTCGGCCTGAAACATGTGCTTCAGGGAAAGAAAAACAAAGTTGAGTTGATCCACCCGCTTCTGGCAGAGTTGAATCTCTCCTTTGACGAAGTCGCGTTCGTGGGGAATGAACTTTTGGATATAGGCTTGGCGCAACGAGTCGGGCTTCCCATAGGCGTGAAAAACTCCGCGCGGGAATATCTTGAAGTCGTTGAATTCATCACCGAGAAGCCGGGCGGAAGTGGCGCGGTGCGCGAAGTGATCGAGATCTATTTTGAGGCGGTCGGCAAAGAGCCGATCGACTATGTGGTATGAAACCTGAAGATCTGGTCGCCTACGCCCAGTCGGTGATCCGTCAGGAGGCTGCTTCTGTGGCCGCCATGGCGGATCGTCTGAACGGCTCCTTCAACGCCGCGGTCCAGGCGATCATGGAATGCAAGGGGCGCGTGATCGTAGCGGGAATGGGGAAGTCCGGCCTTATCGGCCGTAAGATAACCGCGACTTTCAATTCGACAGGTGTGTCATCGTTCTTTCTGCATCCCGCTGAAGCGGTGCACGGAGATCTGGGGCTGGTCCGCTCTGATGATATCATGCTGCTTATCTCCAAATCCGGCCAGATCGATGACTTGGCGTACATTATTGCGGCGGCCAGACGTATCGGTGTGCCGATCATCGTCCTGAACGGCACACCGAATTCACCACTCGCGCAGAAAGCGGATATCATTCTCGACTGTTCAGTCGAAATGGAAGCGTGCCCGAATAATGTGGTGCCGACCTCATCGTCGACCGCCGCGCTGGTGATGGGAGATGCTCTTGCGCTGGCGTTGGTCAAGGCGCGCAATTTCTCGATGGAAGAACTGGCTAGTTATCATCCAGCAGGCTTCATCGGCAGGCGTCTGCTGAAACAGGTTTCGGAGGTACATCATACCGGTGATGAACTCCCGATAATTGACCCGCACGCGAAGATATCTGAAATGCTGCTGGAGATGACGTCAAAGCGACTGGGCTGTGTCTTCACCATCGATGCCCATGGGCGACCGACCGGCATTTTCACCGACGGTGACCTGCGGAGATTGCTGGAGCGCGGCAAGGATATCTTCAATCTGACGGCCGATGACGCGATGCATCGGAATCCGAGATCCATCTCCGAGTCGGCCATTTTGGACGCGGCGCTGGCCATGATGGAGCGATTCTCGATCACGCAATTGGGGACAGTGTCGCCGGACGGACGGTTGGTTGGCGTGATCCACCTGCATGATATTCTGAAATCGAAATTGGTGTAACCGGTATATCTGTCAACCCGGGCGTTTCGAAAATACCTTCCTCACGTGGAGCAACGGATGTTTGACCTTTCGCAGCTTGCTATCTTCATGGCCGCGACACTGGCGCTCAATTTAACCCCCGGACCGGATATGCTCTACACCGCCACACGTTCCCTGGGTCAGGGGAAACGGGCCGGGGTAGCATCGGCACTCGGAATAGGTGCCGGGACGATCGTACATATTATCGCGGCAACGCTCGGGTTGTCGGCGGTGCTGTCGTTTTCGGCAGTGACGTTCATGGCGATTAAATATCTGGGAGCGGCCTACCTCATCTATCTCGGGATCAAAACATTCCGTAACAAAGAGCAGATGCATCTGAGCAAGAGTGTTTCCCGCGAATCGACACGAAGGATCTTCTGGCAGGGGGTAGTGACTAACATTCTCAATCCAAAAGTAGCGTTATTCTTTCTGTCATTTTTGCCGCAATTCGTCAATCCGGAGCGCGGATCGGTAGGGCTACAACTGGCCACGCTGGGGATCATGTTTGATATTTCAGGTGTGACCGTGTTGTTGATAGTCGCGTTCGCCGTTGGGCATGCGTCAAGTTGGCTGGAGAACCGCCCGACTTTCTGGAAGGTCCAGAAGAGGTTCACTGGTTCGGTCTTTATCGCGCTGGGGGCACGGCTGGCACTGGCCGACCGGAAGTAGTGAGTTATAGAAGAATTGGCGATACTTAGATGCCCGCGCGTGTACTGAAAAGATTCAAGAACTCGCTCATTTACTACCTGACTCGTCTGCTTATCTGGACGCTGAATATCCTCCCACGAAAAATTTCCCTCGGTATCGGCGGCTGGCTCGGAAAACTTGCATGGCGACTTATCGATCGGGACCGTCAACGCGTGCATGACAACCTGCAGATCGCCTACGGCGACAAACTGTCGTACTCGGAACGCGAGGAGACCGGCCGGCAGTTCTTCATTAATAGCGGGAGAAACCTGGTCGATGTGCTCCGTTTTGCGAAACATTTCCAGGATGAGATCAGGCCGCTGGTTGAAGTCGAAGGATTGGAGTATTTCGAAGCTGCGGCCAAACGGGGGAAGGGGATTTTCGGGGTGACCGGCCATTTGGGGAATTTCGAATTACTGGCCGCCTATATGCAGTCGCTTGGATATTCCTGCGCGGTGATCGGGCGTGAGATGTACGATAAACGGCAGAACGAACAGCTGGTCCGGAATCGGGAATCTGTCGGGTTGGTGAATATCGCCACTACCGATTCGCCCAAGATGATCGTTGGATGGCTTCGCAAAGGAGGGGTTGTCGGCGTTCTGATCGATATTGATTCAATGCGGGTACGGTCGGCGTTTGTGCCGTTCTTCGGAAGAGAGGCAAATACCCCCATCGGGCAGAGTATCATCGCCGTAAAGACCGGAGCGGCGCTGGTGCCGATGGCTTGCCTTCGAATGCCCGGTGACCGGTATAAGGTAGTGATCCGTCCGGAGATCAGTTTCCAACGGACGGGGGATGTCGAGACAGACGCGATTACGGCTACCGCGCTCTGTACCAAAGCCTTAGAGGAATTAATAGATGCCCACCGTGACCAATGGATGTGGATTCATACCCGCTGGAACACCCGCCCGGAAAAGATGCCTTGACACTCCCCTGATAATTCCCATGTTGTCTGCCGATAGATGAAGACTGATATGGGAATGTACCGAAATATCATCCTGACCGGCCTTTTGGCCGTGGCGCTTGGCGGCTGCTCGAATCATGAGAGTGCCACCAAGACCGATATAGTGGTCGATTCGACCCGTCCCGACACGGAGATGCGCGGGGCTACTATCGATCTGCTTGAAGGGGAGCGCGTTACCACGCGTATCAACGCCGACCGAATCATCAAGTTCGACGCCAAGGACTCCACGATGGGGTACAAAGTTCACGCCGAGTTCTTCGATTCGCTCGGGCATGTCAATTCTGTCCTGGATGGTGATTCCGCGCTTATCAGGGAGACGACCAATCACTTGCATGTCTATGGGCATGTGGTGGTTGTATCGGAAGAGCAGTCGATGCTCGAGACCGATTACCTGCACTGGAATCCCGACATTGAGAAGATCCAGACGGATGCCTTTGTAAAGGTAACCCGCAAAGGGGATGTCGTGACCGGCTGGGGTCTTGAGGCAGACCAGAAGCTGACCCGCATTAAGGTGCTCAATCAAGTCTCAGGGACGATCCATAACACCGATGAGATAGACAGTATGTAAGTGGCCGGGCAGACGAGGACGTCTGCCGCGCGGAGACACTGGCGCAGAGATGAGTTATCCACAACCGGCTTACCAGCCGGTTTTTTCATGAGATTTCAGCATACCTCTCGTTTTTCCTTGCCGAAGTAGGACACTTTTGGTTTACTGTTATCCCGGAATGAATATCCCACACGAATTTCAATCATCTCGTCTTTCGCATGGAAGGGAGCAGTCTGTGCAGAATCGATTCAGGGAGATGGATTGCTTTGTCCTCGCCGGAGGGAAGAGCAATCAGGAGAGAGATTTTCAGCCCGATGGTGACCTGACGCGCCTGGAGCGAGGGTACCGTCGCTACGCCGCGGTCTTTGAGCGCGTGACGCTGGTCCTGAAAAAAGATCAGGCCCGTGAGCGCTATCTCAATTACCCGCACGTCTGCGACGAGACCTCTGAGCATGGCGCGGTGCATGGTATCGAAGAAGCACTGCGGCGTTCCGGGTCGGACGCGGTGTTCATCGGATCGACCGAGATCCGGGATTTCCCGCTCGCGCTGGTGGTCGAACTGGTCAGGAATTACCAGGGAGAGTCGTTCCTGGGCTACCAGTCAAGTCACCAGGGAGTGGCGCAGCCGCTGTTCGGGATCTACAGCAAAAAGCTGGTGGATTCATTGAACGAAGCGAACGCGCAGGATCTGAACGACCTGATGCAGTTGCTGGCGCGTGAAGGGAAATTGCTTCCGCTGCCGGATCCGACACTGGCTGAACAGCTCAACCTGCGCTAGGCAGTTCTCAGTTTGTCGCCGAATCGCTGGAATGACTCCGGCGATCACAGACCACTATTCCCCAAAAACGCCGTTATCTCATTTCGCCAGAGAGTGCTGTCTGAATCCAAGCAGGACTGATGCCCGACTCCGTCGAAGATAACAAGCTTCTTCTCCCCTGACAACGCATCGTAAACTGCCTGCGCATCGGAGACCCGTGCTCGTTCATCTAGCGCGCCATGAAGCATCAATGTTGGTACCTTCACGTTCGAAGCATATTCAGCCGGATTCAGGCTAAATGCATTGAAGTGATTCTGGATCGATCCCCAAAATAAAAGCAAATGAGCAAACGGAGTGGGCGGAGTGTGCATAGCTTCAAATC
>JAYRFH010000026.1:0-3740 GCA_041908405.1 Candidatus Zixiibacteriota bacterium
AGAATCGCCTATCGCGAGACGGTGCGCGGTAAGGTAGAAAAGCAATACAAACACAAAAAGCAGTCGGGCGGTCGCGGCCAGTACGGGGATGTCTATATCCGTATTGAACCGAACCAGCGCGGCGGTGGATTCGAATTCATCAACGAGATCACCGGCGGTGTGATCCCCGGCAAGTATATCCCAGCGGTTGAAAAGGGTGTGCTTGAGCAGATGGTCCACGGCGGACTGGCCGGCGCACCGGTGGTGGATGTCAAAGTAGCGCTCTATTTTGGGTCGTACCACGATGTCGACTCTTCGGATATGGCATTCAAGATCGCCGGCTCGATGGCCTTCAAAGAGGGGTTCCTGGAATGCAAGCCGGTCCTTCTCGAACCGATCTTCAATCTTGAAGTGATGGTGCCGAATGAGTACACCGGCGATGTGATGGGGGATCTGTCCTCCCGTCGCGGCAAGGTGCAGGGGATGGATCCGGATGGTCCGAACCAGAAGATCCGTGCCCAGGTTCCGCAAGCCGAGCTGTACCAGTATTCAGTAGATCTTCGGTCAATGACGCAGGGGCAGGGGTTGTATACGATCGAGTTCTCGCACTACGAGGATGTGCCTCGCGAGACAGCTGAGAAGATCATCGCCGAAGCGAAGGCGGATGCTGCGGCCGACGCCTGAGAACAGTTTCAATCGAATACTTCAAACGGCGGGTGCGAGCACCCGCCGTTTTTCTTTGCACACAGAGGTCTCCATACCGGGCCTCTGAATGTAGTACGCAAAAAAGTAGGAGAGCCGTTGGGCTCTCCTTCAAGTATTCAGATAGAGTCAAGGTCTCACTGACCGTGGCACTGTCTGCAAAGGCCCATGTAATCAGCGCCGCCACCGTTTTCGGTGATGGGCTGGGTCACGGCCGTGTTGTAATCATAGTTCGGGAAGATCAAGCCATAGGCATTCTGCGTGCCGTGGGCTTTGTGGCAGGTCATGCAGCTCGGCGTGAAGTCGCCGACGCCGGTGGTCGTGCCAAGGGCTGTTCCCTGAGTTCCCCAGTTACCGGAGGCGGACATCGCTTTGACGCGATAGGTGCGGGCGCCCCAGGCGGACATACGGGAACCGCCGCCGCCGGCAGCACCGATATCAATCCCGGCGACCGGGTGACGGAGCCATTCGGCATTGGTGGTCGTGGAGGCCTGATTCCGCATGTTGGCGGAAGCCGCGTTGCCATGGAAGTCACCGTGGCACTTGGAGCAGAACAGCGCGTAGTCGGAGGCAGTGGCGACCGGCTCGTTGAAGTTCACGTGCTCGTTGTCATAGGAAGCCGGGAAGACTTCGAAGACGTCCTTGGTGAGATCATTGGTTCCAACCGCATAGCTCATGTAGCCGGCGGCGGCACTGGTGCCGGGCCAGGACAGGTTACGATAGATGGAAGTAGCCGTGGCGCCCGAGCCGGCCTTGCGACCATGCTGGGTGTGGCAGTCGGTGCAATCCAGACCGTCGGCATTGGCCCAAGCGGCAGTGCCGGAAGCGCCGGTCTGACCCGGAGCAGCGCCAGCAAAACCAAGGGAGTGACCATCGGACTCATGATAACCGGTCACGGTTCCGCCGGCTTCGTTCAACGCGCCACCAAGGCGGTTGGTGACTGCACCAGTCGGAGCGCCGAGAACGTCCGGAGCCCAGGAGTTACCATCATGGCAGGTCAAGCAGAGCTCGTTGACATGATTACGCAGCAAATAATGGAACGGGCCACCAGCGCCGAGTTCCAGGTTACCGTGACCAGAGACGCCGTCGTCAGTGAGATTGTGCTGTTCGCTAAAGTGCATGACGTGGCACTCAGCGCAGTTCAACGTCGTACCGGAGTGATAGTCACCGGCTGTGGCGTTGATCGCCAGGAACGCCAGCATAGCGATTCCGAGAGTGATTAGCTTCTTCATACGTGTTACCTTACGTTACCTCAAAAAGTGTTAAAATAAGAAAACTTAGTTGTCAATATTCGTGCGTTCGAAAAGTGACTTTGTGCCGGTGTCGCCTCCTTTCACTGGCTCAAATGGGTTACTATTGTCATGATTTATTGGTGCGAATGAACTAGCGAGGGGGGAAACGAGAATAGCAGAAGACTGGTGATAGTCGCCAGCTATGTTGTGATAATCTTCACAAGCTCTCATTTAACTACTTTCCCAACCTCTTTCCACCCTACGGGGTGTCGGACTTAAAAAGTCTTAAATCCGGTTACGATGTTTTGTGAAAAAGATAGCAATACGGAAAAAAATGTCAAGGGATATTTTAGACTTTTTAATCAATTTTTGAATTGATTTAACTGACTATATAGTAATGATTTAATGTGTATCATGGGAGACGGATTTCGAACCGCTGGACCCGTCCGAGCACTTTTTCGGCTACAAAGAAGGTATTTTTTGTCCCAACACTTAGGCCAATTGGGTAGGTAAACTCGCCCACTCGTTCCCCATATCCTCCGATATTTGATATGAATTCTCCATCTTCGGAGAAGACCTTTATCACCTGACGAAGGGCATCGGCAATCCATATCCTGAGGCGCCCCTGGCTGTCCTTGTGAATCACCACTCCGGACGGGAGGGAGAGGTCCTCGCGGTCGACATTGTGTGCGCCCCAGCCTGTTTTGAACTGCCCCAGGGTGTCAAAAACCTTAACTGCTGGCATGGCGTATAGGTCGGTGACGCAAACCAGACCTTCGCCGACGGCCAGCCCGACCTGTGAGGAGAAGTCCTGGGCGCGATCACCCTTTTCGCCGATTTTTCTTATGAAATTGTGATCCCTGTCGAGGAGAAGAATGGTCTGCAAATCACCGGAAACGGAAACATAGACCCGATCATTTTCGTCCACTGCGACGACTTCCGGCTTCAGATTGAGCGTGGTATCGTTTAGTATTCGGTTCGGGTAGATTCGGGTGATCTGCTCACCTCGGAAGTCCAATAGATCGACATAGTCCGCCAGGTTGTCGGTCAGGTAGATGCTGCCATCACTGGTTACGGCTACCGATCTCGGTTCGCCGGGTCTCATTTCGCCGGTCTTAAGGTCGGCGACAAAATGATCAAAGGCGAACTTGATATCCAGATCCCGGTCATAAATGATGACTCGTTTTCCGGCGGTGACAAAAACC
Organism: Candidatus Zixiibacteriota bacterium; assembly: GCA_041908405.1. Lineage (GTDB taxonomy): Bacteria > Zixibacteria > MSB-5A5 > GN15 > FEB-12 > FEB-12. The sequence goes on from JAYRFH010000026.1 coordinate 3,119, forward strand.
TCGTCGGTATGCGGGTCGCAGGTGACTGCCAGCGGAGCGCGAAGGCGTCCTCCGACCCCATTTTCAAAGGTGTATGACGTGAAGAAGACGGAATCGGCCAAGGTTTTGGTCTCTCCGGCCTGCACCGTAGCGCACGTCAGAAGCAGGAGGAGGCCGAAAGGGAATGCCTTCATTTGGCGAACAACCCTGTGACAGTGCCGACGACGTTCTGCACCATGCTTTCAGCCAGCTGTTCAGCAGAGCGAACCGCTCCGATGCCGAACAGGAGTTCCGCTTTGTCGCCACTACCGTGAGAGACTGCAGCCCAGACGGTGTTGTGAGTTTTACAGTCGATCACTCTGGTATTAAAGGATACCCGGGGGATCTTGCCCAGGAAGTTGTCGTCGTATTCATCAAACTCGAGCACTGTGCCAGTGATCAAGTAGTCGACCTGGAGGGCGGCGACGAGACTGTCGATTTGCGAGTCCGTTAATAGGGTAGCGGAGCGGATCCTTTGTCGACGCATTACCTCGAAGACGGTTCCGTTTTCGACGAGCGTGCATTTCTTTTCGTCGGCCATGAGAACATTGAAGTAGTCCGTAATCTTGGTTCCGACCTGTTCTTTGCCGCTCAGATTCTCGAA
>JAYRFH010000027.1:0-6517 GCA_041908405.1 Candidatus Zixiibacteriota bacterium
AATCAAATAGATCATGCGTTACCTCCGAGAATCACTGTGGTTAAGCCCATCGGGCGATACCGACGAGATATCATCCGCACTAGCGTGCGAAGCTTATCCCGGCGAGTGAATGTCCAGTGATCGTCTCCGGAATGCTCGTAGGTGAGAAACTGAGGAATGACCCAGCGAAGGCCGGTCTCGGCGAACAATGAATTCAACGGATACTGTGCGCACCCGATAGCAGGTGCTAGGCCAGAGAAATCGACACCGTTGGGCATACTCTTCGCGTACTCTCTCAGCCTCCCACCCTAAGGCTCGACTGGGGGATAGTACACCACGCCCGGTCGAACCTCGTCTATTCGCGCCCGGATAGCCGAAAAATACTACTGTACTACTGTGAGATCCTGCTCACCTGATCTGAATTCGATTACGTCCCAAAATATCGCTCGTGGACTGAATTGTCAAGGATAAATCAGTCTTTGTTAAGTAGAAGGCTATACTTTTGTGTGCAAGAAATGTCATCATCGATGTGTGTGAGCCGGCGAGGAGATTATCCCGCAACAACTTTGCCGCAGCGTGCGAGCCTATTGAAGAGCGAAAACGTCAATTAAGTAGCATAAGCAGCGCCGGATTGGGCGTGTCGCTCGTTACACCGAGGACCCGGTCGCACGCGACATCGCGTTGCGTAATGCCTTACTCAAATCCGCCGCGATCACCGGCTTCATGATCACATCGCTGATCCCCAGATCTTGCGCGCTTTTCAGATTCAGTGAATCGGAGAAGCCCGAGCAGATCACGATCGGTATATCCGGTCGAATACGCAGTAACTGGACCGCAACCTGATCACCGGTCAACTCCGGCATGCGCTGGTCGAGCAGCACGCAATCAAAGGATTCCGGACGATCCTGGAACAGCGTTATCCCCGCGCGTGGATCGCACGCGACGGTTACACGATACCCCAGGCTATTCAGGCTGGCGGCGTGGCTGTTAGCCACAGAAGGTTCGTCATCGATTATCAAAATGGACTCATTGCCGCGCTCGGCTGAGGCGGGTTGTGGGCTGTGGTGAGTAACCTGTTCGGCTTGCGCGATCGGGAGGAAGAGGTGGAAGGTTGTGCCCTGGCCAAGTGTGCTCTCCGCGCAGATATGTCCGCTGTGTTGCGTCACTATCCCGTGCGTCACGGCCAAGCCGAGACCGGTCCCTTTTCCAACTCCCTTCGTGGTGAAGAATGGGTCAAAGATACGCTTCAGTGTCCCCTCGTCCATGCCGCACCCGGAGTCGCGCACCTGTATCTCAACCATCTTACCATGCAGGCGACGTTTGCAGTTTGGACAGGTCAGCGGAGATTGAGTGAACGGAGCGGATTGTAACGAGAGCTCGCCGCCTTCCGCCATTGCATGTACAGCGTTTTCACACAGGTTCATCAGGATCTGCTGGATCTGTCCCGGATCGATGAGCACTGGCGAGGTCTGCCCGGGCGCGCTGTATCTGACGAGGATCGAACTGTCCAGCGTGCGTGACAACTCCGCCACGACCTCCGTGATGATCGTCTCGATATGTACCGGTTTGCGCTCGCCGGTTTGTTGACGGCTGAAGGCCAGAATATGCGCGACCAGACCTTTGGCCCGATACGCGGCTTTGAGAACCTCCTGCAGATATTCCCCGGCAAATTTGCCCGACTGTTTCTCAGACGCAACCAGTTCGGTGTATCCAATGATCGGGACCAGGAGGTTATTGAAGTCGTGCGCGATACCGGCCGCCATGGTGCCGATGGTCTCCAGTTTCTGAGCGAGGCGAAGCTGATTTTCGAGGTGTGCACGTTCGGTCTCAGCGTTTTTTCTATCGGTAATGTCGCGGCAGACACAGAAGACCAGTCTATCCTGACCAAACGAGACCGCGCTAGCGCTCACTTCGGCGGCATAGGTAGAACCATCTTTGCGACGGTGGGTGGTCTCAAACAGCATCCCCGTGGAACCAAGTTGGTTGATGATATCAAGGATTCGCTCGCGGGTCAACTGGCAGTCCCAATCCCAGACATGCAGGGAAGCGACTTCCTCCTGCGTATAGCCAAGCATTTCGGCGAAGCGCTGATTGTGCTCCACGAGTTTGCCGTCCTGAGCAATGACCGAGATGCTGTCGCGGGACTGGTCGATCAGGATACGGGTACGGATGGAGGCTTCTTCCAGCGCGCGTTCTGTGCGCAGACGATGGAAGACTATTCCGACCTCGGAGACCAGCGCCTCGAGGGCGAGAACATTTGATTCCGATGGCGGCGCGGCATCAAAGGACGCGAGATTGAGGAAACCAAACACTTCGCCCCGTCCCGACCGAAGCGGGAAGGAGAAAATGTGATTGATACCACACCGTTCGCAGACAGCCTTTAACGCTGGCAGATCCCCGGGCATGTAAATGGCCTTCTCTGACGCGAGCACTAGTTTGACATGCGGTGTGTCGAGAGGCATCGATCGGACCATGCCGAGGAACTCGTCAGGCAGTCCGTCGTGATGTATCAATTCGGCGTTGTCACCTTGAATAAGGTAGATGCCGCCGGCTTTAAGTCCGGAGAGGTCAAGCGCCGCCCGCAACAAAGGCTCAACAGTCTCAGCGAGCGACTCGCAGTGGTTCAACTCAAGGAAGGCTTCACGCATCCGGTTGCTCAGATATTCGGCATGGCGCAATTCCGCTTCAGCGCGTTTGCGCTCGGTTATATCTGTGTTCACGCCGATCATGCGGCACGGATTCCCCGCCTGATCATATTGCACTTCACCGGATGCTTCGAGCCAGCGAATTTCTCCGGTGTCGAGACGCCGGATTCGGAACTGATTACGCATCCCACCGCCGCGGGAGACATCCATTGCCAGTTTGGACAAAGTCTCTTGTACCTCTTCCGGCAGGAGGCGGTCCGTCCACTCTTTGAATGAACCGGTAAAGGTGCCGACCGGGATGCCGTATAGTTGCTGCATCTCTTCCGACCAGACCAGACGATTTCCGGCGATATCGTACTCAAAGGTTCCCGACTGCACCGCCTGCAAAGCGAGTCGCAGTTTGGAGACCATGTCACGGAAGTGATGTTCGGACTCAAGGCGCTCTGTAATATCAAAACAGGTTCCGACATAACCTATCGGTTCGCCGGAGGCATTGAATTGTGGAATGCCGCGGTTGATGATATGCCGGTACTGGCCGTCAAACCGTCGGACGCGAATCGTGCATTCAAATGGCAAACAAGCAGACAGCGAGTTAGCCAGAAGCTGCTCGAACGCCGGGCGATCTTCAGGGTGTAGATGGGTCAGCCACTGCGAGCCCTTGAGGCTGTCGAAGGTGCCGCCCAGAACGTCTAATGTCTGGCGGTTGAAGTATGTCACGTGTCCCCGCATATCGGTTAACCAGACATAGGCCGGCAGATTGTCCGCCAGAGTCTTGAAGCGCGACTCGGAGTTGCGAAGTTCACTCTCCAGGAGTTTGTGCTGTGTGATCTCCGAAGAGATACCGGTGATCCCGATGACCTCATCATTTGGCCCAAGCAGCGGTTCGATCGTGCAATCCCAGAAGGAAGTTCTCCCCATGAATTCGAGATTGGTTTCGAATCGTTGTCCTACCCGAGTCTCCATCACCTGCCGTTTAATCGCGACCAGGCGTTCAGCCAATTCGGAAGGAAGGATCTCGTGGTCGGTCCTTCCGATGATCAATGCGTTGACATGTTCGTCCTTGGGGTTGTAATTCCAGGTGTAGCGGAGGTCACGATCCTGGTGGAACATGATGACCTGCGAATTGCGCAAGGCCAGTCTGAACCGTTCCTCGCTCCGTCGCAATGACTCCGTCATTTCCTCTCTCAATTGCTGCGAGTGTTTGTCGCGATAGGCGATCTGCAGGTACCCGGCCACTTCAAGCAGCAATTTCATCTCATACTCGGTCCACGTGGCAGGGCTGTCGCTGTCAAAGCTGAGAGACCCAAAGAGTTTGCCATCCAGAATGACGGGAACAGCGAGGAGCGCGGCCGCTCCCACAGAACCAAGTGAGGCCGCCAGTTCTCTCTGGTTCACCTCGTTCGGATCACATGATGAGATCGCGAGTATCTCAGAGCGACGCAGACGATCCAGTGTAAACTGATCTGTCCCCAGTTCGATACTGACGCCGATCAGACCGCCTCGTCCGGAAGGCTGCAGCGACCGCTTAAACCGCAGTTGATCCGAATCCGTCACTTCACCAAAGGCCACGCGGTACTTTGGATAGGCCTGGAACATACTCATCAGGGCGCGTTCGATGATCGATTCGATCGGCTCCTGCTCGGTGATGCCGCGCGCGATATCATTGATGGTCTGCAGTCTGATCTCGCGTTGACGGAGCGCTTCTTCGGCGCGCACACGATCGGTCACGTCCTTGAAGAGGGCCACCATCCTGTTCTGGCCGGTTTGGATCGCCGATACTTCGAAGGCGCCGTCGAGGACTCCATCACTATAGCGGACCTGCGAAGTCTCCCACGGTACGCCGGTCAGCGCGACAGACCTGTATATCTCGGGAATATTCGACTCCAAGTGACCCGCGAAGGCATCTTCGATCCGTTTCCCAATGAGCGGGGCGTGATCGAAATGAAGTATCCGCTCGGCGGAGCTATTAGCTCCAGCGAAGATCAATTGACCGTCCGGTATTAATTCGTAGTGGTGGGCCCCAAAGGGCGCGGCGTCGATGAATTCTCTCAAGAGGTTCTCCGCCCGCGCGGCGGCCTGCTCGGCCTCCTGAAGTTCAGTCAGGTCAAACGAAATGCCGATGGATCCGACTCGCTTCATATCCGCGTCAAAGAGAGGAGATTGGATGAGCATGGCCGGCGCCCAGTTCCCCTGGGAGTCCTGGTATTGTATCTCACCGGTCCACCGTCGCCCTTCCACCAGGCACGCGTGAGCCTGCCGGAGCATCTCGGAATCCAGATTCGTCTTCAGGATGTCACTGACCAAAGCGCCCACTATTTGACGTCCCTGCCAGCGATACATTTCGATCGCGTACTTGTTACAGTAAGTGATCCGACCGTCGAGACCGAATGCCACAACGGCCTGCTGAACAGTATCGAGGAGGTTGGCCTGGAACTGCAAACGAGCAGTTGCGTCATAGTGATGGGTAATATCGCGCACCGAGGACATGTAGGTGCCGTCGGGGAGCTTGCGAGAGTGCATCTCAACAAAAATGGCGCTGCCGTCCGACTTGCGGAACTTTCGCTGCGAGATGACCAAGTCGCCCCGGCGCAGTTCTTCCCACCGCAGGGGAAGTCGTGTTACCTCGTCGGGATCGATTATATCCTGAACTGTCAACTTGGTTAGTTGCTCTAACGAGTATCCGACGAGGTCGAGGCCGAGCTGATTGACCTTGACATAGCGGCCTTCCGGATTGACGATGAAGATCGCTTCCGAGCCATAGTCCATCAGTCCGCGGTGATATGCCTCGGAGATGGTGAGCCGCTCGTTGCTCTCCATCATCCGGTCGATCATCCGCTTGGCCAGGTGCATACCGATCGCCATGCAGATGGAGACCGCGAGGCTGATAAGCGTGTAGGTGAGATTTGGCTCGAAATTGTTGAGGTCGAAGTAAGCCGCCAACTCGAAACATCGGCGGAGAAAGATGATAAGTTGTCCGCCACTAATACATCCCCAAGCCACGCGGTGGCGCGTATTAATGAGTAACCGGACCGCTACATATACGACGTAAGCCTGTATGAACAGCGAAACAATACTAATGACGATTGCTGTCATTATTAACCGGTCATCCCTCGCGCCATTTGTAGACGCCTCACCCGACTATCCACGATCCGTCGCACCCAGGAACCATCGGAAGCGAGTTGTTTACTCTCCCAGAAAATCCCCGACTGAGATTCTCCGCTATCTTTGTGAGATATCGGCAAATGCCGTGGAAACTTAAGATACAAGAGCTAATTCGGCGAGAATCGAAACTGAATGATTCGCTAGGGGTTAGGCTGGGGGATCGAGTCGTCGAAGGGGTCGGTATGGATGACCACGTGGGCGGCATTAAGGCGGTCGCTGATACGGCGTTCGAGGTCATCCGCGATCTCGTGCGCCGCCATCAGCGATGAGTCGCTGTGCAATACAATGTGCAGATCAATATGGCGATAGCTCCCCGACTTCCGCGTACGCAGATCATGCCAGGATTGAATTCGCGTCTCGGCGTTCAGGATCTCGCGTATCTGGTCGACCTCAGGTTCGGGCAATCGGTAGTCCATCAAGTGTCGGCTTGCGTCGCGGGTCAGTTTCCATCCGATCCGACCTATCAACAGGGCGACGGCTATCGCCATCAATGGATCTATTATCTGCCAGCCGGTGAACCAGACGAGGAAGAGGCCGAAGGTTACTCCCAGCGAGGTGTAGACATCAGTGGAGAGGTGGTGCGCGTCAGCCTCCAGCGCGATTGAATCCTCTGATTTGGCGACCTTGAACAGATAGCGCGAAACGAAGAAGTTGACCACCACTGAAAAAGCCATGACTAATGTGCCAAACCCGACATGCTCAACTTCGCCGCCGGTGATGATCTTCCGGAT
>JAYRFH010000028.1:0-2612 GCA_041908405.1 Candidatus Zixiibacteriota bacterium
ATCTTCAGCGTTGTGGCGAATCTTCACAGCGGTACGTTTCCATTCTGGTTCGGTCGGCCGAGCGTGAGTGCGGGGCAGACTAACTCAACATAACGGATGGATCGGGTCAGGTAAATATCTTTTCCGGAGAGTGAAAAACGAGCACAGGATGGGTGATGGAACTTACTGTGGTCTGGTCGATTGCGGAGCGGGAGTGAGGCAACACACCCCTGGCGGATTTAGGGGATTGCGGTGTTGGTCGAGGGGAAAAACCGGTTGACATCCATTCGCTTCTGGCTATTTTAGGCGTCTGGCACGGCGGGCGCTAGGCCGCGTGGCCGGGTGATCGCGCCCGGCAAGTCCAGTCGAAACCGTCTTGTCACGATAACGGCTGGGGGTGTAGCTCAGTGGTAGAGCACCTGCCTTTTAAGCAGGGAGTCGAAGGTTCGATCCCTTCCACCCTCACTTATGATATCGAATGCGCCATTAGCTCAGCTGGTAGAGCAGCTGACTCTTAATCAGCGGGTCCAAGGTTCGAGTCCTTGATGGCGCATTTTTTTTCGACTTTGTTGGAAGGCACACCGCGAAAGCGGTTGTGCTTTTTTCATTATTTCTTCAGTTCAACGAATGTCCGGTTCTTGTCGCTGCGATAGCTGATCTTCCCCTCGCGCGCGAGCCATCCCAAGCCCTGGTACACGAGCGTGTCTTTTTCGGCGACCAGTTTCGGCAGTTGTGAGAGGCTGACCTCTCCCTTTTTGCTCAGGATATCCCAAATGACCCCGGCGACTTTTCCGATTTGCGCTTCCATGCGAGCCTCCATGCAATTAACCGTTAGATGGAAGGGGAATACGCAGAGCGGAGGGGGATGTCAAGTTTGTTTGCGGCACGAGTGATAGCGCGTCGGGCAAGCGATTGGCGGGTAAGAAGTTTGAAAAAATCTTGCCAAGGCTATTGAACAGGCATTTATTCGCCGCATGCCTCGTCGAGTTACCAAATCGAAACCGTCGATCTTCACCCCGGCCGGGTCGTTCGTCAAACGGCTGGCTAAGGAGAACCCGCACGCCCGTCGTCGCTTGATAACCATCGGGTTCTGGCTGATCGGTCTCTTTTTCGCCTGGTCTTTTGTCAGTGGTGATTATGGTGTGCCGCGTATCGTTCGCCTGGAACTGGAGAAGAAGGGGCTGGAAGAGGCCAACCGTCGCCAACTGACGTTGCTCATCGACGCGACACATGAGCGGGAGATGCTTCGCTCAGATTCGCTCTATATCTCCTACATCGCCCGCACCAAGTATCACATGGCGCTGCCGAATGAGACGCTCTATCGCCTGCGCTACCGGTAAAACGGTATATGGCACGCGAAAAATCCGAAGCCGTCATTCTCAAAATGTTCAACTGGGCGGAATCATCCCGCACGGTGGTCGTGCTGAGTCGTGATTTCGGCAAGCTTCCGTTGATTGACAAGGGGGGACGGTCGATAACCTCGAAGCGGGGGAGACTGATCCCGTTTTCGCGGCTGGAGATCGGTTTTCATTATTCCGAGAAGACCGAACGGGGGTATATCAACGATGTTGATCTGATCGAGCAATTCTCGTTCGAAAGAGAGGGAACGCTTGGACGGTTGGCCTACGGCTCGGCGGCCTGCGAATTGCTCTATCTGCTGCTCCCTGAAGAAGAATCTCATACGTTGCTGTACGACTACCTGGTCAGTTATCTGCGGCATATCGACACTGTGGAGAAACACTATCTTCCAGCGATTTTCCTCGCTTACTTTCTCCGCCTCCTTTCGCATCTCGGGTACCATCCTTCGCTGGCGTATTGTATAGATTGCGGCAAAGAGACGAATCATCGAACCAAAATTGAGAAGCCGGTGCTCTTTGCACCCGAACGAGGAGGGGTGGTATGTCCCGCTTGCCAACGGGAGGGAGAGTATTATATTGGGCTTTCTGCCGAGAGCTACCGGGTGTTATCTCGCCTGCAGACGGCGTCGCTGGATGAAGCGTCGACCGTCCCGATCGGATACCAGGAAGCCTCGCTACTGATCGATACATTGACCAAATTCCTCAGCTACCAATCCGGGCTGGTGTCGGGACTGAAATCACTGGAGTTCCTGGAGAAGCTGAGAAACAGCCATTTGACGTTGGAGAAGGATTCGCGATGAGCGCAAAACAGGCCACCCCGGACACCATGGACAAGATCGTTTCGCTATGCAAGCGTCGCGGATATGTCTTCCCCTCCTCGGAGATCTACGGCGGACTTGGTTCCTGCTGGGATTACGGTCCGTTGGGGGCGGAACTGAAGCGGAATATCAAGACCTTCTGGTGGGATGCCATGACCAACCGCCGCGATGATATTGAGGGTCTCGATGCGGCCATCCTGATGCATCCGCAGGTCTGGGTGACCTCCGGGCATGTCGCGAATTTCACCGACCCGATGGTCGACTGCAAAAAGTGCAAAGCCCGTTTCCGCGCGGACAAGCTGGAAGAAGCGCGCTGTCCGCTGAAACCGTCCAAATCGCCGCTGGAGTGCGGTGGCGAGTTGACGGAGGCGCGCAAATTCAATCTGATGTTCAAGACATTTATGGGGCCGGTCGAGGATGAATCCGCGACAGTCTACATGCGTCCGGAAACGGCGCA
>JAYRFH010000029.1:0-12464 GCA_041908405.1 Candidatus Zixiibacteriota bacterium
CGACCAGCCGCTTGACGGAGTTGGATAAGTTGAACCTGCAACTTCGCTCGCAACGTCTGCACGCCCAGATCGGTGACATTACACTTACGCGAGAGTTCGGCAGTCCAGTTAAGCAGGTGTCGGGAGCGGCTATGCGATTGACGTATCCGTCATGGCATCTGCAGGCTGGGGCGGCGCGTCCCAAAGGGAGATTCCAATCTATATCGATTGCCGGGCAGGATCGGTTTCAGGGACCGTATCGAATGGGAGGAGAACAGACCACATCGCCAGTAGTGCCGGGATCAGAGACCGTCTGGCTTGACGGTCGGCAACTGGAGCGAGGGGCGGACAAAGATTACACTGTAGATTATCCCGCGGGTCAGATAACCTTCACGGCGCGGCATCCGATGGACCGGCGAAGTCGGATCGAGATCGACTTTGAGCCGCTGGCGACAAGTTTTCGGCAGGAGATGCTTACCTTGGGGGGCGGCGTGAGTATTCGTGACTCGCTTCTGACGGTGAGCGTGTCTCAGTTTCGCGAAGGGGATGACCAGAGTCAACTATTGATCGGTGAATTGAGTGACGCGGACCGCGTCTTGCTGGAGACAGGCGGTGATCAGGATCTGTATGAAACGGGAGTAGTGGCGGACTCGGCGGGAGACTATATCCTGACGTCGGACAGCCTTCCTGACACGGTCTGGACATACGTGGGGAGCGGCAATGGAGAGTTTCGGATAACGTTCTCTTACGTAGGCAGCGGTAAGGGCGAGTACCGGTATGTTGGGGGGAATAGTTACCAATTTGTCGGCGCGAACAACGGGGATCATGCGCCGGTGCGAAAGATCCCTCGACCGGAGAGAACTGACTACTATGCCAGTCAGATCGGATTGCGCACTCCCGCGGGGAGACTTTCCGCTGATATTCGACAGACCTCACATGACAGGAATCTGCTTTCGTCGCTCGGTGATGCTGACAACGATGGGGTGTATTATCGACTTGAGTATCTGAAAGACTGGCTTCTGCATGGGGAGCAGGGATATCTTAGATTCGAGCGACGGTATCGTGAGCCGGACTTCAACATACGAGAACGACTGAATCAGGCGGATTTCTCGCGCGAATTCTTCCTGCCGTACAATTGGCGACTGACCGAAAACGAACTGCTTCATCAGGCGGAGTTATCCGTCGCTCCTCTGAACGGGGTAGTGGTAACTCCATCAGTATCGCGACTGACCTACGGCGACCAATACAAGGTCAATTCTGGTAAAGTAGGTATCAGTGTCAGACCATCGGAGAAATGGAGCATCCATTCAGTTGTTCGGTCGCTGGCTTCGAAGTTTGATACTGTCGCCGCGAAAGCCGAGGGAGACGCGAACGGATTTCTGGCCGCTGCAAGCTACCGCCTTTCCAGTGACTATCGAGCGCAAGCGACCTATGAGTATGATAGTCGCCGCAACAATTACTCCGGAACAGACGCAGGGCTCAGGTTCAGACGATTTGAACTGACAGGCGGGTCGTCGACTGAATCCATCCGTTACGAACGGTATGACGAAGATAGTTTGCATCTGAATTGGTTTGCCTCGGGCGCTCGGGATCGGATATTGGCGAATTCGACACGGCAGCTTGGTAATCTCAGTATCACCAGTGAACTGGGGTGGCAGAGACTTGACGATATAACCGCACGGAGCTCCAATTTCCTTGGACGTGGCTCGCTGAGCTACTCGGACAGCCGGCGCCGATTGCAGACGCAGGCATCGTATTTGATATCCAACGAACTTCGCAACGAACGGGGGATCAGCTACCTGGAGGTTGAACCGGGTCGGGGGAATTACCGATTGGAGAACGGACAGTACCTGCCGGATGCATATGGCAATTACATTCAAGTTGAAGAGTTGCTGTCGGAGCGGGCCGAGGTAGCGCGCGGAGAGAAAAGCTTCCTTCTCAGTAAAGAACTGAAGGATGTGTCGGTGCGGGTAGCTTCGAATATTCGCGAAGAGATGGTGGAAGGGGGAAAGCGATCAGCATGGTGGGTGCTGCCGTTCTATTCGGATGGATCGCAGCCGTATCTGCTACTTTCTCGCCGCTATGACGGCGAACTACGGTTGTTCCAATGGAAGAACTTCTACGCGGTGAACTTGGCGATCACAGATGAACTTGAAAAGCGGACGATCGGCGGAGTGGGGAAAGAGCGCAAAGAGAGCCGCGGGAGTGTCACGCTGAAACAGGCATCTGGCGGGATGCTGTTGGAGCAGACGGGGGAGATGTTTCGCTCCGACCGGGATCAGTATTATATCGGTGCGGGGTCGATCGACGGAGTTCGCGGGACCGTATTGGTACGGAGGCCACAGACTCAATTTGAGTGGAGCGCGGGGCTATCGGCTCGTCGTGCTGTCTCGGAGCAAGACGACAAGGCGGACCTGTTCGCCGTACTTCTGGGGGGAAAGGTGCGTGCCGTTTCCAGAGGAGAATTGCGGATTGATCTGGAAGTATACCGCCAATCATTCGAGTTATTATCAGACGATTTCTCGTACACCTTGACGGATGATCACAACGGAAAGCGGGGAGCTCTCTGGACGGTCGGATTCAGATACGCGCTTCGTCAGGGACTTCAAGCGAACTTCAATTTCAGTGGTCGTCATTCGGATGATCGTCCGGGTCGGGTCTCCGGTCGAGGAGAGGTGGTGGCGACATTTTGAAAGCCCGGATACTTCTCATGCAAATCATTCTGTGTGCCGCGAGCGCGATATACGCGACTCCAATTCAGATCACATCCGACCAAGTCAAAGATGTGGGAGAACTGCTTGGACGATACGGCATCAGCGCACAGACAGTGGAGAAGTTCGGCATCGATTCGCTGAAGTCACTATTGGTCGGCGAGGGGTATCTGGATGCTGAGGTGGCGCGGAGGGGTGATACGGTCGATATATCTTCCGGGCAGCGCTGCTTCATGGAGCGGATAGAGGTCGAAGGGGACTCGAGTGTTGCGGTCGATGTCTCCGGACCGTTCACACACGCTATTCTTGACGAGGCGGTCAATGCGGTACTTGAGCAGTATTATGCGCGGGGATTCTATTTCGCGCGTGGAGCAGTAAGCGCGTTGGAACGAAATGGAACGAAGATCGTGGTGCGATTGCGTGTCACTCCGGGGCCAGTCGTGACCTTGAACAAACTTGTATTTGAAGGATTGGGACGAACCAAGCCAAGCGTAGTTGAACGCGAGTTGATGGCACGACCGGGGGATACCTTGACCGAAGAACTTGTCGCCCGAATCGAGAAGCAGTCCCGTGCCGTCAAGTATCTGCAGTATCTTCCGCCAATCACCATAATACCACTCTCCGGATACGGCCAAGCGGATATCAACATACGGTTCATAGAGCGACCGCAGATTAATCTCGCGGGCGGGATAGGGTACCAGAACGACCAGGCGGAAGGGTTACTCTGGAATCTTTCACTGCAGATCCCGAATCTATTTGGTGAGGGGAAACAGGTGTCGTTTCGGTCGGAACGCCGTCAGAAAGGAAGGAATCTGCTTGATCTTGCGTACAGTCAGCCCTCGAATTGGTTAGGGAGATCGGAGCTTCGCGCGGAGATATTGACGCGAGATTATCGTGAGCAATTCTACGAGTTCACGGCCCGAGCCGGAATAGATGTTGAACTGGCTCAGGGGAGTACACTTGGATTGCTGGGGGGATGGAAGCGAGTGGAGCCGGTCGATTCGGCGGGGTACAGCCGTTACGAAGTTGAGTTGAACTTTGCGCGAAATGTACTGGATGATCCCGAAAACCCGTCGTCGGGGTATTCGCTGAATACATCGGTGGGATATGCGTACCGGGCAGTCGATGAAGACAGCACACGGTCCGGGCGAGGTTTCAATAATACTCGGGCAACATTGTCTGCCGCGCTCTTCAGGCCAGTGATAGGTGATCTTGTGCTAATGACGCATCTGGGATACATGGGCGTGGAAACAGAAGATGAGTTATTGCCGATATCCGAGCTGTACTGGTTTGGCGGGCCGGGGAGTCTGCGTGGGTACCAGCAGGAGCAATTCGCGGCTCAGCGCGGCGCGCATGCTTCATTCGAGCCGCGCCTACGGTTTGGCGGCGGATATCTATTCGGATTCTGGGATGGGGCCTTCATGCAGATTCCGCTCGCTGGAGAAACCGTTGAGATATATCGACAAGGTTTTGGCGGGGGGATCGCGCTTGTGACTCCCGAGCGAGCGATTCAGCTATCACTTGGCTGGAACCCTGATCTGAGTTTCGACCAGCCGTATCTTTCGGTCACGTTTATCTCTGGTCTCTAAATCTTGCCTCCAGTTGGCGCACGCCGTAGATTGGGGCGTGTCGATCCTATCATATTTCAGATTGATCCGACTCGGCAACTGTCTGTTGGCGGTGGCGGGTGTGCTCGTCGGCGCTTACCTGACCGCGGGACCTCAGGTGACGTCGGCACTCTGGATAACCTCGCTCGGAGTCTTTTTCATCTGCGCGGGGGGGAATGTGGTCAATGATATCGTCGACCGACATACTGACGGCATCAGCCATCCGGACCGTCCGCTTCCTGCAGGTGACATATCCCACCGCGCCGCGGTCGCGCTTGCGATGGTGGTTCATATCTGTGCTGTGATCTTCATCCTGATGTCCGAGAAGTTGGTTGGGATCATTGGAAGTGGTGCGGTGCTTGTGTTGCTGGGCTACAATCTCTCGTTCAAGCGAATCCCGGTCGTGGGGAATCTGGTTGTGGCCCTGCTTGCAGGACTCCCGTTTGTGTGCGGTGGATTTTCGGTCGATAGTGATTCAACTCTGGTGCTTCCCGGCCCGCTGATTGCCGCGGCATTCGCCGTATGGTTTCACCTGATACGAGAGATTGTGAAGGATGTTGAGGATATGGAAGGGGACCGGGCCAGTGGCGGGTCATCGCTTGCTCTCTGGCTTGGTGAGCGCACCGCGCTGGGAGTAGCTCTGGGGCTGTATCTGTTGCTGGCATTTGTCACGATGATCCCGTACGTCATGGCATGGTACGGGCTCGGATATCTGCTCATAATCATATGTGTTCTGAATATCCCGCTGACCACATTGCTGGTTGTCGCGTACTGGAAACCGACTCAGGTTCATTTGGCGCGCGCGCGGCGGGGATTGAAGGCGGGGATGGTGGTGGGATTGGTCGCATTGCTGGTCGCCTGAACGTTAAACAATGTTAACTGGGGAAACAATCGGCTCCGGGGGCAGTATAATCCCCTTGATAGCGGGTGAATCCGGCCACCTTAGAACTTGACAAATCATTATCAGGGTTTAGTTTAGTGGACCTTTGATAAGGCGGTCGGCAGGCATTTCAGGGACTATGAATAAACAGATAATCCTGATTCTGACAGTTTTGGTATTTGGGTCAGCGGTGACTACTGCGCAGGGGATAGACCTTGCGCAGTCGCTCGACAAGACATCCATTCCATACGAAGATCAGGCTATGCTGACGATTACCGTAGAGTGGCCCGGCAGTCAGGCTACATACATTTTTGACCGTCCGGTCCAGCCGACCCTGGAGAAGCTCAGGGTTCAGCGATTCGCGACTTCTGTCTCGTCGCAAGTTGTTGCTGGAAGGGAGACTACACAGAAAACCTTCACGTTTACTTTAGTTCCGACCGGTTCGGGTCTGGCGCGCATTGAGCCGATGACCATCCACTATGTCTCCTGGCCCGATTCAATACCGGGTGACTTGACCACATCGGCCATGACCCTGACCGTCTCCGCGGCAAAGCCGGTGAGCAAATCGGGTGAACCATTTTCGCTCCTCCCTTTGTGGGGGTGGATAGTCGTCTGGGTGGCAGTTGCCACTGTTGCCGGCCTGGGTGCGTTTCGATTCGTGAAGACAAGAAAGAGCCCCGTTCCGGAGGAGAAGTCACCGGTCACGCTTGTCCTGGAAGGGCTAACTCAGCTGCAGGCTGAATCTGGGACCGATTTGAAGCGGTTTCAGACAGGGTTGTATAAGCTATTGGTGAGCTTTGTTCAGGCAACCTGCGGTGTGGCGACTGCCGGAAATTCCGCTGAAGAGATTGCGGAAGGGATCAAGAATTCCAGCCTGACTGAGGCGGAAAAGGAGAAGATCACGGGGTGGATACTTCGCGCGGATCGCGAGAAGTTTAGCCCGCTTCCGCCGACACCGGGGGAGACGATCCGGCTGGAGTCCGAAGTACGGACATTCTTTGAACAAATGCAGATGAAGAAATAGAGTGGAGGATCGATGCACACGGATATTCAACAGATCCAGGCGGTGGTCGAGCGAGAGTCCTCGTTCGTCGACAAGCTGCAGGGTCAGATCAGCAATGTGATCGTCGGTCAGCGCTATCTGATCGACCGGTTGTTGATCGGTATACTGGCGAACGGGCATATCCTGATCGAGGGTGTGCCGGGGTTGGCGAAGACTCTGTCAGTGAAATCCCTCTCGGATGCCATTCAGGTGAAGTTCAGTCGTCTCCAGTTCACGCCGGATCTTCTGCCGGCCGACCTTATCGGGACGATGATCTACAATCCGCAGAAAGCGGAGTTCACAGTGCGCAAAGGGCCGGTCTTTGCCAATATTATTCTGGCGGACGAAATAAACCGCGCCCCCGCCAAGGTGCAGTCGGCCCTTTTAGAGTCGATGCAGGAGCGGCAGGTGACGATCGGCGATACCACCTACAAGCTGGATGAGCCGTTTCTTGTGTTGGCGACGCAGAACCCGATCGAGCAGGAAGGAACCTATCCGCTTCCTGAAGCGCAGGTCGACCGTTTCATGCTGATGCTGAAGGTCGGGTATCCTACACCGACCGAAGAGCGGGAGATCATGGATCGCAACACCGCGGTCGAGACGCGCAAGGTTGAAAAGGTGATCTCGCCACAGGATATCGTGCGGGCGCGCGAAGTGGTCCGCTCGATATACGTCGATGAAAAGATCAAAGAATATATCATCAACCTGATCTTTGCGACCCGCGAGCCGCAGAAGTATCGCCTGAATGACCTGAGCAACCTGATTTCGTTCGGAGCGTCGCCACGCGCGACGATCTATCTCAATCTTGCGGCCAAGGCGCACGCGTTCCTCAAGGGGCGCGGCTACGTGACGCCGGAGGATATCAAGGCGATCGGGCCGGACGTGCTACGCCACCGTGTCCTGTTGACTTATGAAGCTGAAGCGGAAGAGATCACGTCGGATGATATCGTAAAGAAGGTATTTGACGCTATCGACGTACCATGAGTCGAGCATGATCCCGAAAGAGATACTCAAAAAAGTACGGCGGATCGAGATCCGGACACGGCGGCTGGTCAACGACCTGTTTTCCGGCGAATACCATTCCACGTTTAAGGGACAGGGGATGGAGTTCGAGGAGGTGCGTCAGTATCAGCCGGGGGATGATATCCGGTTGATCGACTGGAACGTGACCGCACGCACGGGGCAGCCGTATATCAAGAAGTTCCGCGAGGAGCGAGAACTGTCGGTGGTGCTGCTGTTTGATGCTTCATCATCGGGCAAATTCGGGACACGCGAACGGTTCAAATCAGAGACAGCCGCAGAGTTGTGCGCGCTGCTGGCGTTCTCGGCTATCAAGAATAACGACAAGGTCGGGCTGATCATTTTCACCGACCGGATCGAAAAGTTCGTGCCGCCCAAAAAAGGGCGCGCGCACGTCCTTCGTTTGATCCGGGAGATCCTCTATTTCAAGCCGACCGGGATCTCGACCGATATCGCCGGGGCGCTGGAGTATCTGTCCCGAGTGATCCGTCGCAAATCGGTGATCTTCCTCATCTCGGACTTCATGTCCGAGGGATTCTACAAGCCACTCCAGATAGCGAACAATAAGCACGATATCATCGGGATAAAAGTCACGGATCCGAGAGAAACAGTGTTCGAGGATTTCGGACTGATAGAGCTTGAGGATACGGAGACGGGCGAGGTAATCCTGGTGGATACCGGATCGCGCGCGTTCAGGAAGGAGTTCGCGGCGCGTTCGCAGGAAGATGTCACCGCGCTCAAGCGGAGCTTCCAGTTGATAAACCTCGATTTTATCAATATTCGGACCGATCAGTCGTACATCGTGCCGCTGATCAATTTCTTCAAAATGCGGGAACGGAGACTGTAACGAGTATGCAGGGTTTACGTCTGGGCAAGTTCATAGTTATCGTGGGTCTGATGTGCGGATTGACGCTGGTCGCCGGGTGCAATTCAGGCGGCGCGAAGATCGATGTTGAAAAGGCCAAGAAGATCGCTGGGGAATTGCGGGATAATAAGCTGTTCGCCGCGGCAATCGAGGAATACGAATCGATCCTTGAAGACGGCGGACTGGATAACACGCAGAAGGGGAATATCTGCTTCCTCGTGGCCAAAGTTTATTTCGAGGATCTGAAGGATTTCGAGAGCGCGGCGGCTTGGTATGTAAGGGCGCGGGAATATGACCCGAGCGGCTCGTTTGTTTCTGAGGCGTCGCAGAATCTGGTGACTTCGCTGGAGAAGATCGGGCACCATTTGGATGCGCGCAGGGAGTTGGGCGTGGCGACGGATATCGATGCCAAGCCGGCTGTTCCGGGAGATGTACCGGTTGCCAAAATAGGCGATAAAACGATCTATCGATCTGAGGTCGAGAAGCAGATACAGTCATTGCCGGAGCAGTCACAACGGCAGATAACATCGAAGGAATCCAAGCGGGAGTTCTTGCGGCAGTATGTGGGAGTCGAACTGATGTATCGTGCCGCGATGCGAGAGGGAATGGACAAGGATCCGGATATCGCGCAGCAGAAGGAACAGATGTTGAAATCCTTGGTGGTGCAGAAATATCTCTCAGAAAAGGTTTTTCCCGGCTTGAAGGTAGAGGCCGAGGATGTGCACAATTTCTATCTGGCCAACAAGGATACGCGATACGACAACAAGCCGTTTGATTCGGTCAAACAGCAGGTGATGATGGATTATCAGTCGCAGAAGGCGCAGTCCGCCTATGCCGAGTACCTGGATAATCTGGCTAAAGCTGAGAAAGTCGAATTTCTGGATCAAAACCTCTAATGAAGAGATCGCTGAACATAATCGCTGTTTTTCGCGTGGTCGCATTTGCACTGCTCGCAGTCTCCTCGTGCGTGTTTGCGCAGGCGGACCCGGATACCGTGAAGTCGATTCCGGGGATCACCATCACGACTTCGGTAGACAAGGCGGAAGTGTTCATCGGCGACCTGATCACGTACGAAGTGACGATCGTGCATGATTCGGCGATCACGCTGGTTCCACCGCCACTCGGTGCCAACCTGGGGGCGTTTGACGTCAAAGATTACGACCCGGACAAAGAGAAGAAACTTGACGGCGGGCGTACTCAAACGACCACGACGTTTGTCTTAAGTACGTTCACGACCGGTGACTATATCATTCCGCCGATCCCGATCCTGTTTGAGATGCCGGACAAGAGCCGCAAAGTGATGCTGGCCGAGCCGGTGCCGATCAAGATCAAGTCGATGCTTGAGAATGCCGGAGATTCGGTGGATATCCGGCCGACGAAGGATCCGTACGAATTCAAGCGGAAATGGGTGCCATACTATGTTGTGGGCGGACTCATTGTCGCGCTATTGGCGGGATTGATCCTTTGGTGGAGATTGCGCAAGAAGCCGGAAGCGGCGGAGCCGGTGGATTTTCGCCCGCCATGGGAGATCGCGTATGAGAAGTTGGCGCTCCTGCAATCCGGCCCGCTGCTGGGAGAAGAGAAGTACAAGGAGTACTATATCGAGTTGACGGAGATCATTCGCGGATTCCTGGGGCGCGTCTATCGCATCACCGTGCTTGATATGACGACCGAGGAGTTTCTGGCGATCTTCAAGGGGATGGAGCTTCCAGACGGACTGTATTCGCAGACCTCCGAGCTATTAAAGCACGCGGACCTGGTTAAATTTGCGAAATATGTGCCCACACGCGAACGAGCGGATGAGGATTTTGACCTCGCGCACTCTATTGTCAGCCTGGTGCGCGTCGAAGAGGAGCGCCGTCAGCAGACGCAGCTTCATGTCGCCGGGTCTGCCGCGCAGACGCCATCAACGGGAGGCGGCCAATGAACGCGCTCGAATTTGGTGGGCTGGCGCTCAATCTCTTCAGCGAATCCGGCCTGGTGATCCCGGCGGTCGCTATACTGTTGGCGGGGCTGGTGATCCTGATCGGGATGTGGCTCTTCTATGTCAAACGTCATCGGTTCCAATCCGCGACGCTCAAGTATTCTGACGTACGAATCGTCAAGCGCGCGGCGCGTTCGAATCGGCAACGCTACCGATTTGTTCTGGCTGTTCTGAGGATTTTGGCGATCGCGCTTTTGGTGCTGGCGTTTGCGCGTCCCCGGTCGGGGACCGAGGTCACCGATGTGACTTCCGAGGGGGTCGATATCATGATGGCGCTGGACGTGTCATCCTCGATGACCGCCGAAGATTTCAAACCGAACAACCGGTTGTATGTGGCCAAGGAAGAATTGAAGAAGTTTGTCCAGAAGAGGACGAATGACTGGATCGGCTTGGTAGTTTTCGCGCGGTATGCCTACACGCAATGCCCGTTGACCACAGATTATGGCGTATTGCTCAATTTTGTTGATCAGGTTGATTTTGGGACGGTCGATGATGGCACGGCGATCGGGATGGGGATTGCGACCGCGGTCAACCGTTTGCGCGAGAGTGAATCTAAGTCGAAAGTGATCATTCTTCTGACCGACGGTGAGAATAATGCCGGAGAGATAGACCCGCTCACCGCGGCCAATCTGGCGCAGGCGATGAATATCAAGGTATACACGATCGGCTGCGGGAAACCGGGGAACGCGATGTTTCCGGTGCAGGACCCGATATTCGGCAAGCGGTATGTCTATCAGCCGACTCGGATCGACGAAAAGACCTTGCAGCAGATCGCCGATCGGACCGGTGGTCGATATTTCCGGGCACGCTCGGGTGAAGAATTGAACGAGATCTACACCCGCATCGATGAATTGGAGAAGACTGAACGCAAGGTCGCGTCGCATGTTCAATATAAAGAGCTGTTTCACTGGTTCGTCTATGGCGGGTTGACGTTGTTGATGCTGGAGATCGTGCTGGCGAACAGCTATTTTAGGAAGTTGCCGTAAGTTATGCGATTCGCTGAACCGATACATTTCGCGCTACTGTTGGGTGTCCTGCTGGTCGGGATATTCCTCTTCTGGGCGATCGCTCGCAAGAAGAAGATACTGTCCCGATTTGGAGACCTTCCGCTGATCCTTCGGACCGCGCCATATATCTCATTCGCCCGCCAGCGGACGAAGGCGGTACTCTTGATCCTTGGTCTAGCCTTTGTCGTCATCGCGTTGGCGAGACTGCAGTTTGGAACGCATCTGGAGATGTTGAAACGGGAGGGGATAGATATCATCGTCGCGCTCGATGTCTCCAACTCGATGCTTGCTCAGGATATGAAGCCGAATCGGCTGGAGAAGGCGAAGCAGGAGCTGCGATCGATCATTGACCGGCTGAAGGGAGACCGCATTGGTCTGATCGCGTTTGCCGGAGAGGCGTTTGTACAGTGCCCGCTGACCCTCGATCTGGGCACCGCACGGCTGTTGTTGCAGGTGATGGATAACCAGTCGGTGTCAATTCAAGGAACATCGATCGCCTCAGCCATACAGGTAGCACAGAAGTCATTTGAGTCGAAAGAGAAAAAGCACAAGGTGCTGGTGATCCTGACCGACGGCGAGGATTTCGGCGGGAATGTCGAACAGGCGGCTGACGATGCCCGGAATGACGGGATCAAGGTCTACACGGTCGGAATCGGTAATCCGGCGGGTGAGCCGATCCCGATACTGGACCGACAGGGGAACCAAGTTGGATTTAAAAAAGACGAGAACGGCGAAGTGATCATGACGAAGCTGGATGAAGCGACACTTCGCAAATTGAGCCTGACGACCGGCGGCAAATTCTATAGCGCATCTGCCGGAGAGATGGAATTGGACAAGATTTTTGACGATATTGCGGGTATGGAGAAGAAAGAACTCGAAGGGACATTGGTGACCAAGTATGATGATCGCTACCAGTGGCCACTGTTGATCGCCCTGATACTGCTGGTGGCGGAGTTCTTTGTTCCAGAAAGAAAGAAGGCCGTGGAGAGCCCGACCAATGCGTAAGACGTGGATCATAGTGAGCCTGGTGTTTTTCTTCGCCGTCCAGACCGTGTTTGCCGATTTTATTGGCACGGTCAGGAAGGGGAACGAGGCATTCAAGAAAAAGGATTACAAGACGGCGTTGGAAGAGTATCGTGCGGCAGAGGCCGACAACCCGACCTCGCCGGAACTGGATTACAATCTTGGGACGGCGCTGGCAAATGATGGCGGATACGAAGAGGCGATTGACAAATTGCAGAAAGCGCTGCGCACGCAGGATATTCAGGTCGAGGCGGCTGCCCACTATAATATGGGGAATACCTACTTCCGCATGAATAACTACGAGAGCGCCATTAAATCGTATGAAGAGGCGCTGAAGTTGAATCCG